>NZ_KV792037.1:22146-187329 GCF_001808085.1 Staphylococcus sp. HMSC14C01
AGTTTATTCTTTGCCTTTGTCTTAAATTATGTGCCTGAAAAATGGATTTTAGGATTACTTGGTCTTATTCCTATCTATTTAGGATTAAAAGTAGCTATTTTTGATGATTGTGAAGGAGAAAAAAGAGCGAAACAAGAACTAGACAAACACGGATTAACTAAACTAATTGGCACGGTTGCGTTAGTGACGATCGCAAGTTGCGGAGCAGATAACATCGGATTATTTGTCCCTTACTTTGTCACATTAAGTGTCTCTGAACTCATTGTGACATTAATCGTCTTTTTAATTTTAATCTATGTCTTAGTGTTTACTGCACAGAAGCTTGCATCTATTCCTGAAATCGGAGAAACTGTAGAGAAGTTCAGTCGTTGGATAATGGCAGTGGTCTATATTGGACTTGGTTTATTTATTATTATCGAAAACCATACCTTGCAGACGATTTGGGGAATGTTATTTTAAATGAAAATTATAAAAGGACTCTAACCTAAGCTAGAGTCCTTTTATTTAAGGTTCTAATTTCATCATCGCACCAAATTGTTGTTGGGCATTTGTAAATGTAATGAACGTAATAAGTTCGACGATTTCTTTATCTGACAAATGAGACTTTAAGATTTCTGTGTACGTTGTAGGTATTTGATCTCCCAGTTTGATATAGACTTCTGTAAATCCAATACATATTGCTGATTTTTCATCTGTTAGACTCCCGGTAGGCTTGCCTTTTGCTTTACAATATTGGCAACCATTTTTCTGCGCTAGCATACGGCGTATCTCTTCTTTGAGTTCTGCGTTTAAAGCATTAGTATTTTCTAGTGTGTCACTCAATGCTGACCACGTCTTCATAATGTCCTCATGATGACCTAATAATTGTTGAAATGGTGTATGACCTATGTGTGAGGGTTCAATAATAGCCATGATATATCACTTCCATTTAAACTAAAGCCGCTTTTATTTTTTGTAGTCCTTTTTTCATCACTTCTCTAGGCACTGCAATATTAATTCTAATGTGACCCTCTGCGTTATGAACAAATTGCTCTGCGCCTTCAATGATGACACCAGCGTTTTTAATAAAGAATTTCGCCATCGATTCATCAATATCTTTTTCTTTAATATAATAGCTTAAATCTACCCAAGCTAAATACGCCGCCTCTGGAATTTTAAATTCTGCATGCGGCAGTTCTTTTTCTAGGAAATCTGCTAAATAGTTAAAGTTATCATCTAAATAATTATTCATTGCTTGTAACCAATCTTCGCCTTTTTCATAAGCAGCTTGCGTGGCAACCACACTTAGAGGATTTTCCGTACCAAAGTGATGGGTGTTCCAAGTTTTTAGAAGTGATTCATTTTGAATAATGATATTTGAAAACATCAAACCTGCAATGTTGAAGGCTTTACTTTGAGACATAGTAGTGATGATTTTGTCGTAATCTGGGACAGCTTTGGCAAATGGCACATGTGATTGATCTGAACGTTTGATATCACAATGGATTTCATCTGAAATGAGCCATACATCATTGTCTTTCATAATTTGACCCAATGTGTCTAACTCTTCTTCTGACCAGACACGTCCCGTTGGATTATGTGGATTCGCAAAAATGCATAATTTAATATTTTCTGTTTCTACTTTTTTACGTACATCGTCAAAATCAATCTCATAATATCCATGATGATTGATTAGTGGAGAATATACTGTTGAAATATGATTTTTATCACATGCCATTTTAAATGGACCATAACTCGGCGTAAAAATTAGTGCTTTATCATCCTTATCACAAATATAACCTACAAGTTCAATTAATCCAGCCACAATACCATGAGAGAATACAAGATGCTCTTGAGGAAAAGTAAAACCATAACGTTTCTTTGTCCAAGAAACAAAAGCTTCATAATATTCAGAACCGAAGACGTTTGTGTAGCCTAAAATTTTCTTATTTAAACGTTCACGAATCGCATTTAATACGACTTCTGGTGTACTAAAGTCCATATCTGCTACCCACATACGAATCAGTTCATCATTATCTTTTAAATCTGACGTATCTGTATTACCAAAAAGATAACCTTTATAGCCTTCCACATTCATTGAATTTGTATAACGACGATCAATGATTTCATCAAAATTGTAATTCACGATAGTTCCTCCTAAACATGTTCATGTGTTTTATCAATTATCATTCTAATACTTACGTCATATTCTGTATATCAACTTTACTTTTCATTCAACGCAACAGATATTCTTTTTAAAAGAAAAACTCCTCACTTTTACAGCAGTGAAGAGTTTAAAATTTAATACGTTTGACATAAATACATTATGCTAGACCATCAATCACGTATGTCACACCTAGGATTGCGAATGTAAATGCAATTAATGTTGAAACAAAAATCATACCCATCATTGGGTTAAATAATAAGATAATCCCTAAAATAATGCCTAGAATATTTATAATAATTGATAAACCGCGTAATTGATGTTGTTGTGATATGGTAAACAGACCGATAACCGAACTGAAAATAAACCAAAACGCAAACATAAATACAAAGAATACTGAACTTGCTCCAACATTAAATACAACAAGAATGCCAAAGATTAAATCGATAATACCATTAATTAAAATTAATTTTGTATTTACACCTACGAGTTTTTTTGCCGTACGACGGAATAAAAGTTGAATGACACCGCCTATCATAATGAGTAAGCCAATCAGCCAAGTAAGTGTATAAAAGTTTTGCACTGGATTACTAAATATAACCACAGCAATAATTAGTAATAACGTACCAATGATTAAACTTGACCAATTTAATTTTCCATTATCTTGGGCCATTATTATCTCTCCTTTTTATATTTAAAGATTACTACAAGTATAATTTATCTATTATTGGAATACAAAAAACCTCACTAATCGATTGATTAGTGAGGCCACTTTTACGAATTCATAGAATTGGTAAATTGTATATTAATATGTACCACTATTTAACGTTTTTAAACAATTTTTGTAACATTATTTTCAATCACATTAATTTATAATTTTAATATAAAAAATATACCTAGCATGTGTTATTCCTCCTTAAAAATGGGTAATTATGAATTACGTAAACAATTTAGGAGGTATACAATGAGTAAAGCATTAGTAGTTGTTACAAGTGTTTCAAAATATCCTGATATGAATCGTCCAACTGGATTATGGTTAGGTGAAGTCGTTCACTTTGCAGATGTATTGTACAAAAATGGTTATGATATCGACTATATTAGTCCAGAAGGTGGCTATACAGCTATTGATCCTGCAAGTCTACAAGAAGATATGATGTCTGAGTTAGATTGGAAATATTATCAAGATAAAGACTTCATGACACGTCTTGGTAGTACACTTACACCAGATGCTGTACGTGCTGAAGATTATGATATTATCTATTACGCAGGTGGTCACGGAACAATTTGGGACTTCAAAGATAATAAAGATTTACAAGAATTAACACGTAAAATTTATGAAAATAACGATGCAGTTTCTTCAGTATGTCATGGTGCTATCGGACTATTAAATGTTACAGATAGTGAAGGTAATTCTATTATTAATGGTAAAACTGTAACTGGTTTCTCTAATACTGAAGAAGAAGCAGTTGGCTTAGCAGATAAAGTACCTTATTTAACAGAAGATGAACTTAAAAATCGTGGTGCAAATTACGAAAAAGGTGACAACTGGAGCCAATTCGCTGTTATTGATGGTCACATTATCACAGGTCAAAATCCACAATCTGGTAAAGCTGTAGCTGAAAAATTCTTTGAATTAAAAAACAATAAATAAGACACCCCGCAGTGTTAATAAAAAAGTTGGACCTTTCAATCTTTAGAAAGATCCAGCTTTTTTACATACTCTACTTCATAATCATTTCAATGACAGCTCTAATATTTTTATCAATATATTTATCAACATGTTGAGCAAGGTAATAGTGACGTTTCACATTTAAAGTTGTTATCATTAATTTTTCATAATCCTCGGGATGAATTGCTGATTTTGAAATAATCGCAAACCCATTTCCAGCCTCTACCATTTGTTTGATAATCTTAATATTATTAATTTCTATCAAATATGGATTTAATTTTAACTCAGAAAGACCTACTTCCTGATAAAACCTTGTTCCAGACCCTTTTTCTCTAACGAAACATATATCCATTCTAGGTTGAACCGATTTTTTGTAAATATACACCATTTCGTCTTCTATTATTTTCTTACATTTTATTACATTGTCTTGAATTTCCTTTTCTACAATACCTATATCTACTCTGTTGTGTTTAATATCATTTATAACAGAATCTGAATTATTAACACGTAAATGAATATGTAACTTAGGGTATTGTTGCATAAGACTGGTAAGCTGTTCTGATAATAAATATTCACCATATGTATAACTGCTTCCAATTGTTAAAGTGCCTGAGATGATCTCAGATTCCGATGTTAAGTTTTGCCATAATTCTTGTTCAATACTTTCCCGCTGCAATGCGTATTGTAATAGCTTTTCGCCATCTCTAGTTAGTTTTAAATATGGAGATTTAAATTCAAATATTTTAACATTATATTTTAATTCTAAACGTTTAATATCACGACTCACAGAAGGCTGCGAAGTATATAAATTTTCTGCTGCTCTAGTAAAACTTTCTGTTTTGATTACTTCAATTAATACCTTATACGGATCCATGCATCATTCTCCTTTAAGTCTAATATAACATTTTTGATATATATACTATACTTATTATTTATTTAACGTTATAACAATAACGTGCTAAGATTTCATATCGAGGTGAAAGTACTATGAAATCAATCACGCAGCCTTCATTTATGAAAGGTATTATGTTTACATTTATGATCGCAATGATCAGTTATATATTAGCTAAATTTCCTATTTTACATACGATTGGGGCATTAGCTATTGCTATCATTTTTGCGATGCTATATCGCCAAGTGATGGGATATCCAGAACACATTCGTCCAGGTATTACGTTCGCATCGAAACGTTTATTAAAATTTGCGATTATCTTATATGGGTTAAAATTAAATATGGGAGATATTCTAGGTAAAGGCTGGAAATTACTACTTATTGATATTATCGTAATTATCTTTTCAATAAGTTTAACTTTAATTTTGAATCAAATTATTAAAGGAAATCAAGATATCTCTATACTACTTGGTATTGGTACAGGAGTATGTGGAGCTGCAGCTATTGCAGCTACAGCACCAATCTTAAAATCTAAAGAAAAAGACATTGCAATAAGTGTAGGTATTATTGCACTAGTTGGAACTATATTTGCACTTATTTATACAGCTATCGAGGCTATTTTTAACATACCTACTATAACTTATGGCGCTTGGACAGGTGTGAGTTTGCATGAAATCGCTCATGTCGTCTTAGCAGCAGATATTGGCGGGCCAGAGGCAATGACATTTGCTTTACTTGGAAAATTAGGCCGTGTGTTTTTACTTATTCCATTAAGCATTGTCTTAATTTTGTATATGCGTTATAAGTCACACTCAAGCCAAGTACAACAAAAAATCGATATTCCTTACTTTCTCATTGGATTTATCATAATGGCTTTTATCAATACATTTGTTCCTATTCCTTCATTACTTATGAATATTATAAATGTTATTACAACGGTATGTATGTTAATGGCGATGGTTGCTCTAGGATTGAATATCGTTTTAAAAGAAGTTATTTCAAAAGCACTTAAACCTTTCATAGTGATATGTATAACTTCAATTTGTCTATCTGGAATAACTTTTACAATTATTAAAGTATTTTATTAGTAAATTAAACCTATTAAAATCATACCCATAAAGTTTCGTAGATTTTAATAGGTTTTTCTGATCTTTATATATTATTAATGATTATAAAGAATCAATATCTTTTTTCGAAGAACTTTGGAACAAATTTGTAACTCCTGTTTTTTCTAATGCTTTTACAATATAATAACCAAACATACCAGATAAAATTGTGCCACTAATAATTCTTATCGTATAAAGTAATATAACGTTCCAAGTAGGCAAATCTCCTAAATAATTAAATACCCAATCTACTGGTATAGTAAATATTCCTGCAGTAGCTCCAGCTATCATCGCCACTATTAATTTATAAGATTTATATTTAAAAATTAAAAATATCAATTCACATGCTAATCCCTGAGCAAAACTATGTAATAAAATCGACATATTTAATTCCCCAGATAATATTGTTTCTCCTGCCCCAGCTGCTAACTCTGCTAACAAGGCTACTCCTGGTTTTCTAATAATTAAGAACGCAACAATTGCGGCAACGAACCATAATCCATACGCAATTTGATCTAAATGTAATCCTATTGGTTTTAAACCAGCAACCATTAATCCAACTACTTTATAAAATAAGCCAAATATAAAGCTAATCAATACTGTTGCTAGAATATCCGCTAATTTTAATTTTTTCATAATATTTAGACTCCTATCTGAATTTTTAAGTGAAAACACATAAAAAAACACAAACATATCCCTTCTAGATAGTTTGCGCATTTAAAAGTATATATATGTATGTAAAAACCTATTATATACTTCCCTACGCTAGTACTAACTAGTTCAGGTTCAAAGGGTTTGGATAACTCCATCTCAGTTTATAAACACCCCTAGTACTTATATCTACTATAAAATAAATATAAAATTTTTTTATTTTTTTGTCAAAGAACAATTTTGCTATTTTATTTATTTTAAAATATAATACAGATATTAGATTGAATATATATCACTATGGGTGCTACTTGCTGAGAGAAGCTAATATGTCGCTTCAACCATTGAACCTGTTATGGTTAAAACCAACGTAGGAAAGTGATTTAGTAATTGTTGTCATTACTACTACACAGAGAGCACTTTTTGTTGCTCTCTTTTTTTATGAAAGGAGATTAATATATGGACATTAATCAAATTAAAGAAAGTGTTTTAGATTTTATTGAACGTGGTAATTCAGATGATTTTCCAGAAATGGCTTTAAAAATTTACAAATTTCAATTTAATGAAAACGAAGATTATAAAAAATTCAGTATCTCTAAAGGTAAAACACCACAAAATGTTTCAAATTGGAAAGAAATACCTGCTGTTCCAATCAATGCATTTAAATATGCTACGTTTAGCGCTATACCACTTAAGGATACTAAATATACATATATGACCAGTGGAACAACGAGTGGTATTAAAGGAAAAAACTATCATATGGATTTAGAGGTTTATGACTTAGCATTAACTTCTTTTTTTAAAAAGATGTTCATACCGGATATTGAGAAAATAAAAATAGGCGTTTTGTTCCCCACTCCTCAAGCTATGCCTAACTCTTCATTGGCTCATTATCTTGAAGTGGCTAGAACTAACTTTGGAACGAAAGATAGTCAAAATTATATCGATGAACATGGTATTCAATATGAATCATTAATAAAAGATTTGAAAAACTCAGAGGATAATCAAAAACCATTTGCTCTTTTAGGGGCAACTTATAGTATGGTACATTTATTAGAATATCTTGATGACCATAACATTAAATTTCATTTACCCAAAGGTAGTCGCATATTAGATACAGGAGGTTACAAAAATCGTTCCAAAGAATTACCTCAACATGATTTTTACGAACGATTAACAACTACTTTTGGTATTCCTAAAGAAAATTGTGTCAACATGTATGGTGTTACAGAATTAAGTACCCAATTTTACGATAAAGGTAATACCATTTCTCCTTCAACTAAATATAGTCCTCATTGGTGTCGAAGTAGAATTGTAAATCCTTTAACAATGGAAGAAGTATCTGAAGGAGAGAAAGGTATTCTTATTCACTATGATTTAGCTAACTACAATTCAGTTGCAGCAATTTTAATGGAAGATATAGGAGAATATAAAGAAAAAGGTTTCGTTTTACATGGTAGAACTAAAGGATCATTAGCTAAAGGATGCTCATTAGCGATGGAAGATTTTCTAAATGCTACACAATAAGGAGATTTAATATGGAATTTAAATTAGGACATATTCCTTTTATTGTAGAAAAGCAACTAAATTATAAAAGATTAGAGTTTGCAGACATAACCGGTTTAGTTCCTATTTTAAGCGAACAACAATTAGAAACTGTTGCTCTACAAATAAAAAAGAATAAAAAAAAATTATCCGAATATTCTACTGATTATATTATTAATGTTATTGATCAAGCTATTCATATTCTACTCGATCGTAATAGTCCTTGGCGTTCTCAAGTTGAAGAAGTGATTCCTCAAATCACTGGATATAGCTATGAAACAATTAAAGTAGGATTCACGAAATATTTATCTAGATTTAGAAAACATGAGCTTTCTCGTTTTTTAACAGAAGATTTTACTAATCCCAATATTTTAAATCAATTTGTCCCCAATTCTAAAGGCGGTTACTCAAAAGCTATTAGTTCAGATATTGTTACGCATTTATGGTCTGGAAATGTCCCTGGTCTACCATTATGGAGTTTAATTAGTAGTTTATTAGTAAAATCTGGAAATATTTGCAAATTACCTAAATCAGAACCATTTATAGGAAGTTGGTTCGCTCAGATAATTAATGAAATTGATCCAACAATTGGAGCTTGTATTGCTGTGCTATATTGGCAAGGAGGCGTTACTGATATAGAACGTGTAGCGATTAAACATTCAGATATTATCATTGGTTATGGTGACAACAATACTCTAAATGAAGTTTCTAAACGTATCCCTGTTACTAAAAGATTTTTATCTTATAATGAGAAAATTAGTTTAGCTATTATTAGTAAAGAAGCTTTAAAACCTAATAAAGTTAAAAGCCTAGCTCAAGATATCGCACTTGAAATTATTCGTTATGATCAACAAGGTTGTTATTCTCCTCAAATGATATTTATAGAAAGTTCACTTAAGATAACACCTAAAATGTTTGCTCAAATGATCAAGAGTGCACTACAGCAGTTAGAACTTCAATACCCTCTTCATACATTATCAATTGATGAAAGTATGGAACGTCTTAATCGATTGAAAGATGAAGAAATGAAATCATTATTTAATAATAATCGAGAGGTATATACTAATAAAGATTCTTCTTGGGTTTTAATTTATCAAGAAGAATTACAATTTACCCCAAGTCCTTTAAATAGATTTATTCGTATCATGCCTTTTGATGATATTCATAATCTTGTACATATATTTAGTCCATTCAAAAATTATTTACAAACAGTTGGTATAGCTGCTTCTGTCGAAACTACCTTTAAATGGTGTGAAAAATTGGCTAATATAGGTGCTAACCGCTTTTCAAGTATAAATTCTATGACATTACCAGAAGCAGCTTGGCATCACGATGGTGGTTTTAATTTAAAAGATTTAGTTTTTTACGTTGATATAGAACAAAGTTTATTGCAGAAAAGTGAGCGATACACTACTTACGAAATATAATTAATTAAGGATGATTATATAATGACGACATTTAAAGAACACGTAATATTAATTACAGGATCCAGTAGGGGCATAGGACGTTCTATTGCTCTGGCGTTCGCTAAAGAAAAATCTACGGTTATAATTAATTATTTAGCAAATGAAAAAGCTGCGCTTAAAACTGTGGAAGATTGTAAAAGTTTAGGAGGACATGCTGAAGCGATTAAGGCAGATATTAAAAACGAAGTTGAAGTAAAAAAAATGATTGATAATATAATTAAAAATTACGGAAAGTTAACTTGTTTAGTTAATAATGCATTTGCTTCTTTCGAATTTAATTCTGAAAATCGTAAGATAATTGAAGAAATAACGTGGAATGATTATCTTTCCCAATTTGAAGGAGCTCTAAAATATACTCACAATACAGTAAAATATTGTCTGCCTCATTTAAAAAAACAATCCAATAGTTCTATCATAAATATTACAAGTAATTTAACTAAACGACCTATAATTCCATATCATCAATATAATATTGCTAAGTCCACTTTAGAAAGTTATACTAAAAATCTCGCCAGGGAACTTGGACAATATAACATTCGCGTTAATTGTATTGCTCCAGGGTTAGTTTATCCTACTAAAGGAACCATAAATACAAAAGAATCTTTAAAAGAAGAAATCATACATCAAACACCTCTAGGAAGAATAGCTACACCTAATGATATTGCAGGCTCTGTTCTCTTTTTTTCATCACAATGGAGTGACTTCATAACTGGACAAACCTTATATGTTGATGGTGGTTTTACTATTTAAATGAATTAGAACCCAGCATATTACATATAACATGCTGGGTTTATCAGATTATTCTTCAATATTTGTTAAGTCTTCTAAGATTAATTCTGATGCGATTAAGCCTCTATATTTTGCCCAACGTTCACGGTTTACATCGTGTACACGATCATTTCTAACTGCTTCAATATTTGACCACGCTTCTGATTCTTTTAATTTTTCATAATCTGCTTTGTTATCTTCATCTACCATAATCAATATACGTTCTGGATTGAAGCTTGCAAATCGGTCTGTATCTACTTTTAAGTAATCTGCACCCATATATTCAGGTAGGTGGTTCTCCATATCTTCAGGAATAGAACCATTAAAACCAACTTTTTGCAAGAATTGTCCAACATATGAATGTGATGCATGAACATATAAGCCATCATGTGTTGGTACAGCAGCAATAGTTGATACGTCTTTATCAAGTTTAATATCTTTGCTTAAGTCTTCAACTTTTTCATTGTGTTGAACAACAAGTTCACGGCCTTTATCTTCTTTAGATACGAGTTCTGCAATTTGTTTAAATGTTTCAATACTTTGATCGTAGTTAGCATCAAAACTTTCTAATAATACTGTCGGTGCTGCCGTATTTAATTTTTCAAATATTGATTCATGTCTTGTTTTATCTGCTAAGATTAATTGTGGTTCTGCTTTTTTAATTAATTCTGTATCAGGCTCCAAACGTGAACCAACAGATGTATAGTTACCTACTAAGTGTTTAATAGAATTTTCTAAGTTATTTTTATCTTTGTCATCAGCAATACCTGTGACATTCAATTCTAATTTAGCTAATGCTTCTACAAAAGAATATTCTAACGCAACGACTGATTCTAATTCATCTGGTATTTCTACTTTAACACCATTCGATTCAAATTCTTTACCCATAATATAAATCCCTCCAAATGAGATGACGTTTCATTTTTCGTACAATATAGTTATTTACGTTTTAGAGAAATTTAAACATTTCATTCTTTTATAAAAAAAACGATTAGCCACATGGACTAACCGTTTTATTATTACCTATAGCATGTTTAATCTTAATAAATCGATCACGCCTGTTGAAGCGCCTGGGAAAGCAAAAATCAATTGACTTAATTCTTTGGCTGTTAAACGTTGATTAATGATAAATACAAGTAAGTTTACTAAATCATTGGCAGCATCTGCATAGATTTCAGCACCTACTAAGTGTTTATGTTCATCTAGTACAATATACATTTCAGCTTCTGTTTCATTCTTATATTCGAATACCATTTGTTTACCGAATGGCACATGTTTTACTGTATATTGATCATTTTCTTTTGCGTCTTCTACAGTTACACCAATTTGTGATAAACGTGGAAGCGAATAAAGTACCGAAGGAATAGCTGGATATTTAATTTCATCTTGTACCATACCTAAAATATGTGCAGCAATATAATTTGACTCGAATGTTGCTGTTGGCGTTAATTTAGGAATCGTTTTATCTAAAACGTCACCGCTTGCGTAAATATTTTTAACATTTGTTCTTAAGTACTCATCTACTTCAATACCTTTTTTACTATAATTGATACCGACATTTTCTAATCCAATACCTTCAACATTTGGAACTCTTCCTGTTGCATCAAGTACATATTCTGTATTGATTGATAATCCAGATTCAGTTGTTAGTGTAAACGCGTCTCCTTCTTTTTTAACTGCAACTGTATTTTCATTTAGATAGAATTTAACGCCTTCATCTTCTAATTTTTCAACTAATTTATCTACATGATTACGGTTAAATCCTGGTAAAATCTCATCTGTATGATGAACCACATGAACGTCAGCGCCAGTTTTAATCATGATAGATGCAAATTCGATACTGATAATTCCGCCACCAATGAATGTGATACTTTTTGGTGTGTCTTCCATCGATAAGAAGTCACGGCTATCATGTGTATATTCTTTACCTTCGATAGGTAATTTATTGCTATGTTGACCTGTCGCAACGACGATATTTTCAGTTTCAATCGATTCACCATTTACTTCAACTGTATGTTCATTTTTAATTACACCTGTACCATCATATACATCAATACCTTGTTGTTCAAATAATGATTTTAACTGACCAGCCATTGGATCAATCACTTTATGTTTATAATCCATTAAGTTTGACCAATTTACTTTAAGATTTTGTGATTCAACAATACCAGGATAGTGTGTTGCTTCTTCTAACACTTCAAATGGATTTTCAAGTAAGATTTTAGCATTACAGCCCCAGTTTGTGCATGTTCCCGCAATACGCTCTTTTTCGATAATTGCTACTTCTTTACCTGCATGTTTTAATGTTAAAGCTGCATGCCAAGCTGCATGTCCACTACCAATAAATGTAACGTCGTATGTTTTCATTTAACTCATCCTCTTCTTTATTTTTTATTGAGTTGTTTCAAACCATGTTCTAATTGTTCTAATACGTCTTTTGCTTGGTTATAATTCGTTTTATCAAAATTTGAAGGTAAACATTCGGCTACAGCTTCAAAAACTGCTTCTTGTTGTTGGTGTGCTTTTTCAGTAAGTGTCACCATCAGTTGACGTTTATCAGTTTCAGAACGTTCTCTTATGACCCATCCTGATTGTTCTAATCTTTTTAAAAGTGGTGTCAACGTATTACTTGATAAATCAAGTTGTCTACCAATCTCATGTAATGTTCGATTATCTTCTTCCCATAAAGCCAGTAACACTAAATATTGAGAATACGTTAATCCAAATGGCCTTAATTGTTGTTCATAAAATTGTGCAAATAAGCGGCTCACATTATATGCCGAAAAACATAATTGATTCGCTAATGTCATTTCATCCTTTTTCAACACAGCACCTCTTTTCTATCGTTCGCGATTGATTTTAGTATAAACAATCGTGCGCGATTAATCAAATGATAAATATCCAAACATTTCTAAAATATTGAAGGTGAGAGATAGAATTTATTTTAAATTTACTGTTCCACTCTCTAATACTTTTACTATTTTAATTAGAAAAGACTCACTTTCCTTTAATAAAAAGAAAAGTGAGTCTATGATTTACTTATGTTTAATCTACAAATATTTATTTTTTAATCTTTTTTTCGTAGTTTCCCGTATTCTTCCGGTATTAATTCAGATGCTTCACTATTAATCAGACTTTTAATTTTTTAAAAGTAAGACTACCTGCCTACTAAAAAAGATAAGATATACTCTTTTTATTTCACTTTCAATCCTCTATATCGATTTAAGGTACCGATAAATTCTTGTTTACGAGGTAAGGCAAGATGTCCTGGATGTCCATTAAAATGAGAGAGCGCTTCTAACCCTTCATGCTCAATTAAATGATACATTTCATTTGTTGCTTGAATTATGGAATTCTGATTATTGATACCATGACGTCTAAAGTAATCTAACATCACCGTAATAGCATTGGTCTGACTATCATCCACAAGTTGTTCTAATCCTGTTAGGTTAATAGGCTCATGACCATACATAATAGAATGTAATCCTTTTGCTTTAAAACGTTTTTCTTTTCCTTTTATAGAGAAAGAATCTGTTAACGGTATGCGATGAGATAGCACTCCAAATGACTGCTCACCATCAATTTCTCGCTTATAGCCGTCAGTATTCGTAATTTCTTTTGCTTCTTCTGTTACATCTTTTAAATGATATTCATCCATCATTAACACTTGGTCAGCAACATCAAAATAATCTCCTGAACCACCCACAATAAGAATAGTAGAAACATTATAATCTTCATATAATGATTTTACTTTATTAGAAAATGGAGTAATCGGCTCTTTTTCTGGAGCAATCAGTTGTTGCATACGACCATCACGAATCATAAAATTGGTAGCTGATGTATCTTCATCGACTAATAATAATGAACTTTCTGCTTCTAAAGCTTCGATTACATTTGTGGCTTGAGATGTACTACCACTTGCGTTTTCTGTAGAAAAGTGTGTCGTATCTTTCTTTCCTGGAAGATTATCAATAAATGGACTAATATCGACATTTTCAACGTTTCGACCATCCTCAGCACGTATTTTCATCGCATCATGTTGAGTCACCACAAATTCTCGGCCATCATGTTGAATGTGATCATATACACTACGCTCAAGCGCTTCTAATAGTGTCGATTTACCATGGTAACCTCCACCGACAATAAGTGTAATCCCTTGTGGAATAGCCATCCCCGTGACTGCCCGGCCACTTGGAAGATTGAATGTATGTTCAAATTTCTTAGGACTTGTGAATTGAATGGCACTTTTCATTGGAGCGTCTGACACACCACTTTTTCTTGGTAAAATTGAACCATTTGCCACAAATGCGACTAAATGTTCTGTTTCAAGTTGTTGTCTAATATAAGTCTGGTCTAGTTTTAATGCGACTTGTTCGTTCAATGCTTGTTGATTTAAATTTTCGTATCGTATCGCTTTTTCTACCATTTGAGGAATGCCATGTATTATCGTATGTGATGCTACTTTTCCTAGAATCTTACGTCCGGCTGCTGGTAGCCCAACTTCAATACGTATTTCAATATCTTTATCATTAATCACTACAGATGTACGTTCGAGTATTTCTTGTCCTGGATGATCGATAAAGATCTTCCCATTTTTACCCGAACCTTTCACTGTACGATTGAAATGTTTTAACTGGGTATCCACTGTTCGAGTTAAAAAGTCTGAAGTCGCTATACGTTTATCTTTAGTGTCTAATAATTCATTAGGAATTTCAGTCTCATGTTTCCCAATAATGACACGCATTTTTGAAGGTGGCGCAAAAGGATCGACTTGGACATGATCGATAGCTAGACGGAATTGATCAAATTGATATATCCCTTTCATTCGTTTATAAGCGCCATATTTTTGTCCGTCTAAAGATTTAAGTAATCGTTCTAAATCTTTTGACTGTTTCATCTTAATTCCTCCGTTCATAGCATTGCTTTTTTATGTTTACCCTTTTTTTAAAAAATAAAAAATCACTACTCCAAATCATTGAAGTAGCGATATACATACGTTATTCAGATTTAACACCTGTACGTAATCGTAATTCATGTTCAATTTCAGCTAAACTGCGACCCCGTGTTTCTGGAAGATACTTAATCACAAAGAACATCGCTAGTACGCCAATAGCAGCAAAAATTAAGAATACCCATTCTGTATCTAAATTATGATTTAAAATTGGGAATAATTGTGCAACGATTAACGTACCAAAGTTTAATACTAATGCCGCAATACCGGTTGCTGCTCCTCTTGCACGCGTTGGGAATAATTCAGGTAACATTACCCATAAAACTGGGCCCCATGAAATTCCAAAGAACACGATAAATAATGATAAACAAATAATAATGACCCAGGCTGATGATTGAATACCGATTGACCAAATAAGCATCGCCATAATAACCAGTGAAGCAATCATTCCGATGTTTCCTATAACGAGGAGTTTTTTACGATCGACACGGTCAACAATAAATAATGCCAAAATCGTTACTAATACGTTTACCACACCAATACCAACTGTACCGATAATTGAAGCAGAGCCACCTAGACCTGCTTTTGTAAAAATCGTTGGGGCATAGAAAATAACTGCGTTGATTCCGATAAAT
Source organism: Staphylococcus sp. HMSC14C01 (assembly GCF_001808085.1). Classification (NCBI taxonomy): domain Bacteria; kingdom Bacillati; phylum Bacillota; class Bacilli; order Caryophanales; family Staphylococcaceae; genus Staphylococcus; species Staphylococcus sp. HMSC14C01. The sequence goes on from NZ_KV792037.1 coordinate 37,970, forward strand.
TGTTGAAAAATCGCAAAGATACACCCAATAATAAGCGTCGGACGTAACCAAGGTGATTTGATTACTGAGAATGTTGATTCTGATTGAGAAGCTATTTCTTTCATTTCTTTAATTTCAGCATCAATTGCATCTGGATTATATGTGATTTTCATTACGTCACGCGCTACTTTTTCACTTCTATTTTCAAGAAGCCAACGTGGACTTTCAGGCATAAATGCTACACCAATTAATAAAATTAATGAAGGAACCACAGCTAAACCTAACATCCAGCGCCAAGCACCCATATCTGCAAAGGCATAGTTCACTAAGTATGCAGCTAAAATACCAATTGTAATCATTAATTGGTTAAGTGAACCTAAAGATCCACGTAGTTCTGTAGGGGCCATTTCAGTAAGATATACAGGTACTGTTGACATTGAACCACCTACGGCAAGTCCAACAATGGCACGACCAATAATAAGCATGACAATATTTGTTGAAAATGCTAAAACAAGTGATCCAACAATAAATACCAATGCGATAAATAGTACTAAGCGACGACGACCAATTCTATCTGATAAAGGTCCACTGCCACCTGCACCTACAATCGCTCCGAAAAGCATTGATGACACAACTAACCCTTCTATCGCCCCATTATGTAAAGGGATGTCCTTAGGAATATAAAGTAATGCGCCGGAAATAATACCGTTATCATAACCGTAAAGCAAACCTCCTAAAGCACCCAAAATAAAAATCAAATATTTATTTACTTTCATATACTATCCTTCCTTTTTCAAACTAGTAAATATTATACGTACTAATTGAAAGCGTTTCAATATTTTTTTTAATTTAATTTAAAAAAGCAATCTTCACATCATAGCTGTAAAGATTGCCATTCATATTAGTACGATATAAAATCGTTTTCTTTTCTAAGCAAGTAATAATGGACTTGAAAAAATAAGAAAGAAAATAATTGTTAAAAATAACGTGATACCATTAAATACTTTGCTGCTACTCATTAGACCTACAACACTTGAAACCACTGACAATAGCATGACAAAAAAGCCAGGTAAATACCAAAACATATCTGTAAATGTAATCGAAACTGCAAGTAGAAATGATAATACACATAAGATACCAGAAACTATATTCATATTGTTTATTCTCATTGATGTCTTCCTTTCTGTAAGATATTAATAACATTATATACTATATTTACATTTAAATTTACTATATATCATTATTTTTTAAAAATATAAAACACTCTCATTAATAAATATCTAAATAAGCGTATTTTATCTTTGATTGCGTCTCTAAATCTTTTTGTTACTTGTAGGTGTATTAGCTTTTATTGCTTATTATTTTTGCTAAATACTCATTTTTAATGAGTTATACAATTGCGATGAGTCCAATCATTATTGGTCTATATTTATAGGAAAGGTAACGTTGTCATCAATTAGACTAGTACATAAAAAAACAATAAGGTTAAGTATTTCATCAATATGCAGATAGTATCTACTAAAAGAATATAAAAATGCACCCCAAAAATTAGATTTTAAGTCCAACTTTTGGGGTGCGTATCAGTTTTAAAAATAATAATATATATTTGTTGTTTAAATTAGTGGAATCTCATACCGCCATCAACAATAATAGTTTGACCAGTAATGTAATCAGAATCACTGCTAGCTAAGAAACCAACCACATTGGCTACATCTTCTGGTTTAGATAAACGTTTTAATGTGATTTGATCAGTGAATTGTTTCCAACCCCATTCTTCTGGTTGATTATTTTCTTCGGCTAATTTTTTAGCAATACCTTCCATCATAGGTGTTTCAACGATACCTGGTGCAAATGCATTTACTGTAATACCTTTGTCAGCTAAATCACGTGCAGCAACTTGAGTTAATCCACGAACTGCGAATTTAGTACTACTGTATAAAGATAATCCCGCATTACCTTCAACACCTGCTTGAGATGTTGCGTTTATAATTTTACCGCCATGACCTAATTTTTCAAATTGTTCTAAAGCTGCTTGAATGCCCCAGAATACGCCTCCAACATTTACTCCGATAACTTGATTAAATTGTTCAGATGTTACTGTATGAATAGGTGTTGTTGGTCCTAAACCAGCATTATTTACGACTACATTTAACTCTCCAAAATGTTCTACAACTTTACGTGTCACATCAAAAACATTTTCACGGTCGGATACGTCAGCTCTAAATGCTACTGCTTCTTGACCTTCTTTTGAAAGTGCTTCAGCAGCTTTTTTTGCGCCTTCTTCATTAAAGTCGACAATAGCAACGTTAAAACCGTCATTAAATAAACGTTCTGCTATTTTGAAACCAATACCTTGTGCTGCACCTGTAACAAGTGCTACTTTTTTAGAATTGCCCATTTACTACACCTCTTAAAGTAATATAACTTTCAATTATTATGTTAGCACTTTGTATGTAAAATACCATGAAAAGTTTGTGAACTTTTGAACAAAGTTTTGTTAATGATTACTTTTTAAATAATCAATAAATCGTAATAAAGAGGTTTCATTTTTTCTGTTGTCATTGACTATCGCTGTAAAATACACTGAATAATCAAAAGGATGGCCTAGAGGTATGGCCTCAATATATTCGTCATTTAAAATGGGTTCGTCTTCGATCATGTAACTAGAAATCATACCTACACCTAAGCCTTCTGCAACAGTTCTTAATAAAACGATGGGATTATGCGTACGAAATACAATTTTTAATTCTCCATTTTCTTCTTCGAATTTTTTCAAATGATGATGGTAAAAGCTACGATCATAGAGGATAAATGGATAGTCTTTAATATCCTCTAAATTAACAGTATCTTTAAACGTAAGTTTAGATTTAGCAGGTACAATAAGTTTAAAATTCGTCGATAAATTAAGAGGAAATTCATGAATTAAGGACATTGTTTTATCTGATTCTTTTTTACCAATTAATCCTAAATCTATCTCATTATTTCTCAACATTTTTATAATATTTTCACGGTCAGATTCTATAACTTCAATATCTACGTTTGGATAATCAACTTTAAATTGAGAAATGACTTTAGGAAGTAGTTTGTGAAATAACGTTGGTATAGTGGCTATGGTTAATTTTCCTGTTATATGTGTTTGTAAACGTTCTACTTCTAGCATGAGATGTTCTTTCGCTTCCAAAATTTCCAATATTTTTGGAATCAATCGTTTGCCAATTTCTGTCGGTATTGTCCCTTTTCTGGAGCGATAAAATAATGAATATCCTAATTCTGTTTCCAGATTAGCAATCGATTGACTCATGGCAGATTGACTAATATGCATTAGTTCACTTGCACGAATCATTGATTCTTGTTCGTATACTGATTTAACATATATTAGCTGTTCAAAATTCATATGTTCTCCTCCTTTATATCAGTTTTACTTATATTAAATTAAATTATTCTAATTATACATTAAGTCTTACTAATATTATAATAATTAAGTATAAATTAAGATAAATAGGATTAAATAGAGGAGGTTAAACATGTCGCAACGTTTATGGTCGAAAGACTTTATCTTTGTAACGATTGTGAATTTATTTATGTATTTAATTCACTACATGCTTATTGTGACAATTACACAATTCACAATCGAAACGTACCATGCTTCAGAAAGTATTGGCGGATTAGCAGCTGGTGTATTTATCATTGGCATGCTAGCTGGAAGATTAGGCGCTGGAAGAATCATCGATCATCTTCAACCTAAGAACGTGCTCATTGGCGGTGTCATTGGCTCTATTATAGCTATCGCTTTATATTTTACAATTCATAGTATTCTTATTTTGATGTTTGTTCGTTTTATTCATGGAATTGCCTTTGGTTTCTCTTCAACAGCAACGGGTACGATTTCTTCTAGATTAATTCCAGAAGAACGTAAAGGTGAAGGTATCGGTTACTACGGTTTAAGCGTGACGCTTGCTTCCGCTTTTGGCCCATTCTTAGGACTAGTATTAAATAATAATTTAGGATTTTCTTCAATTTTTGGCATCAGTTTGATTAGCATTGTCGTTTCATTTAGTTTTACTTTATTAATTAAAAAATTACCGATGAATCATGACATAGTTACTGAAGAACAATCACGTCCTAAAGGTCTCAGTGCTTTCTTACAAAAAGAAGCATTGCCTATTTCATGTGTCGTCATCTTAGTAGGAATTGCTTATGCAAGTGTACTTTCATTCTTATCAATATACAGTGAAATGTTACATTTAGTTACTGCATCTAGTTTCTTCTTTATTGTATTTGCAGTTGTGACCTTTGTGACACGTCCATTCACTGGAAAGATTTATGATCATTTTGGCGAAAATAAAGTCATGTATCCTGTACTTCTAAGTTTTGCAATAGGATTAGCTATTTTAAGTATAGTAAGTTCTCCATTTTTACTATTACTATCTGCAGCATTTATTGGCTTTGGTTATGGAACCATCGTTCCAACTGCACAAGCCATTGCCATTCAACAATCACCCACTAGTAAGATGGGATTAGCTACATCAACGTTCTATATTTTTGTGGACTTTGGTGCAGGCATGGGTCCTTTCATTTTAGGTCTACTCATTCCATTTATGGGCTATCGCTATTTATATCTTGCAATGGCAGGTCTAATTATTATTGCAATGATTTTATATTTCTTTGTACATGGTCGTTATCAAAACAGTACTTCATCAAAAGGTTAATGTATAAAAAAGAGCGTGCGTTCATTTAACACGAACACACGCTCTTTCGTTATTTTCACAAGATTTTTAAGACATCCATCTCACTAACTTCAGACAACCGTCAGTCTTACCTGATTTTTTTAGTATCCTATTACTAAAGCAATAGACATAGCAACGCTACATATAATTATCCATATTAATATAGGTTTCCATACAAACTTCAACCATTCAGTATAAGAAATTTTACCTACAGCTAGAGCTCCCATTAAAATTGCTGATGTAGGAAATAGAATATTACTTATTGCATCACCATATTGGAAGGCTAAGACAGTAAGCTGACGATTAATATGTAACAAATCAGAGATAGGAACCATTAAGGGCATCGTCGTTAATGCTTGACCCGAACCTGATGGAATAAAGAAATTAAGAATGAATTGTAAAATAAACATAGCTATAATCACTAATGACGTTGGTACATCTGATAATAAGGTCGTCAATGCATGAACAATGGTATCTATGATTTTCCCATTTTCTAACAGTACGATAATTCCTTTTGCGACACCAACAATCATTGCTCCAAATAGAATATTTTTCATTCCATCTACTAAAGCATCAAACGTACCATTAAACCCTAAGCCACCTACTAAGCCCGCTAAAATTCCTGCAAATAAGAAATTAGCGCTCATTTCATTGAAACTCCATCCAAATTTAAAAATACCAAATATATTGAAGAGGATAGTTGCCATAATAATCATTAAACTAAATGCTTGTTTTTTACTAAAGTGTTGATAATCGATGTCTTGATTAACTTGTCCTTCTTCTTTTTCTAAATGATACACAATACTTTTAGTTTTATCTTTTTTAACTTTACTAGCATATAACATTACAGTTGAAATGGCCGTTGCTAATATAAAAAGATATATGATAGTTCGAAGGCCCCAACCTGAAAACATTGGAAGTTCAGCAATTGTTTGAGCCACCCCAACTGTAAAAGGATTTAACATGCCCCCACTAAAACCACTAGCTGCCCCCAAAATAACCATGGCAGCACCAGTTAATGCATCATAACCTAAGGTACGAGCAATAATAATACCAATGGGAACAAATATAATAGTTTCTTCAGCTAAACCTATTGTAAAACCTAATATTGAAAAGATGATCATCGTTAGTGGGATCATTAAAAAGTTGGCTTTTCCCAAAACTCTCATAGCTTTATTTACACCATTTTCAAAAGCACCTGTTTTGTGGACAATTCCAAAAGCGCCACCCACTAAAAATACATAAAAAACAATTTCTCCCCCACTAATCAATCCTTCTGGGACAGCTCTAAATATATTCAAAAAATTTAGATGTTCTGAAGATACTGTGTGATAGGTACCAGGAATAACTATGGTTTGTCCGTTTTTCTTTTCTCTCGCATATTCTCCAGCAGGAATAATATAAGTAAGTAACCAGGAAATTACTATAATCAACATTAATATTGCATAGGTGTGCGGCATTTCTAGTTTAAACTTTCCAGTTTTATTCTTTTTCATTTATGTCATCCCCTTGTTATTCATTACATATGAATCAAAAATCAAAATATATATAATTTATCATAACCTATTTAAACAAAAATGATAATATTACATTTTTAATAATTTTAAACTTTTTGTTTTATATAACAAAAGCCAAAAATCATATCATTTTTGGCTTCTTTTTAATAAGTCTGTCTATATCAATTTTAATGTTAAATATAAACCTAGTAAGGTCATGAATAAAACTGGAAGGGTAATAACGATACCTGTTTTAAAATAGGTGCCCCATGATATTTTAATTCCTTTTTGAGCTAAAACATGAAGCCATAACAATGTAGCTAAAGAACCAATCGGTGTAATTTTAGGTCCTAAATCTGAACCTATTACGTTAGCATATATCATTCCCTCTTTGAGTACATCAGTAACTGCTGATTGATGAATGGCAATCGCATCAATGAGTACGGTAGGTAAATTATTCATTATTGAAGAGAGTATAGCTGAGATAAAACCAACACCCATAATACTAGTAAATAAACCTTGATGCGCGATATTTGAAAATATATGACCTAACACATGAGTGATTCCCACGTTTTTCAAACCAAAGACAACTAAGTACATTCCCAGTGAAAATATAACAATATTCCATGGTGCGCCTTTTACAACTTTTCTAACTGGAACAGCATTCGATTTCGCCGCTAAAATAAGAAAAATAAGAGCAATACTACCTGCAATAATAGAGACAGGCACACGAACAAACTCACTCATCATATAACCTATAAGTAATAAAACTAATACGAACCACGATATACGGAATAATGAAGCATCTTTAATAACTAATTGAGGTGCCTTCATTTTTTTATATCCACTTGCTTTGGCATTGCCTTTTTAAAATAAAGACACAATACAATAATACTTGCGATTAATGAAAATATATTTGGAAGTATCATACGACTTAAATATTCTACAAATCCAATATTAAAATAATCTGCTGAAACAATATTTACTAAATTACTCACTGTAAACGGTAAAGATGTAGTATCCGCAATAAAACCACTGGCGATAATAAATGGAAATATCATCTTTTCTTTGAAACCTAAGTGACGTACCATTGCTAATACTATAGGAGTGAGAATAAGTGCTGCCCCATCATTCGCAAAAAATGCTGCTACTATCGCTCCAAGTATCATAATGAAAATAAACATCTTTCGTCCATCGCCTTGAGATGCCTTTACCATATGAAGTGCTGCCCATTCAAAAAAGCCAATTTCATCTAAAATAAGTGAAATAAGAATAATAGCCACAAATGTTAGCGTTGCATTCCATACTATACTCGTCACTTCCATAACATCTGACCATCCTACTACGCCCGTCAGAAGTGCTACAACTGCACCAATTACAGCAGTAATCGAAATATCTAATCCTTTGGGTTGCCAAATTACAAAAATTAATGTGAGTACAAAAATGGTAATGGCTAAAAAAGTCATCATCTATCATCACCACTTTTATGCTTTAAATACTGCCATGTATCCCTAGAAAAATGAAATGTTGTATTTTTATATTTCATTTGCTCCGAACCTCCTACAATCTTATTCATCGTATCATAATAAAAAGAAAAACGTTGTAAAATGTCTTAATTTAAACATCTCACAACGTTTTATTAACAATTCATTTATTTTTCTTCTTTTACCACTTTTCCATTTTCATCTAATTTTTGAATTTTTCCGTGTTTCATTCTATATGTACCTAGAATCTCGCCTTTTTTGTTACGATAGTTCACAATCCAGTTACCATTATGATCTGTCATTTTGACATCATCCCATAAATAACCTGATTTTTTTAATTCTACGTCATCAAAATCAGAAATTAATTGATACACTTCGTTACGATAACGCGTATTTACACTACCAGATTTTTCTAAATCATTTGAAGCTAACGGATTCCCATTATCATTAGCACTATCAGGTAACGAGTTTGAAATATGCATTTTACTTATAAGTTCTGGTAAAGCTTTATTATCTTTATTATGTTTATATACTTCTTCTAAACTAGCTTCTTTTCCTTTATCAAGTAAATCGTTATAATCCAATGTACCTTTTTGCATACGTCCTACATAAACTGTATCTTTATTAACTCCAATTAGCGCTTGATAGGTACTTTTATCTGGATAAACCGTAAAGAACTGCATATGTTTTGGTGCATGTTTTACTGGTTGTTTCACTTTAACTAATGTAAAATCAACTAATTTATAATTATGTTTGCCCGTAGGTAATCTATATTCATAAATTCCAGTTAGAATTTCATTTTTAGTCAATGTATATTGATCGACACCATCAATACAGAATGCTAATGCTAATCGTTTTTTCGTTGATAATTTAGACGTATTGGTTAATGACGTTTCATCTTTTTTATCTGATTCGTTCTTTTTAGCTTTTTGAACGTTATTTTGATTTGATTTTGATTTATTATCTTCTTTTGAAGATTCATGCGTACTACAAGCAGCTAATAACATCATCATGATACTACCCAAAAATAAAAATTTTTTCATCTATTGGCCCCTCATACATTCTTCTTATTTTACTAATATACTATACATTATTTATACATTATTTGAAGGGGAAGATAAATATAAATTTTGTTAAAATACCACTTTTTTTCATAAAAGTTGCGTCTTATATAATTAAAAAACTATGTTACACTGTGTACAATGTTTCATTATTGTTTATAGTAATTAAAATTTAAAGGAGTTTAAGCATGAAAAAATTCTCTGCAGTCCTAATGACAAGCGCTTTATTACTTTCAGCTTGCTCACATAGTAATGATGAAAATGAAAATAATACTAAACAAACATCTCAAACTAATAAAAGTGATGACAATCAACAAAAACATAAAAAAGTTATTAAAGAGGGTCGTACATATATCGATGGTATTTTAATTGTAAATAAAAATATAGGTCTTCCTTCAAATTATAATCCTGGTGAAGATCCAAAAGCCCAACAAGCCTTACAACAATTATTTAGTGCTGCACAAAAAGAGGGTATTAACTTATACAAAATGAGTGGCTACAGAAGTTATCCTACTCAAGTTCAACTATACAATCGTTATGCTGCACGCGATGGTAAAAAAGCTGCAGATAAATATAGCGCACGTCCTGGCTACTCAGAACATCAAACAGGTCTTACATTTGACATCGGTGGCGTTAATTCAGATAAAAACTTATATGCAAGTTTCGGAAAAACAAAAGAAGGTCAATGGATTGCGAAAAACGCACATAAATACGGCTTTATCGTGAGATATCCTAAAGGAAAAGAAAAAATTACTGGTTATCAATACGAACCATGGCATTTACGTTATTTAGGAAAAGATACTGCAACCAAAGTATATCAATCTGGTAAAACTTTAGAAGAATATGTAGGATTAAAATAACTTCGCCACACATATTATTAGTCAATTAAAAACCATGAGTGAGAATACTCCTACTCATGGTTGTTTTAATATTAACTTCATTGTTTCACGTCAAACATCATATTTTATCTATTTTTACTATCCAACCAATCAATGATATCTCTAAAAATACTTTGATTATATGACGACTCATTGAAAATTTCATGTTGTAAATTTTCATAAATATACAGAGACTTTTTCTTAGAAGCAATTTCATTATATAAATCGATAGAATCTTTATAGCTTACGAGACCATCTTCTTTACCATGTAAGATGAGTACTGGATCTATAAAATGGCTTGGATGTTCTTTTAGATAGGCAATACCATCCATCAGGGTAAATATGAGGCCTATAGAAATCTCTTTAGCGACTAAATCATCATCTCTATATTTTTGGATAATTTCTTCGTCAGAACAAACACCGTCTTCCAGTTCATTTTTGACATATGTATCTGCTGAAATATTTTTATCTGGCTCTCCGAATGTACGTTTATTATAGCGCGTTAGTGCGCCAGAAGTAATAATGCCATCTACTTTATTAGGGTATTTGGTACCAAATAAAGTTACCGCGTAACCTCCCATACTATGTCCGATTAAAAATACTCTTCCACTATAATTCTCCTTAGTGTAGTTAATTATCCTATCCAAGTCATCAATGATTTCATCCACATGACTATAAAATACTCTCTTACCTTCAGAACGCCCATGACCACGTTGATCAAAACGAACGACATTATAATGATGCTCATTTAAAAACGCGACCAATTCATCATAACGGTCTAGATGCTCTGCAAGACCATGTGCAATTATAATATTTGCTTTACTTTCTTTAACTTCATTAACCTTTGTATAGAGTTTAGTTCCATCTTTTGATTCTAAATATTTTATATAATTCATTTCTATCATCCCTTTTATTTACCTTTACTCGTATCTACCCTTCGTTAATTAGAATAAACACATATAAAACCTCTTAATATTCTTATTTCGTTTGATGGTTTTCCTCTTATTTTTCCCATAATAACATCACTATGCATCAAAACTTTCTAAAAAACCCATAACTCTATACTCTTAATATATAAAAAGCGTGCTAGTCTTTCCAAAATAATCTCTTTAAGACTGCACGCTCACTTAATTACTTAATTATTGTATTTTCTTTTTCATGAATCATTTGAATTATTTCATTATTTTCGTTCATAATCGCTACTTTAGGTGCATGATCGATTAATTCACGTTCGTCCAACTGTACATAAGTCATAATAATAACAATATCATCTACTTCTACTAAGCGAGATGCAGCACCATTGAGACAAATTTTTCCACTACCACGTTCACCCGCAATCACATATGTTTCGAAACGTGCTCCATTATTATTGTTTACAATAGCAACCTTTTCATTTGGAAGAATATCAACCGCATCTAAAATATCGGCATCGATCGTAATACTTCCTACATAATTTAAATTGGATTCTGTGACACGTGCTCTATGAATTTTACTATTCATCATTGTTCTAATCATTTTCTCTATTTACTCCCTAAAATAATATTATCTATTAAACGTGCTTTAGAAAATTTCACAGCTAAAGCGATAAAAATTTGCCCATTTATTTCATTAACAACTTCAAGTTCAGGATAACTATAAATTGCGACTTCGTCGATATGACCGCTTGTATGTTCTTGTAAGTATGTTTTTATTGCACCTACAAGCATATGACTTCGACGTTCACCTTCTTCATACATATCTTTTGCTAATGTTAAACTTTTACTTAAATGAACCGCTTCTTTACGTTCTTCATCAGTTAAATACACATTCCGAGAACTACGCGCCAGTCCATCGTCTTCACGTACTATATCGACGCCGACAATTTCAATAGGATGATTAAAATCTTTTACCATTTTCTCAATAATTGCTAATTGTTGTGCATCTTTTTTACCAAAATAGGCTTTATTAGGACTTACGATATTAAATAATTTATTAACTACTGTAACGACACCATCAAAATGTCCAGGACGTTGTGGGCCTTCTAAGACTTCCCCTAGACGTCCCACCTTTAATGTGATGCCTAATTCATCTGGATACATCTCTTCAACGGAAGGATGGAATACATAATCGACATGAATAGCTTTAACTAAAGAAACATCCTTATCAATTTGGCGAGGATATGCATCATAATCTTCATTAGGTCCAAATTGTAATGGGTTTACAAATACACTAATGACTGTCACATCGTTTTCTTCAACTGAACGTCGCATCATACTTAAATGTCCTTCATGAAGCGCACCCATTGTTGGAATGAAACCTATTGATTGACCAGACGCTTTTATGCGTTGTGCGATTGTTTGCATCTCTTTTACAGTATTAATTACTTGTGTCATTTTTATTAACCTCATCTAATACTTTTTTCTTATACGTATGTGCTTCTGCAGGAAATGCTCCTGCTTTCACTTCTTTATCATATTGCTTCATACCATCAATGCCTACAGATAAATCTGCAAACTGTTTTACGAATTTAGCATAACGTTCTACGCCATAATTTAACATATCGTGATACACCAATACTTGTCCGTCTGTATCTTTACCTGCCCCAATACCAATAACTGGAATGTCTAATTGTTTACTAATTAATCCAGCTAAGTCACTTGGAATAGCTTCTAATACTAACGCCACTGCACCTGCTTCTTGAACGGCATGTGCATCACGAATAAGTTGTTCTGCTGCGTCTTTTGTACCACCTTGTAACTTGTAACCCATAACACCGACACTTTGTGGCATTAAACCAAGATGTGCAACAATTGGAATACCCATTTGTGTCGATTTTTTAATGAAGTCAGTTAAATGGGCACCTTCTGCTTTTAATGCATTCGCATTGGTTTGTTGATATAACGTTATCGCATGATTTAAATCATGTTCCGCACTTACGCCTACCGCTCCGATAGGTAAGTCTACAACGATAAATGTATCATCGGCGCCTCGACGAACAGCTTTACCATGATGAATCATATCATCTAAAGTAACTTGAGTGGTTGTATCATAACCTAAAACTGTCATTCCTAGCGAATCACCAACTAGAATCATATCAATATTGGCTTGTTGCGCTTGTTTTGCACTTGGATAATCGTATGCTGTAACCATTGAAATTTTTGTACCATTTTGCTTCATTTCCATAAGTTTTGACAAATTTTTCATTATTTTATCGATCTCCTATAACATTATCTCAATAATATCACGTATAATTATATGTAATATTTTAAAGAAAGGAAAGTTATAAATGCGTATTGCGATTATTGGACCAGGCGCTGTAGGTACGACGATTGCCTACGAATTACAACAAGTATTACCTCATATCACATTACTTGGAAGAACAAATAAGTCCATTCACTTTCAACCTGCAAATCAACATGTCATTGTTAAAGATATTAAGTCTATGACTAACTCCTTCGATGTGATTATCGTGGCAGTCAAAACGCATCAACTTGAATCTTTAGTTCCAGACTTAAACCGTCTTACTCATGAGGAGACAACGATTATTTTAGCTCAAAATGGATATGGTTTACGTTCAACTTTACCATTTAAATATGTCTACCAAGCTGTGGTCTATATTAGTGGGCAGAAAAAAGACGATGAAGTAATCCATTTCAGAGATTACCGTTTGCATATTCAGCATGATCGTCGTACTGAACAACTTAAACACTATTTAGAACATACTAAAATAGAACTTATATTAGAAGATCACATAGAAACAACGATTTGGTATAAATTACTTGTCAATCTTGGTATTAATTCGATTACTGCTTTAGGTGGCAACACTGCACAAATTTTAAAAATTTCAGAAGTCTATCAATTATGCACACGCTTATTAGAAGAAGGTAAACAAGTCGCTATGGCAGAAGGTATTACATTACCCGACACGATTGTTGAAGATATTATGCATATCTATGCTGGTTATCCAGATCATATGGGGACAAGTATGTATTATGATGTTATAAATCATCAGCCCCTTGAAGTAGAAGCAATTCAAGGTTTTATTTACCGTAAGGCTAGAACACATCACCTCTCTACGCCATCGTTAGATACAGTTTATGCATTATTACGGTCTCACCATTCTTTATCCATTCAATATTAATGTTAAAATCAATGTTTAACTATTAATATTTTGTCAAATTATATAGTAACAAACTCTATTACAAGCTATATAATTATTTTTGAAAAATTTTTCACTTTAATAAAAGGGAGATATATCTTTGGATAAAGCAACACGTATACTTAATATTTTGACATTATTATTAAATGGTCATGTTGTCACTCAAGAAGACTTAGATCGCTTTACAAATGTCAGCAAAAAATCTATTCAACGTGATATTAATACAATTAATACATTTTTTTATGAAAGTCATTTTTGGAGAAGCAATCATACTAAAATTGTCTATAATTATCAATTAGGTGGTTATGAACTCACCCATGATACTACGAACAAACAAAGTCTTGGTGTACTAAGTTTACTCATTAAGTTACAAAGTCTCACACCTATTCTTCATTACGATATTTACAAATTTTTCTTACATGCGATGTCGTCTGTCAGAATAGAAGATAAACATATTTTGATGACGATGTTACATCAATTCAAAGTACGTGATGATTTACTTCCTGGAAAAATATTAATGGACCTTCAAAAAGCAATCGTCAATAAACATAGAGTGCGTATTGAAGTAGATCATAACAAAATGACTATTAAACCATTATCTATTTTGTATATGCATTATGATTATTGGTTTACTTACGAATTTCAACATAAAATACATACCGTTTCTTTGAAATCGATACAATCCTTACACGTTCTAGATACAAAATTTTCTAAAGACTTCGCGAATAATGCAGTATTATTTGAAACGAGTACAACCATTTGGAATCAATTTAAACAACAATTTTCAATTAAAGAGATTGTTTCACGTAATGAAGACACCATTTTGGCATGGGTAAATTGCACACGGTTTGATGCTTATTACATTGCTTATCAACTTGCTCCTTTAGCAAAAATTATCGCTCCGGAATCATATATCGATAGTTTTATTGACCGTTTAGATGAAATTAAACGTACTTACACAGAAAACAACAGCTGACCATTAAAATCAGCTGTTGCTTTTTATTAATCAATTGGATCTCCGTGTTCATCATATTTTGTCACTATACCGTCAGAAGTAACGATATATGAGCCAACTAAATCTCCATTTTTATCTAAAATTGAGAAGCCCCAATCTCCGTTTTCATCTTGTTCTGGTTCTTTATATGTGTACGTCTCTGTATCTAATTGATGACCTTCATAATCTTCTACCTTATCAATGACGTTTGCACGTGTTACCTTTTCAGTAGATGAAGATTCGTCAGAATCAGTATTTAACGATCTTTGACTTCCTGCAAATACTATTTGTTTTGCTATTTCTTCATAATCAGAATTATTATATTTATCATATAATGTACTTACATCCAATTCTTTACCGTTATCTCTTAATTGTTGATAGTTTGCATCGTATTGTGTACCTGCCACGAGTACTTTATCGTTACTTACTCCAATAACTGTTACAAAAGCTCCTCTCGAAGGAGATGCGCTGTAAAATACCATTCCAGATGGTGAACCATTAATAGGATAATCCATAGAAGCTAGTTTGTATGTATCAATATTTTTATGAATTTTACTCACATTTCCTTGTTCAAGATAACTATGATTTCTTAATTCATTTGCGTTAATAGCATAATCTGACACTGAAGGATCATTTAAAGCTAACGCTACTTTTTCAGCTTGAGATAAGTTGTCGACATTACTATTTGTTTTATTTTCTTGTTGATTGTTATCATTTGAACTTTTATTACTATCTTGTTGGGTATTATTGTTATCATTATCTGAAGTGTTTTTATTTGATGATTGGTTACTTTGTGATGTCGTATGTTCTGATTTTTCACTAGAATTATTGAGCCCAATCATATCTCCTAAATCACAACCTGCAAGTAAAGTTGTCGCCGTTATAGCGCCGATAGCTAAGTAATGTTTCTTCATTTGTTTCGCTCCTTTTAAAATAAAAAAATATATACCTTAACTTACAATATTAAACAGACACTGTATGTCGTTATGAAAAAGTACACACTTCATTATCTAAAGCATGTACTTTTTATATTAATTACTTAATATGTTGACGTACGAAACGACCAGCATATCCTTTAAACGATTCGCCACCAGACATTTCTTGTTTAGCATAAGCATCCGTTGAACCACCCATTAAGTTATATCCATATGTTCTTAAGCCATACATTTTTGTAAATGTACTATTTAACATTGGTGAGCCTGAAGCACCTGATCTAAAAATATCTTTCGTTTGAATCTCTGTACCATTTGTTGAGAATTGAGTTACACGAAGTTTATTAAAATACGCTTTTGTGTTGTCGTTATATTGCCATGGATATCCTAATGAATAAAGTGGCGAATTGAATTTCAATTGTTTAATCTCTGAATCCGTTGCAATTTTAACTGGTTTCACATATTTAGACATATTTTGTTTTGTGTGAACCACTGCAATATCATATTGTGGTACTTTAATCACTTCTGTTGCTTGGAAAACATATGGCATACGACTTCCATCACGATTCATTTGAAATTTAATATATTTCGGAGCCGCTGCACGACCATATTGATCATCGATAACATGTGCATTGGTTACAAATGTATGTGCCCCAATCACTGTTCCTGTTCCCATAGAATCTTGCTTTCTTACAGATGCATCGCGAGAGCCTTTTTTCCAGCCATTTAAATTAGATACACGGCCAATCGCCTTTAAATTATTTTGTGAGGCATTTGGATAGCGTTGGATTGAAATACTGCTGTTACTAATTTTTTTCGCTTTTAAATACGCTTGATATGATCCTCTTTGTATCCCGTCATAATAATAGTTGGTTTCTACAGCTTTAGCCTCTTGATGTTGGGCAGAATATCCTAGTACACTGGCACCAATAACGACACTCGCTACTAATGATTTACCAAATTTAGATTTTAGCATTAATTTGTCCCCTGCTTTCTTCCATTTAAAAATGAATTGGTTTTATGTTTAAAATAAAATATGTACATCAATATTATAAAACAAACAAAGGACAGTATGCGTCTTTTTTATAAAACAATTTATTTTTAACTTTAATGTACATTTATAAATTATTTACATAAAAAATATTTTTCTTTACAAACTTCAAAATATATAGTATAGTATTAAAGTAAAATTATGGAGGGATACTCAAGCCTGGCTTAAGAGGCTAACCATTTTATGGTTAGTAGGAGCTTTTAGCTCGCGTTGGTTCAAATCCTTCTCCCTCCGCTATCTAAGAAACCTAAGATTAAATTCTTAGGTTTCTTTTTATTTCATATTTTATATATAAAACACTCTTATTTATTTTTCCCATTTATAAGAGTACAATAGTTAAGTTGCGAAATGACGATACACCATATTCATATATCGGAGTGAAAAAAATGGACTTTTGGTCATCTAAAAAAGGAAAAATGCTAGAAATATCAATACTTGGCATACTAACTATCTTCGGCATTGGTTCACAATATTTTTCAAATTTGGCTTATAGTTTAAATCAAGGTATTTTACAAACATCATTTGGTATAGGTTCTCAATATCTCATTATACCTTCTGTGATTGCTAACTTTGCCTTTGCACTTGGCGTGCCACTTGGACATACATTGACACACAAATTCGGGTTTAGACGTAATTTTTTATTCTTTGTAACTCTATTTTTAATCGGCTCGATTATTGGGCTTTTTTCCTTCGACTTAATTATTTTATCTATTGCTAAAGGGTTACAAAGTTTAAGTACCGGCGTCTTATTCTTCACACTTTTACCAAAACTCTTTCTCAATTTCCCTAAACAATACCGCAATGTATTCTTATTAATGGTTATTGTAGGTTTATTTGGCGCAAATGCATTGGGAGGTCTATCAGGTAGTCTATCTTTAGAATTAGATCGTTGGCATTGGATCTTTATTATTAATATTATTTCAGCTATCTTATGTCTTATTTTAGGTTCAATATTCTTAACAAAAGAAGAATATCAACATTCTGAACCTATTCATATTAGTCGTCCTATGATTATTTCATTAGTTCTTAGTACGATTGCTCTTACGCTACCGATGGGGATGCTTACACAAAAAGGGTACGGGTCTCTCTGGGTCTGGCCTATCCTAATTATAGCAATTTTATTCATTGTAAATTTTGTAGTCTTTAATCATGAAGCAAAACATCCATTTGTTCACTTTAAAACGTTATTAACAAAGAAACCACTTGTTGGTGCAACAATGGCTATATCTTCACATTTAGCCTTATTATGTGGTATTGCAGGAATTAATGTGTATATAATTAGAATCTTAAAATTACCTTTCACTATATCTTTACACTTTTATTTATTCTTTTTCATAGGTGTCATTGTGACAGGATTGATTAAAATGTTTATCTATAGTGCAGTAGGAGCTGGTGTTTTAGGCACATTAGGCTCATCAGCGTTACTTTATGTCAGTGTTCATTGGATGATTTTACATGATATCGTAAATATTCATTTACTTTACATTCAAGGTTTCCTACTTGGTTTTGGTGCAAGTATGACACTTGTAAGTGGTGCTATGGCAACATTATTAGATGGCGATTTACTTCAAGCTGGTCAGCGTTCTCAAACGATGCACACAATACGTAACTACGCGGCAGCATTTCTTGTTCCAGTGATTGCCTATCTGATTAAATATAATATTCAAAAAGGAACACAATCTGTTTATACAGAAAATATTACAAACACTTCAATTTATATTAAGCGTATAAAAGATATTGCTATTGATGCTGATCATAAAGTATTTCTACTAATGATTATTTTCAATTCGATTATGTTAGTATCATCGATTATTCAAATGTCTCTTGGAAAAGGGAGACGTATTACACCACCTCGTTCGCCTAAAAACCCCGAGTTACATTTGAATACACACAAGTAATGATTTTTAAGGAACAGTTTACTTTATTAGGGTTTCGCTCCTTAGTTTACGATGTTATTACACATTTCAATTTCATATACTCTTAAAATGTATATTTACTCTATGTAATTGTGACAGATTATTGACAACGCTTTCATATAGCGTTACTATCTATTTACATTCAATAGACAACGTTGATGGTTAAATCTCGTATGTAGCTCTGTTCTACATACGACAATTTTTCATCACATTTGTAAACGCTTTCTAAATTGTCGGTTAAGAAAGGATGGTTACTTTGGAAAATATTAAAGCGATATTTAGTAAACTTTTTGGATTTATTCCACGTTCAATAATTAATATTTTTATTTAATCTATATATTTTATAACAAAAAACAATTAATAGAGGTGCTATTTATGAAAAAAAGTGAAAACAGATACAGTATTCGTAAATTCAGTGTGGGTGCATCATCCATTTTAGTAGCAACATTGCTATTTATGGGAGGCGGTGCTGCACAGGCAGCAGAAACACATCAGGAAGAGGGAAATCCTGAATCAGCTGTAGCACAATCTATTGGGGATAATAAAAAACAATCTGATAATCAAGAAACACAACAAGACAATGTTCAATCTGACGAACAAGCTACTTCTACATCTCAATCAGTAACTAATGAAAATGAAACACAACGCTTACATAATGAAAATAAAACTTCAACTCAAGTTAAAGATGATACTGATCAATTAAACACTAATGAAGAAACAATTGAACATAACCTAACTGATCAAACTATTAAACATCAATCAAATCAATCTGAAGACGCATTAACTAAAGAAACTCCTTCAGATGAATCACAATCATCTTCAACAAAAGAGAGCAAAGCGTTTTCTGAGCAATCTCAAAATAATACTAAAGACACAATTCAAAAAGACACAATCACTTCAGATAAAAAAGATAACACAACTGAAACGTCAACTACTAAAAATCAATCTCACTCTTCAGAAAACGTGACAAATGAAAGTCCGACAGAAGAGAAAACAACAACTCATGACCATTCAACAACTCAAACAACGACTGCTGAAACCAACACATCATCTACAAAAGACAATACTTCAAAAACAACTGACAGTCATTCAACAAAAACATCTCAGTCAACACCTCTAACAGAGAGTAAAGAATTAACACCATCAAAAACTCAACAAGATTCAAATGTAAATCAGGATGCAATAAAAAATAATGATGTAGAGGCGCCGTCTACTGGAAAAACAAATGATACTGTAGACACAACTGAAACACAACAAACAGTGACAGCTAAACAACCAACAGATTCTACTACACCTACAGAGAATACTTTAAACACTAAAGATGAAGCGATCTCAATTGATGGTACAACAAATGAAACTATTGGAAATAAAGATGCTAAAGATCAAAAAAATTCACAAGCCGGCATAGAGACATTAGCTAACAATGGAGTAGCAACAACAAATAATACATCTCAACAACAAGGTACAACAGAAACAAAAGATCAAACTAATAAAGTTGCTAAACAAGGTCAATACAAAAACCAAGACCCAATTATTCTTGTTCATGGTTTTAATGGATTTACAGATGATATTAATCCTAATGTTTTATCACATTATTGGGGTGGCGATAAATTAAACATTCGTCAAGACTTAGAACAAAATGGTTATAACGCTTATGAAGCAAGTATCAGTGCGTTTGGTAGTAACTATGATCGTGCTGTTGAACTTTATTACTATATTAAAGGTGGTACTGTAGATTATGGTGCTGCACATGCAGAAAGATATGGTCATGAACGCTATGGTAAAACATACGAAGGTGTTTATAAAGATTGGCAACCTGGTCAAAAAGTGCATCTAGTTGGTCATAGTATGGGAGGCCAAACTGTTCGTCAATTAGAAGAATTATTAAGAAATGGTAGTCAAGAAGAAATTGAATACCAAAAAGAACACGGAGGCGACATTTCTCCATTATTCCAAGGTAATCATGATAATATGGTTTCTTCAATCACAACACTAGGCACACCACATAATGGTACACATGCCTCTGATAAAATAGGTAATGAAGCCATCGTTCGTCAAATCGCCTTTGATTTAGGTAAGCGACTAGGCAATAAAAACTCTCGAGTAGACTTCGGTCTGTCTCAATGGGGTCTAAAACAACAACCTGATGAATCTTATTTATCATACCTTTCACGTACTAAAACATCTAAGTTATGGCAAACGAAAGATAATGCTCTATACGATTTAACACGTGATGGCGCGACGGATCTTAATCGCAAAACGTCACTTAATCCAAATATTGTTTATAAAACATATACAGGCGAAGCAACACACCCTACATTATTTGGTAAATATAAAGCAGATTACAATCTCTTCTTACCATTCACAGTTACTGCTAATGTCATTGGTAAAGCTACTGAAAAAGAATGGAGAGAAAATGATGGTCTTGTCTCTGTTATTTCATCTCAACATCCTTTCAATCAAGCTTATACAGAAGCAACAGATACAAATCAAAAAGGCATTTGGCAAGTAACACCTACTAAACATGACTGGGATCATGTCGACTTTGTGGGTCAAGATAGTACAGATACAAAACGTACACGAGAAGAATTACAACAGTTTTGGTATGATTTAGCTGATGATTTAGTTCAAACAGAAGCGCTAACGTCAACTAACGAAGCTTAATATCATTTTTATGGAAAGGTGGTTGTCTAATGTCTGGTGATTTCTTTCAATTACTTGGTTCTTTCTTCAGAATAGTTAAAGCATTATTTTTCTAATTTAATATAAATAAAAGCACCTCCAAATGAGATGAAGACATTTTCACTCGTTAGGAAGTGCTTTTTATTATGTAAAATTTAGAAGAAAATGATGTTATAAAGTGTGGTAAGTTTTTCAATCTAGTTAGGTGAATGTACATCTACATTATTATCGTTTGACGAGAATGCTTCTTCATTTGCTGAAAGGATTACTTTTTTTGCGTGATTTGATTCTTTGACTTCATGACGTAATTCACTGTTCAAGCCTAATAAATTATTGGCTTGAGTTTCTTCACTATTGTAATCTTCCAATCCATTCACAATTTCAGTTGCTAAATATTCACATGCATCTTGATTTTCAACTTCAACTTTTTCATTAATTATTGATCCAATGACTTCAATTAAGTCACATTTTTGAATTTGAATATCAATCATTTTTTCTACTCCCTTAAACTGTCATTAAACCTTTTGCTAGGCTTTCTAGTTTATTACCCTGTTTCGAGAAAAAATACACAAAATCGTCACTGTCGAAAAACTCTATGCATGATTGAGTCCATTTTATTACTCATCATTGCTTTTAGGAATAAATACCTTCGCTTCACTATCATCAGGATAGTAAAAACCATTAGGTACAGTTTGAAGTTCGATTAAGCTTCCCCATGGCGCTCGAATATAAACGGTTTTATTATTCTCTGTATCCTCATATTTTGTATTAGAATGTGGTTCAGATAATGGCTCTCCTCCTGCCTGTTTCACACGCTCTAATACATGGTCAAATGCGTCACTTTCAATATAAAAAGAAATATGTGTAAAACCTATATCTTGTAGTGATTGTGGTTCATGTTGTTGCGCGTGTTGGAATTCAAACATTTCAATATTAGGACCACAACCAAACACCATCATGCGTTTATGAATAATTAAAGCTCCTTTTTCTAGCCCTAAGATATGCTCGACATATTCGCCACCTCTTGGCTCATCTTTTTTAGTTTGACTATCATATGCAATTTTTCCATCTAGTCCCTGTTTAAAAAAAGCAGTGGCTTCTTCAATACTAGGAACCGTAAGACCGATATGATTAATACCTCGATTCATCATATCTCCTCCTTAATCAAAAGGTGCAAGACAGAATTCATTTTGAATTTGTCGTTCACCTCAGTAACGTATCTTCAACTTGCATTGGACGTAGACTTTCTTATTGAAAGTCTGTATGTTGGACGCCGAGACTACAATTGAAAAAAATTTGGAACAAACGCATGTTCAATTCAATCATCGACTGCCAATATATTAAAAAAGCCTAAGACAACGCATTATGTCTCAGGCTTTTTCAAAAACTTATTCATTATTTTCTATCGAAATATCTGTAACGTTTGAATGCGTCAAGGATAGCTTGTGGTTCGCTAGAGACTACAACACCAGGCGCATCTAAATCAATACGATTGCTTTGTAATACATTTTTCGCTTCTTCAGTGATTACAACAGGTTTTTTATGATTATAACTCATTTCAGCAAAGTCAATAGCAGTCGGTAACATCTCTTTACCATCTGAAAGAACGATTACACTATCAAATACTGTTGAACTTGCTGTGCTATAAGTTTCAGTAATACCAATTTCATCATCATTAAGATTTTTAGCTGTTTGTCCAACAAATGCATAGTTTAAGTCGTTGTTAACAAATACTTCTGCATATGATTTTAATGTTTCAGCGCTAATATCACCATTTACAAGCACTGCTACAGAGTGTCCTTTTAATGGAATATCAAATTTTTCTAATGTTAATTGGCTATCTTTAGCATCTGATTGCACTTCTTCATTTTCTGCTGGAACTTCTACGCCTACATTGTTTGCTACGTATTCAGCTAATTTACGATCAACTTTATTAATTTGATTAACAGCATTTTGTTTTACTTCTGGTGATTTACATTTACCAATTTCAAATGAAAAGGCATCGGCTAAATGTTGCTGTTCTGCTTCAGTTAAGCTGTTTTTATATAATTTAGCTTGAGTATAGTAATCTTTGAAGCTATCACTACGTTGACGTACTTTATAACCTTCTACTTTTTCATGATAATGCTCGAAACCACCTTGTTCTTTAGGTGTTGTATGAGGGTTATTATTGTTCAAGCCATTTTTATGGTAGGCTGTTTGACCTTGATGAATATATGATTGATGCATTGCATCACGTTGATTATTATGAACTTCTGCAACTGGGCGGTTAATAGGAATTTGGTTAAAGTTTGGTCCGCCAAGACGAGAAATTTGTGTATCTGTGTAAGAGAATAAACGACCTTGTAATAATGGGTCATTAGAGAAATCAATACCTGGAACGATATGCGCAGGGTGGAACGCAACTTGTTCAGTTTCTGCAAAAACGTTATCTACATTACGGTTCAATGTCATTTTACCTACGATTTTCACAGGTACTTGATCTTCTGGCCATAATTTAGTTGGATCTAAAATATCAAAATCAAAGTCAAATTCTTGTTCAGGTTTGATAATTTGTAAGCCTAATTCCCATTCAGGATAGTCACCTTTATCAATTGATTCATATAAATCTTTACGATGGAAATCAATGTCTTTACCATGTAAGATTTGTGCTTCATCCCATACTAAGCTTTCTAAACCTTGTTTAGGTTTCCAGTGGAATTTAACAAAGTAAGATTGACCTTCTTTATTTACAAGTCTAAATGTGTGTACACCAAAACCTTCTTGTTGACGGAAGTTTTTAGGAATACCTCTATCACTCATTGCCCAGAATACTGCGTGCATAGATTCAGGATTTTGACCAATGAAATCCCAGAATGTATCGTGTGCTGAACCACCTTGTGGCATTTCATTATGTGGCTCTGGTTTTAATGCATGTACAAAGTCAGGGAATTTAATTGCATCTTGAATAAAGAATACAGGCGCGTTGTTACCTACTAAATCGAAGTTACCTTCATCAGTATAGAATTTAGTAGCAAAACCACGAATGTCACGTACTGTATCTGGAGATCCTTTAGAACCTTGTACAGTAGAGAAACGCACAAAGACAGGTGTTGTTTTTTCAGGGTGTGTTAAGAAATCCGCACTTGTATATTCACTTAAATCTTCATACACTTGGAATTCACCATGTGCCCCAAATCCACGAGCATGTACCACACGTTCAGGAATACGTTCATGGTCGAAGTGCATCATTTTTTCACGGAAGTGGAAGTCTTCTAGTAAAGTCGGACCTCTATCCCCTACTGTAAGTGAATGTTCATCTTCACTTACTTTCATACCACTATTTGTAGTCATTGCTGTACCATCATTATTTTTTCTTAACTCATCTAATTGTTGTTGTTTTTTGTTTTTGTTTGATTGATCCATACTTATCTCTCCTAGATATAGATTGGTATCGTAAATACATTGTTATGTACATTGTTTCCTTATTACGGAATACAGTTAGTTATTCCCATTTATAAAAGAATTAATCATTTTAAAGAAAAAATATATTCCCATAAATTTTTATTTAAAGAACTTTCTTTTATAATCGTTTATGGAAATATATTTTTTGATATTTTATATTAAACTTTAATTATTGATAATCTACTACCTTATCAACTGGCATTCTATATGATGTATGAGGTTCTTTTTCTTTCTTACCAATCGCAACGATTAACACTGGAACGTAACGTTCTAAATCATATCCGAATGCTTCGCCAATTTTGTCATGCTCAAAACCACCGATAGGGTTCGTATCATAGCCATATTGTTTTGCAACTAACATTAATTGCATCGCAGCTAAACTACTATCCACTTTTACGATGTCACTCATAACTTCACGTGAACTATTTTTGTAAGTATCCATTACAAAAGGTAATATTTGGTCTTTTACTTCTTGAGGCATATGTCCTTCTTCAACTGCTTTGTTATAGATGAATTCGCCTTCCTCATAACATTGTAAATCACCAAAAATAACAATCATCGCTGAAGATGTATCATTTTGTGATGTATTAAATCGAATTAACGGGCGTAATTTTGCTTTCGCTTCATCACTTTCTACAACAACAAAACGCCATGGCTGCATATTCACTGATGAAGGTGCTTTTGTTGCCTTGCTAATGATTTCATTCATTTCGTCATGTGGAATTTTATAATTTGGATCAAATCCTTTAACAGATTTTCTACTTTCTAATATTTCGTTAAAATCGTTCATTCATTTCCCTACTTTCATATTTTAATTACGTAACTTAGATTATTAAATAAATTGAAAATAAAGAGAAGTAATTTGCTTATAGATTTAAAAAGATACTCAATTTAATACATTATTAACTATATTTAATAATGTATTAACACTTATCTATTAAACTATTATTTGATTAATATTAACTAAATAGGGTATTCTTAAACTTAACAAATTAAATAATTTGAAGTTTTAAAAAATTATTTATGTTATAACAAAGGGTATTGGATTCAGTCATAATGTTTCAGTCATAAGGTTACTCAGGAAAGGGAAGAAAATTATGGCAGAAGATAAACTGCAAAGAGAGTTAAGTAATAGACATATTCAACTTATCGCTATTGGGGGCGCAATTGGTACAGGATTGTTCCTTGGATCAGGTGAATCTGTACATTTAGCCGGACCGTCTATTTTATTGACTTATGTTATTGTCGGTTTTGTATTATTTATGTTTATGAGAGCAATGGGAGAAATCCTCTTATCAAATTTAGGATTCAAATCATTTGGGGATATTGCCCATCATTATATTGGACCAATTGCTGGATTTATGGTCGGATGGACGTATTGGTTAACTTGGATTATTTCAGGCATGGCAGAAGTGACAGCAGTTGCTAAATATGTTTCATATTGGTATCCAACAGTACCAAACTGGCTAACAGCGGCATTTACTATCTTAGTATTAGTCGCTTTGAACTTATTCAGTGCAAAGCTATTTGGAGAGTTAGAATTCTGGCTGTCAATTATTAAAGTGATAACAATTGTAGCCTTAATCATTGTTGGTATTGTGATGATTGTGCTTGGAATGAAAACCTCTTACGGGCAAGCCAGTGTAACGAACCTTTGGTCTAGAGGTGGATTTTTCCCGAATGGTATTCAAGGGTTCTTGATGGCATTCCAAATGGCTATCTTTTCATTTATTGGTATTGAGTTAATTGGAATTACAGCTGGGGAAACTAAAAACCCACACAAAACGATTCCTCAAGCAATTAACAATGTACCTGCGCGTATTTTAATTTTCTATATTGGCTCATTAGCAGTGATTATGTCTGTAGTACCTTGGGACAAACTAAACCCTGCGGATAGTCCTTATGTAAAATTATTCGGACTGATTGGTATTCCATTTGCTGCCGGTATTATTAACTTTGTCGTTTTAACAGCAGCTGCTTCATCATGTAATAGTGGTATTTTTGCAAATAGTCGTACAATGTACGGTTTAGCAGGTCGTAAACAAGGCCCACCATTCTTGCATAAAACAAATAAACATGGTGTACCTCACTATGCTATTTTAGTTACATGCGGTTTATTAAGTATTTCAGTTATTTTAAATGCAATATTTAAAGATGCAACAAAAGTGTTCGTGCAAATTACGATATTTTCAACAGTATTGAATATTTTAATTTGGACACTTATCATGATTGCCTATCTAAATTATGTCAAACGTAATCCTGAATTACACAAAGATAGTAAGTTCAAAATGCCTGGTGGAAAATATATGGCATTTGCGATTCTAGCTTTCTTCGCATTTATCTTTATTATCTTATTAATTAACAGTTCAACTAGAATTGGAGTATTATTTATACCCGTATGGGCAATTATTCTTTGGATTATGTATCAAAAATATAAAAAAGAATCAGACAAAGCGAAAGTTAAAATGGAATAATATAAAGAACATTTTAGACTTCCCCCTAATGGAGGAAGTCTTTTTTAATGATATCTATTAAATAAAAGAGAAGCTTAATTATAGTTTCTCTGTATTTATATTTAAATGATCTTTTAACATATGGCTTTCATATTCTTTTCTAAACACGCCACGCGCTTGAAGAACTGGAATGACTAAATCAATAAATTTTTCAAATGCGTTTGGATAGGTTGGTGACATTAACATAAAACCATCGCACGCTCCTTTTTCAAACCATTCAATCATTTCATCCGCTACTTGTTCCGGTGTCCCCACTATCGTTTTATGTCCTACCCAAGTACCAAATCGATCTAATACATCTCGTAAGGTAAGGTGTTCGGTCATAACAGCACGCTGTACAGCTTCATACACAGATTTTACAACTTTTTTCTCTAACGCATCATAAGGTGGTAATGATGGTACGACTTCATCTAGTTTCCATTCACTTATATCTAGACCAATGGCTTTAGATAATTGTTTTTTGCGTTTTTCAAGTGGAATCATATCATCTAATTGTTGCTTAAGTTTATAAGCATCCTCTTCATTCTCATCAACATAAACGGTGAGACCTGGTAATACAAGAGGGGTTTGACGATTTGCTTCCATGGCACGTTGATGAATGTCTTGTCTGAACTGTTGGCCATCTTGTAAATTCCATGCAATTGAAAAAATAGCATCCACGTGTCGTACTGCTAAATCACGCCCTGGAATGGAAGTTCCTGCTTGAAATAAACGTGGTCGACCATATTTTGGTGTTGGAATGTTAATAGCTCCGGCAACTTGAAAATACTTTCCTTGATAATGAAGTGGATGAATATACTGATGATTTAAGCCAATCCCTGAGTCTTTGTGATTAACGATAGCCTCTACCGTAAATGACTCCCATAATTTTTTCATTACATTAATAAATTCATCTGCTCGTTCATATCGTTTTTCAAGATGTGGTAAAGCTTGCATCGAATAGTTTTGTGCTTCTAAATCAAATTGAGATGTTACAATATTTGCCCCAATACGCCCATGAGATATTTGATGTAAACTTGAAAGCATACGTGCTGCAAGATAAGGTTCATAAAAAGAAGAAGAAATGGTACCTATCAAGCCAATTGAATGTGTTTCACGTGAAATGGCAGCAAGTGCCGTTAGTGGTTCAAAATAATAAGAAATATGTCCCGTTTCTTCTCCAGAAATATATTGACCGTCTCCTAGAAAGAAAGCATCCAGTTTACCTTTTTCGGCTAATTTCGCTAACTTAATTTGAAAATTAATATCTCCAACTTCTTCAACATATGAATGTGGTAGTCTCCAAGAGGCAGGATGTAGACCTGTACTATAAGCTAAAACAGATAAATGCATGTGTTTCATTGTCATTAACCCCTTTGTTATAAGTCAAAATTGTCATTTTAATTTACATATATCATATATGGATTGTTGAAATTTTACAATATCTACTAACTATTTTATATCTTAAAATAATTATATACAATATTATCCAGTTGTTTAGCAATATGAATAAAATCTTGATTTAAATCCAATGTTTTGACACTAATCGTATTGCCACTCATCTGAAACGTATTATCAGGTACAAGTTGTTCATCCGTTTTCGCATACAGTAACATCCCCGCAACATTTATCTGCTTAGGTTTTAAATGAAGTGCTTCATTTTTTACATACGCAAATATTTGATATAAATTTCCAGAATGAATCGTTCTTGTATCAAAATATTGTTGTAACGTGGACGTATAATACTTCGTATCAATGATTAAGCATTGTTTGCCATAAGTGAGCATGACATCACTTCTCATTGTCGGTAACATGTGACGATGATCATCATCAATGGCCCATGGAATATGAGACGCGGTGACTTTTAACTGTGGAAATTCCTTTTTATAATAAGCCCTAACAAACCGTTCATATAAACGCGCCATCTGTTGTTCATCTTCGAACATCATTGTTTCTCTTGAACCGCTTCTTTCTGACTGAATTCGTCCTTGTGTAACAAGGTAACAAATAGCCATTAACATACGATATGTTTCGTGATGACGATCAAATCGTAACTGCCAATCAATATGTCGATAATCTAATATATCTACGTGTTTAAAATATATCAGCAGTCGTTTTAACGCTTTTTTACGTGTGCGCGAAATATCTAATTTTAGAACATTAAGCATTGTTGTTTTTAGAATTTGATTCATATACGTATTAATTGAAAATTCATCATACGTGCAATTTAACCGTTTATGCATCATCGTTCCTTGTTTTATGGATGCTGTGACATTAATCTTTCCTCGTATCACATTAAGCGAGTCGTTGTGTTCTAAATAGTCATGTTGAAGACCATATTTTAATTGACTCGATACGCCTTTAATGAGAAGTGCACTATACAAATCTGCCACATTATTAAATGATTCTGTTGCTATATGTTGATAGCCTTTCTTATTCAAAACTGTAAACGCATAAGACAACATATAATAAATATTATGAATGTTAATCATTGAATCGCATCCCTTAAACGTACCTTCCAAATATCCACTTTTGAAGGATCGTCAAACCAATATTCTTTTAATAATGGAATAATTTCGAATTCAATAATATTAGATAATTCAGATTCTGTGATATTAACTATATTGCTAAAATAACTATGACCAATGACGAACCCCTCACCTAACATATCATCTTCTCGAATGTCGACATTCAATGCTTGAATTGTATCAATTAATGCATCAAATTGTGGATTTTTTAAATTTTCTT
The DNA here is from genome assembly GCF_001808085.1 of Staphylococcus sp. HMSC14C01. Lineage (NCBI taxonomy): Bacteria > Bacillati > Bacillota > Bacilli > Caryophanales > Staphylococcaceae > Staphylococcus > Staphylococcus sp. HMSC14C01. The sequence continues at coordinate 67,992 of NZ_KV792037.1, forward strand.
GATATTGTTTAAACTGTATGGTTTCAAAGGCAGGATTCATATCAAAAAATGCAAATCGACGTCGTAGTGCATAATCAAGAATGGCTAAGCTTCGATCTGCTGTATTCATCATACCAATAATATAAACATTATCTGGAACACAGAATTTCTCATCTGCATAGAGTAATTCTATTTCCATTCCCCTCTTATCATTTTCAATTAACATAAACAACTCACCAAATATCTTACTTAAATTGCCACGATTAATTTCATCGATAATAAAGAAATGGTCTTTCTCATTATCTTCTTCTGCTTGCTTACAAAAATTGTAAAACGCACCGGTACGCAATTCAAAGCCAGTTTCAGTAGGACGATAACCCATCACAAAATCTTCATATGAATAGCTTTGATGGAATTGTACAAGTTTCACACGTTCTTTATCTTTAACACCTATCATTGAATAAGCCAATCGTTTCGCTGCATACGTTTTACCTACGCCTGGTGGCCCTTGTAAGATGACATTCTTTTTTCTTCTCATTAATTGCACAAGCGTGTCATAGTCTTCTTCATTCATAAATACGTCGTCTAAGAATTGTTCTGCTGTATAAATGGGATAAGTCGTTTGTGTAGCAACCACTCCATCAGAATGTTCAACTGAAAATAACTCATTAAATTTCCGAATCGTTTCACTATATGGCGTGATTTTAGTGAGCGTCTTATTTAATGTTTTTATTGGAATCTTCCAGTTTCCTTTCTCCTTCCAAACAAGCTGAATGATATTTTTATCATTTTTATATTGATGATTGGATGAAACAACGCCCCATCCTACAATATCAGTCTGTCCTTTTTTCACATAAACAATATCCCCACGTTTCATTTCTTTACTAAATTCCCATATGGCATTAACCGTATGAATATAATGATGCTGATTATGGTTCAATTGTTGTAATTTTTGATTAATCTCTTCTTTAGATGCATATTTCGAGAAATCTTCTAACTCGTTATATCCAATAGACATTTCTCCATTCTCAATAAAAGAAGCAAAATCAACATCTTGTGGTTTTGGAGAATAAATCCAATAATTCACGACTTCTAAATCCTTATCTGCATCGATATCTTTTACTTTTGAGTTTTGCTTGACTTCTTTTGATTTGCGCCATGCTTCATAACTTAAATCAATAAAATCATTCAAATAGTTATCTTCTTTTAAAAATAATTTTAATTTTTCAATAATCATTAAATACGTGGTCGCAGTTAATGATTTTTTTAAGTTAACCTCAAAATTGATATACTTTGTACTGATTTCGCTTTCTTCAAAAATATACCAAATCGCTCGAGAATCTAAATTGGCAAATGTATCAGAATCAATCCAATATAAAGCACTTGTCAATTTACTATTACCAATTCCTGGTTGTGCCATAACAAGGTTAAACTTTCTAATAAATTTATTTTTATTTTCTTCATCTTTATTATTAGAATATAATAAAGCAATTTCAAATAACGACCACAAGTTTTCTATATCTTGAAATTCTCTTTCTCCTTCAAAATAGTAAAAAGTTGCATTCATATTGTTAATTGTAGGTATGCTATCAAAATGATATGGTACTTTGGCTTGAATGTGGAAAAATTCCTTCATTTTATCTAATATTTTAATTTTATTAGATGATTTCATCGAACTTTTATTAAACAGACCAAATACCGTGAACGGATCAATATCTGTAAGTTCATTATTTCGCTCTAATGTTGGAAATTTAATATCAGTAACTTCATAAATTTTTTTTATAATTTCTATTAGGTCGTCACGATTATTTTGGAAATTTAAAAGTTTTTTTGCGAGTTCTTTATAAAAGATTGCCCATGTTTTATCTATCTTATAGTCCATCTTTATTTCTCCTCAAAATCATTATTATCTTCATTTTAATACATTTTATAAATATATTTATACCTTTAAAAATATAAAAAATAAGCTATAAGATCGTATGATTTCAACTTCTTATAGCTTATAGTAAATGGCTTAATTATGCTTGAACTTCGTGTTTGTTACCACGAACTTTGTAAACAATAAGTCCGATAATAAATCCAATTAATGCTGGGACAATCCATCCCATCCCCATATCAAAGAATGATAAATAATTCTCAGCAAAACCGATTAATGATTGCGCGAAGTTTGTTTTCACAAAAGGTTCTGGACTCGCTTTAATACCATCAAAAAATGCAGCAATCACTGTAAATAATGTAGTAAATCGATACACAATTGACGAATTATTAAATAAATGACTTACTAAGGTTAGTAAAATCAGTGTAATGGCTAATGGATAAATAAACATTAATACGGGTAATGAATACATAATAATTTTTGTTAATCCGACATTCGCAAATATAAACGCCAATACACTAACCATAGTGGCTAATACAATGTAGTTCGTTTTAGGAAATAGTTCTGTAAATGTTTCTGAAAAAGCAGTAATTAAACCAATTGCCGTTTTTAAACACGCCACAATAATAATAAGTGATAAAACAATAATTCCGAAATCACCTAAATAATGTTGGGCAATTTGTGCAAGGGCAATGCCTCCATTTTCACTTACTTTAAATTCTCCAAGACTCATTGTTCCCATTACTGCAAGAAGTGTATAGATGACACCCATGCCAATAATGCTAATGGCTCCCGATTTCACTGTTTCTTTAGCGATATCATTAGGGTTTGTAATACCTAATTTTTTAATAGTCGTTACAATAATGATGCCAAATGCTAGTGATGCCAGTGCATCCAATGTATTATACCCATCGATAAAACCTTTTAATAATACACTCTTATTGTAGTCAGGACTTATTGGTGCATGACTTATACTGCCCATTGGGTGAATCAATGCAAGTACGACCACGATACCTAATAAAATCAAAAAGACTGGATTTAAGAACTTGCCAATATAGTCTAAGATTTTAGAGGGTTTACGTGCAAAAAACCAAGCTACGATAAAGAACAACATACTAAAGACAGGTAAAATCCATTTTCCACTGCTTGGAGAAACAAATGGTGAAAAAGCAATTTCATATGATGTTGTTGCAAGTCTTGGTAAAGCAAAGAAGGGTCCAATAACAAGATAAAGACCAATCGTAAATATGTATGCATAAATTTTACTTACACGTGAAGAAATTTCAAATACACCATTCGTCTTAGAAATACCGATAGCAATAATTCCTAAAAATGGTAACCCGATTGCTGTAATTAAAAATCCTAAATTCGCAAGTAATACGTTTGCGCCTGCCATTTGCCCTAGATGAAGTGGAAAAATTAAGTTTCCTGCTCCAAAGAACAAACCAAAAAGCATCGACCCAATAAAGAGATTCTCTTTAAATGTAAGTTTCTGTTTCATTGTCTTTCCTCGTTTCCCTCTTAAAGTCATAATAGATATTATACATTTTTTTAAAATCAATTTCTTTAGAATTTTTAAAAAAGTTAGATAATAATATATAAAAAAACTTCTCTTTGCATGATTACATTCATTTTTTATGCAAAAAGAAGTTTTAAGTGTAACCTTATACTCATCGATATTTATCCTTAATTATATAATTTTTAGTTATACAGACTTAGCTAATATATGTATCTGCATGTTCAAGGCGATATGTTTCACCTTTTGCTTTAGCTTCTTCATAAGCTTCATATGTTGTATGTTTAACATCTTCAAATTTGTAATTTACCGTTTTCGCAAATTTCCTTACATCTTCTTCATTTTTGGCCAATACAAATACCGTTAAAATATTGTCATCTACAATGTCTTTATGGTGTTGGTAACGTAGTCTATAAATATTCATGACGCTGTCTCCTTCCAATCTATTAGTGATAAACCCTTACTTCATAAAAATAATAAATAATGCCCTACATATTATTTAAATTTAATATACCACTTTTTTTTGAAAAAGGAAGCCTATAAAAAAGAAGTAAGATAGAATTTACTTGATCTTCATATCTTACTTCTTTACTTTAATATACTTTAATTTTAAGATTCATTTTTTAAAGCTTTTTCAATAGCTTTAATATTTTTCTTCATAAATGATTGATACGTATTACTGTCATTATCTTGTTGTTTAGTATGAGAACCCATATTATAAAATGAAATTGTTTTTGCATGTGTTTCTTTTCTAACCGTGTCTGCAACTTTATTCGACACATTTTCTTCAGCTAGGATATAGTTTACCTTATCCTCTTTAATTTGTTTTACAATAGTTGTAAGATCTTTTTGACTTGGTTCTTCAGCATTCATATTTTCGATTCCTTCTTGCTTAAAACCATAGCGATCAGCTAAATAACCAATAGAATCATGTGAAATATATACTGTTTTACCTTCTTGACCTTTAACAGCACGTTTCATATCTTTATCTAAATCCTTCAAATCACTAACTAATTTTTTATAATTCTTTTCATAGTCATCTTTATGTTTAGCATCTTTTTTAACGAATTCATCTTTTATATCTTTCGCAAATTGTTGACTTAATACAGGATCTAACCAAACATGAGGATCATATTTACCATGATGATGCTCATGTTCTTCGTGCTCGCCATGTTCTTCGTGTTCACCGTGTTCATGTTCATCCTCTTCGCCTTTTAACAAATCGGCTTTATTTAAAGATGATTCTAATGATAATGTTTTATTTTTATCATTCACCGCATTTGCAATTTTTTTAGCGACTGGGTCTAGATTATCCCCTGTATATACAAATAAATCTGATTTACCAATATCGACCATTTGTTTTTGACTCGGCTCATATGTATGTGGATCCATTCCATTCGGATAGACTGATTCAACATGGACGTATTTACCACCAATTTGTTGAGCAAAAGATTTCAGTGGATATACTGTCGTTTTTACCTCAAGCTTTTCATTGTTCTCTGATTTTTTATCTTTATCACTACCACTATTGGATGTTCCACAAGCTACAAGTGACAACGTTAAAATACTGATGAAGACTAACATTAAACTTTTCTTAATCATTTTCTTCTCTCCTAAATCGTAATTATTACGTTTTAATAATCGCATTTCATATCGAAATTGTCAATGGACGATTTAAAAAAATGAAAATGATTAAATAATTATATATAATTGTTGTTTTACTACAGTCAGAAAAAGGACCGAAAGTTATAAAAGGATTTTTATTATGAAAAAATTTCTTCTAGATAAATAAGGCATTATTGAAACATTTAATAGCAAAAGTAAAGTAATGCCTGAAACAATGAGTGGAGAATGTATTGCTATAAATAAAATTAAAAATGATCAACATATCCATATTACTGAACCTAAAGAACCAACTGTTAAGTTAACAATATTAAGAAAAATGATTTCGGACAACTTTAATATATAAGTAACAGAGTGAAACAGAATTCCCATTAAATTCATTGTTTCGTTCCTTTTCATCTCAATATTTCTATGTTTATTAGCTTTAATTAATAGTTTTTTGAAAATTTTGTGTATTTTAAAATATAACTCCTAAAATAAAGCGCTTTCTTGTTAAAATAATAGTGTAACTATTTTAAGGGGGACGATGATAATGACAAAGGGGAATCAAATCACTAATCAATCTAAAAAAGAAACATCTAATAAAGGATATAAACCATTATGGATTGTGATTAGTTTTATCGTATTAGTAATGATTTTATTATTACCTACTTCAAGTAGCTTACCGGTCATGGCTAAAGCAGCACTTGCCATTCTTGCTTTTGCTGTAATCATGTGGGTTACTGAAGCAGTATCTTATCCAGTTTCAGCTACTTTAATTTTAGGACTTATTATATTATTACTTGGCTTTAGTCCTGTTCAACATCTCTCAGAACAACTTGGTCATCCTAAAAGTGGAAACGCCATTCTGAAGGGAAGCGAATTATTAGGCACAAACAATGCTCTGAGTCTCGCATTTAGTGGCTTTTCTACTTCTGCAGTGGCACTTGTGACCGCCGCTTTATTCTTAGCAGTTGCCATGCAAGAAACCAATCTTCATAAACGACTAGCACTTTATGTCCTTTCAATTGTAGGAAATAAAACAAAAAATATTGTTATCGGTGCAATTTTAGTATCAATTGTATTAGCCTTTTTTGTACCTTCTGCTACGGCTCGTGCCGGTGCTGTCATACCCATTTTACTTGGAATGATTGCAGCCTTTAAAGTGAGTAAAGATAGTAAACTAGCATCACTTCTTATTATTACATCCGTACAAGCTGTATCGATTTGGAATATCGGTATCAAAACTGCGGCTGCACAAAATATCGTCGCTATCAATTTCATTAATCAAAACTTAGGCTATAACGTGTCTTGGGGTGAATGGTTTTTATACGCCGCACCATGGTCTATACTGATGTCTATTGCCTTATATTTCATTATGATGAAAGTGATGCCACCTGAACGAGATGCCATTGAAGGTGGTAAAGAATTGATTAAACATGACTTAAACGAACTAGGCCCAATGAGTGCTAGAGAATGGCGACTCATTGTCATTTCTATCTTATTACTGATCTTTTGGTCTACCGAAAAAGTACTTCACCCTATCGATTCAGCAAGTGTCACTCTAATTGCATTAGGTATGATGTTAATGCCTAAAATCGGTGTGATTACTTGGAAAGGCGTTGAAAAGAAAATTCCATGGGGAACAATTATCGTCTTTGGTGTAGGCATCTCACTTGGTAACGTTTTACTTAAAACAGGCGCTGCTCAATGGCTCAGTGATAAAACATTTGGATTAATGGGCCTAAAAGGGTTACCAATTATCGCAACGATTGCACTCATTACATTATTCAATATTTTAATTCATTTAGGCTTTGCGAGTGCAACAAGCTTATCATCTGCATTGATCCCAGTATTTATTTCATTAACTTCAACATTAGGTTTAGGCGATCATTCTATCGGTTTCGTTTTAATACAACAATTTGTGATTAGCTTTGGATTCTTATTACCAGTGAGTGCACCACAAAATATGTTGGCCTATGGTACGGATACATTTACTGTTAAAGATTTCTTAAAATCAGGTATCCCCCTCACTATTATAGGTTATATTCTTGTGATTTTATTTAGCTTAACGTATTGGAAATGGTTAGGTTTAGTGTAGAATAAAGTCAGATTAATTTTATAGATAGAGAGGTTTATCATGACCAAAAAGACCATTTATTTTATTTGTACAGGGAATTCTTGTCGTAGCCAAATGGCTGAGGGTTTTGGAAAAGCAATTTTAGGTGATGAGTGGAATGTATATTCAGGAGGCATTGAAACACATGGTGTTAATCCTAAAGACATTAAAGCAATGAAAGAAGTGGTATCGACATTTCAAATCATACCTCGGATTTAATTAATGATACTATTTTAAAACAATCAAACTTAATAGTAACATATTATGCAGTCATGCTGATGCACATTGTCCTACTATTCCATCAGGTGTTAAAAAAGAACATTGGAGCTTCGATGACCCAGCCGGAAAAAATTGGTCAGAATTCCAACGTGTTCGAGATGACATTAAAAATGCGATTGAACAATTTAAATATAGAACATAATAAAACAGCAGTTTCTACGTATTTGACGTAGAAACTGCTGTTTATTGATATAGCCATTGCTTACCAAAAGTCACTTGTTACAATACTTTTTCTCTCGATGTCTAAATTTGGAATGTCCCTCTCATTCGCAACTGCATCTTTATAATTTAAATTAAGCACCTCAATGGCTTTATCAAACGTCACATTATCTTTACACATGTACTCCCATACAGTTTTATTGATGTACTCATTACCATCATAATAAAAGTCTTTCACCCACATTACTTATCATCCCTTTCTATTTATTACAGTTTGATATTACACCCAAAGTGTAATGTAGGCAAATCTTAAATAATTAGAAATTATTAATTATTTATCCGTTTATATGATGATAATTAAATGAATTTTTGGTCATTAAAAGTTGTTATAAAGAACTTATGGAAAAATTTTAAAAACCTATGATGATAAGCATTTGTTTATTTTTCTTCATCTTCTAATTTCACAAGTGTTGGTTTAGGCGTATGAATTCCTACATCATTAAAGTAACTTATGATTTCTTTTCTTAATAAACGTTGGCCTGGGAAATGCATGCCCGGTTTAACATGAGCTAATAATTTAATTACCATTTCATTACCATCAATACTATCTAAACCGAGTAGATCAGGTGCCGCAACGAACATATCGTATTTATCTTTTAATGTTGGTAAGAATGCTTTTAATTCTTTTTCAATAACGTCATAATCTTCATTTGGAGAAATTGGAATTGCAATAAGGGGTGATACATCTGTCTTAGAATAATTTACAATTTCACTAATTGTGCCATTAGGTAAGGTATACACTTCTCCAGTATCAGATTGAATACGAGTAGATCGTAATCCTATGGTTTGTACGGTTCCTTCTGCAATCGTTACACCTGATGAATTAATTTGAACATAATCGCTGACATCGAATTGTCCCTCAAAAATAACAAAAAAGCCGGTAATGATATCTTTTACAACAGTCTGGGCACCAAAACCAACGGCTAAACCAACGACACCGGCTCCAGCTAAAATAGCTGAGACGCTAATTCCAAAACGAGAGAGAACCGATGTAAGAACAATAAACCAAACAACATAACTAATTAAATTTTGAACAAGTGTTGAAAGTGTCTCACTTCTTTTAATTTTATAACGTGTCTTCTTCTTCTCATTGACTTTAAAAAATTTTGTTACTACTTTTCTAGAAATTGCAATAACAATCATACCTAATAAGATATAGGCAATAATAATTAAAATATTGGCTAGTAAATTTTGATAAAACTCTATCTTCGTTAATGGTTCAACAAATTTAATAAACAGTTGTTTCATTTGATTCACGTTGATATGATTCTCCTTTTATACTTATATTTTTAAATGATTGTGCGCCATTATTTAGAACACGACACTTAAATAAAAATGATACCATATTTTATATTTTATCTAAAATCATCACTTGATTTATACTTCCCATAAAAAACTTCATCCTCACTACTTCGTGAGAATGAAGTCATATATTAAATCATTATTATTTATGGTCTGAACTTTCAAAATATCGTCTTCTAAATTCTGGAGTTGCTACTTTTGATTCAAAGTCTTCTGGAATTTCTTCAGTACGTACGACTAATACATCACATGGCGCATGACGTACAATTGCTTCTGATACTGAACCAATCATAAAACGTTCGACTGCATTTAAGCCTGAAGCACCACACATAATTAAATCAACATTCAATTCATTTGCTAAATTTTTAGGAATGAGTAATTTTGGTGGGCCAAGTTCAAGTCGTGTTTCTACATTTGTCACGCCTTCTTTAACAGCGAGTTCTTTATAGCCTTCAAGTAATTTCTCAGAATACTCTTTAGACGGATCGAATTGAGATGCGTACACTTCATAAGCGGTATATGTTCTTGTATCAATCACATGCACAATCGTTAGCTTTGCATCATTACGTTTTGCTACATCAACGGCTTTATTAAAGGCCCATTCTGCTTCGTTTGATCCATCAACTGCAATTAAAATGTTTTTGTATGATAACATTTTAATCTCCCCCTTATCTGTTCTCATCTTTATTTTAGCACTATTTCAAAAAAATTAGTATTAATATGTAAAGCGCTTTCAAAATTTATATCATACGTTCTTCGCTATCAATTTGATACTGTAAGTAGGATAAAATAGCGCTATAACATCCTAATGATATCGTTAAAACAAATGGTAAAAGTTTGATTGATAACTCTCGGGTATGTTTAGAACTCGTTAATGTTAAATGATCAGTTAAAGCTTGCATATCTATATGACTAAAGCTTGCATAACTAATAATTACAAAAAAAGTTAACATCGCCATTAATTTCATTTTATTTACAAAGTCACTACTAAACTGAATCATTGAAAAAGCTAAAATAAGAATAATAATATTGAATATAACACTAAAAATAATCCACAACATAATAAATGTCGGATGATTTAATTTCCCCATGTTTAAAATATTTCCTTCGACCATTAAAGGTATTAAGAAACTAAATAAAATTGAAATGCTAAATGTAATGATCATTGTTAGTAATGCCCCTAACAGATTTAAAAATTCCCGCATAATATCCACCTTTTAAAAGTTAATATATTAATATTGTACAATTTAATACATTTATATGCTATATTCATCAAAATATTTAATTAACTATTTTCAACATCAACCTTATACTAACTTACAGTGTTGTAATTTTAGAATATCTTACTTACTATTTATTTTATTATATGTTTTTATAGAATTGAGGTGATCATGATATGCCAAATGAAAACTATAGAGAAAATGATATTTTAGGAGGCATTAGCTATTTAAGTGTCTTCTTTGCACCAGTATTATTTCCACTTATTGTATGGATCGTCGCACAACCACCAGCTTCGACCCATGCTAGAAATGCGTTATTCAATCACATCATGAGTTGGGTTATGGTGGTATTAGGATTAGTAACCCTATCTATTTCCCCGGCTTTTGTAAATAGTGAACGCGGTATCGGTTGGATCATTGCAATCCTCATCGCAGTTCTTTTCTTTATATGGGCACTTGTGCTATTTTTAAAAAATATCATTAGAGGTATTAAATTAATGATGCCATAAAAAAAAAGAGGAAGTGACGATAATCTCGTCGTTTCCTCTTTAATTTTATTAATCTCTTGTTGTATGAAACTAAAAAATGACCAATCAAATATTTTAAACTTTATCGTTTTCAGTATAAAAAGCAATACTATAATGTTGTTTGTGAGAATTATATATATACTTTTATTCCATTATGATTGTCTACTGTAATTATAATAAGGTTTGGTCGTTTTAGTATTAGATTGCGCTTGCAATACTATATTACGAAAAGTTGTATGATGTTTATATGAAAGTTGTAATCAATATTTTTATCATCATAACTTGTTTAATATCCATTATTTCTTAAGGTTTTCTTATTTTCCAATGATAAGGATCTTCAAGTTGATACCAATCAGAATTCATTTCGCTACTATTTAGCAGGCATTCATCGAGTTTTTTTTCGATTTTTTCTTGATCTAAGTCGGTACCAATAATGACAAATTGTGTATTTCTATCCCCATATTCAATATCCCAGCTTTCCGCTACGTCACGACGTTGAGCAAGTATCTCTTCACGTTTTTCTTTAGGCATTGATGCAACCCAATATGTAACTGGGCTGATATTACATGACAATCCTGCTTGTGACAGTAAACACGCAACCTCGTTATATTGCGCAAGCCATACAATACCTTTTGAACGAACAATGTTTTGAGGCATTTGTTCTAACCAATCATTGAAACGTTTCGCGTGAAACGGTAATCGTCTTGAATAGACAAACGAACTCATACCATATTCTTCAGTTTCCGGTGTATGTGCCTCATGGCCGCCTTCTGTTAGCTCCTTAATCCATCCTGCAGAATTGCTAGCTTTTTCAAAATCAAATCGTCCTGTATCTAAGACATCATTAATATCTACTTGAGACTGCGTTGTTTTAATTATTTTTGCATCTGGTTGTAATGTTCTAAGTATATGTTCTAATTTATCTAGCGCTTCATTTGTAACTAAATCTGTTTTATTCAATACAAGTACATCACAGAATTCAACTTGGTCTATTAATAAATCCGCAATTGAACGTTCATCTGTCACATCCGCACCTTGATTACGATCCACAAGTAAATCTTCAGAATGAATATCATTAACAAATCGATTCGCATCAACGACCGTAACCATCGTATCTAAACGACAAATCGAAGTGAGATCTATTCCCATCGCTTCATCGATATACGAGAACGTTTGCGCTACAGGTACTGGCTCAGAAATGCCCGTAGATTCAATAACGATATAATCAATATTGCCTTTATGTACCAGTCGTTCAACTTCTTTTAATAAATCGTCACGTAACGTGCAACAAATACATCCATTAGATAGTTCAACTAATTTTTCATCTGTTCTAGAGAGCCCACCACCATCAGCAACTAAATCTTTATCAACATTGACCTCACTCATATCATTTACAATAACTGCAATACGACGACCTTCTCGATGATTTAAAATATGATTTAGTAACGTTGTCTTCCCTGAGCCTAAATAACCACTAAATACAGTTACAGGTATCTTACTCATTTGTATCTCTCCTTTTTAAATCGTAATTATTACGATTTAAATTGTACAATGATTTTTAAGATTGTCAATGTTAATTAAATGAATGACGTGTTATATGACTTTTCTATGGCGAGTGATTTACCGCGTAATCATTAGTATGTCCTCACCTATACTTCAAAGTTTGGTATTTCTTAAAGGTATTAAATTTTTAATGACATCAATGATATTGTTTATGAAACATTGCTGATAGTTTTTATAAAAAAAGAGCGAAAAATAATTTTTCGCTCTTACAAATTATAAATAAATTTTTTATTTTTTAGTATTTCATTCAAATTTTGCGTTAATAAATTTAACTGAGATTGCACCCAGAAGCATCATGATTCCTGCAAATAATAACATCGCAGGCATTGAACTTCCTAATAGTGGGAAAAGTGCAAAGCTTACTACAGAAGCGACAATTTGTGGTAGACAAATACTTGTGTTAAATAAGCCTAGATAAGCACCTGAATTTTCTCCATCAATTGCTTCGGTTAATAGTGTAAATGGTTGAGTATTCATCGTTAAGTTATTAATACCAATGAATATAAATGAAATAATGAGTAACCATTGGTTATGAATAAAGAACATTGAAATAAGACCTAATCCACCAAAAATTAATCCAAAACTATACCAAAATTTTCTTTGAGAGGGTTTAGATTTTGCAATGACAAAACCAAAAATAACTGAACTTAAAAATTGTATACAGTATAACACACCATACCAGTTCCCTGCTGCTTGATATCCTGCTGAAGAAGGGTCTGTCGCATTCCATACATTTTTTGCTATTGCACCTGTTGAATACGTCCAGAGATACATTAATGCAAACCAGTTAAAAAATTGAACTACACTAATTTGCCAAAATTGTTTAGGCGCAGTTTTTAACAGTTGCCATAAATTTAATTTCTCATTCCTATTGTCATCTGAAATGCCGTGATAATAGTTATATGTTTTAGGTTCATATTCTTTAACGGAAAGAACCGTCCAAATAGAAGCAATGAGTAATACCGCTGCTGCAATATAATAAGCTATTTTTACTGTCATCGGTACTTCCCCTTTAGGCGCTACATTACTCATTCCCATAATTGTTAGTAAAAATGGTAATAGTGTAGCAATAATACCACCTAAATTTGAGAAGATTTGTTGCCATGACCAGGCCATATCTCTTTGTTTTTCGTTTACCATATCTCCAATAATCATTTTATAGGGCTGCATACACGCATTTGAAGTCAAATCCATAAGTAACGTCATGATTGCACCAAATGATAACGCCATAAGTGATGCATATCCAAATCCAAACGAACCTGCATTAGGTAGTAGGACTAATACGATCGCTCCAATGGGACCAGCAATTAAAAGATATGGCATCCGACGTCCAAATCTAGTCCAAGTTCTATCAGAATAGTATCCAATAAGTGGTTGTACAATCATTCCTGCTAATGGCGGCAAAATAAAAAACCAACCTAAATTATTAGGGTCGGCGCCTAGCGTTTGAAATATTCTTCCCATCATTGCTGATTGAAGTGCAAATGCCATGTTTACTCCGAAGAAACCAAATGTAATAGAAAAAATAACTGCTTTTTTTAAATAGGGTAGTGTGATACCTTGTTCTTCAGTATTTTTAGTATGTATTTGATCTGTATCTTTCATTTCTATCTCTCCTATTTATTACTTGATATAGTCATTTAATTCAATGATTAAATAGCTATATCAAATAACAATTTATTGGAATCGTTTTCAACTGTAATTATAACATTTTTGAGTTTCTTTGGAAACGCTCGCATCCCCTATAAATAAATCAGAGTTCATTTTATTTTCTAATCTCATATATATCATAATTACCTAATTTAGGTATTTTTATAGATAATTAAAGATTATTGTGATGATAATAGATATATTAATACTTAAAAACAAAATATATAACATAATCTATAATTAGATTATTACAATAAATAACGATAGAAAAAATTGATTATATTAAATATAATTAGATTATTATTTGTATTTTAACTACTTTTTAAAATACATTAGATTATCAAAAAGATTACTAATTAAAGGAGTATAAAAATGAAGGTTATAAAGAGTAAAGAAATCAATCATAGGCCTAAAGTAAGTGTATTAATTAGTACGTATAACAAAGAAAAATTTATTAATAAAACATTAGATAGTGTCTTAAAACAATCGATGGATATGAGAGATTTTGAATTAATCGTGGTGGATGACTGTTCTACTGACCAAACCGTTGATATTGTTTCTAAAAAAATAGACAGTTTTTCTAATTACAAATTTATTCAATTAGATCAAAATTCGGGTACACCTGCGAAACCACGAAATTTATCTATTGATTTAAGTAAGGGAAAGTACATCATGTTTATAGACGGTGATGATTGGTTACCTGAAGATGCTCTAGAAAAGTTATATACACTTTTAAAAACAAACAAGACAGACTATGCTACAGGCTTAACAAAATATGTACATAGTGATCGCATAGCTAGAAGTGGCGTTGCTCTATCTAAAATTGCATATAATAAAGTAGATTTAAAACACTTTAGAAAATCATTTTATCATTTAGCACCTGCTGGTCGTATGATTAAAGCTAGCGTCATTAAAAAGAATCATATTCAATTTCCAGAAATGATTTTTGGAGAAGATTTACAATTTTTCGCAGAAGTCTTTTTCAATACTAAACGTATTAGTACAACACAAGATGTGGTTTATTGTGCTAACCGTTACGACGATAATATTTCTTTAGTAAAATCAGAAAAATCAACACATATTAATCGTATGAAATGGCAAGGTGAAGCCTATCGTCACTTAATGAGTAAGTATAAAAATAATAAATTAATGCCTAATTTACTATATCGTATTATTAATAAAGATGTTTTAGAAGCTAAATTCTATAAAAAAAGCTTTATTAAAAACATAAATGAGTTACTTCCTATTTTTCAAAATATCATTCATATGGTAGATGAACATTTCGATGCTTTAGACTATGCAGATGATGATTTAAACCGACAAGCCATCAAACTAATACGTGAGGGGAATAAAGAAGACATTATCAGTTTTGTTAAATTCTATCTTAAAAAAGATGATAAGCCGCTTCATGAGAAAAACGATATATATTACTATTCGTTTAAAGGAACACATTACAAAAAAAGAATGCATCCTACATTACTAAAAATCTCTCAAGAGAATGATAAGGTGTTCTTAAAAATACTTTCTAAAAACTCTGAGTTAAAGTATCTAGAAGTAAAACATCGAAAAAATCCAACTCAATTCATCGTATTAGATATTAAGAAACATCGTTTTAAATCTGGAGAATATACTGTTCAATTTACAACAAAGAATTTACCTGATGGAAAATTAGCTCTTACAGTTTTAGATAAAGATTTAAATGGCTCAGTTATCAAATCAGGCATGCGTTTTGATTTTTATGAAACTGTTGGTGGCAATTTAGGATATATTAAAAAGTAATTAAAATCTTAGATGTTTCGCCACCGTAGCATTCATTTTACATATATTTATTCGATATATGTAAAATAACGATCTTAATAAATTATAAATCTTAGTCTTGTTATCTATGTATTTTTATAATTCCAAAAGAAATTATGCTAAATTTCAAAATAATCCTGTACTTATTCATTCAAAAGGTGTATAGTTGGTTTCACGTAATAAAAGCTCGTATTTTGGATTGTAGTATATTTTTATAGAATATTCTCTTTTAATTTATGAATTTGTTACAAATATGATGTGCAAAAGCACTTGGAGGTATTCTATATGAATAACGGTACAGTTAAATGGTTTAACGCAGAAAAAGGGTTTGGATTTATCGAAAGAGAAGACGGTGACGATGTGTTTGTTCACTTCTCAGGTATCGCTACTGATGGATATAAAACGTTAGAAGAAGGTCAAAAAGTAGAGTTTGACATCACTGAAGGTCAACGTGGCAAACAAGCAACAAATGTTGTCCCTGTTTAAACATAAATTTTAGCACAAGCATGTATGTATACGTGCTTGTGCTTTTTTTACATAATTTATAAAAGAATAATACTTAAAATTAATCTCCTACTGTCACTTAATATATCCTACTATATATTCTGTCATACATATCACTCAGTGTTAATCCCTAGTATAACCTGGTTTATCTTCATTTAAGATTACATTACCTCCGTTTAAATAACTTGCGTAACTTAACCAAATGACATAAGGTAACATTAATAAACCAGCATACTTATTAGATGCATAAAAACGATGTGCAGTAATATTTCCAGCTGCAAGTAATACATAACTTTCAATTAAAGATGTCTTTCTCAGTTTTAAATTGAAATAAAGTATCGTCCACGCATAATTCAATCCTAATTGTGCATAATGAGCACGTGTTATAGACTGTTTCTCTCTTTTATGAGCTGCATGCGCATATGATAATTGATAAGCTACTCCCATTGAGGTATAAAGTAGTGGCCATACAATTGGAAATACTTTAGCTGGAGGTGAAAAAGGTGGTTTTTCATAATGTTTATAATCATTTTGAGCTTTAGCTGTTAATCTCCCAATAACCATTCCACCTGCTAAAGGTAATACAATTCTTGTAACTTTTTTAATATTAATCATCATTCTCTCCTTTAAAGTCTTACTATATTTAATACCCTACTTTTATATAATTAATGAGTTATGAATCTATTATTAAAAAACAAAATAATGTAGTCTCACGCTAAAATATCCTCCTAAATACCATCATGTAGATACATAGGAGGACATTCTTTAAACAGTTCATTTAATGTTTTTATGGCTACCATTATATTTTGGCTAATTACTTTTAATTTAGATTGGCCGTTTTAATTATTTCTCCTAAAGGGCATCTAGAGTCACTATTATTCTTCTTCACCAACAACTGTGAAACGTTCATTAATATGCGCTTTATTTTCATCTTCATCTACTATAGCAATAGCAAAATCTGCATAACTGATATAACTATTACCTTTACTATTAAATAATAATTGATCTTTTCCTAACGTATAGGTGCCTGTACGTTTACCTTCAAAGTCAAATTCCGCTGATGGACTAATAAAGGTCCAAGTAATTCCTTCAGCATGTTGTAAGTCTTGTAAGTTACGACTTGATCCTTTAGCTGTTGGTTTCACTATTTCCGGGAAATCTGGTGTATCCATAACACGTATAGTATGCGCATCATCTGCGAATAGACTACCAGCACCCCCTACAATAATGGCTCTTGTATCTACATCTTTTAATATGTTAATCAATATGCGTCCTACTTCAACGTGCACTTCTTCTTCACCTAATGGCGCGCCAAATGCATTGACTACCACGTCTAAATCTTTAATATCGTCTGAAGTTAAATCAAATACATCTTTTTCAATCACTTTAACATCTTTATCAGCATCTAATTTAGCAACATTTCTTACAATCGCAGTGACTTCATGTCCACGTTGTTGTGCTTCATCTAATACTTTAGTTCCTAATTTACCTGTTGCCCCAATAATACCAATGTTCATCGTTTGTTCCTCCACTTCTATATTTATCAGAGCTGTCTCTTGGATGTCCCTCAACATGTTATCAATATAATTACATTTCTATTAAAAGCCTATTGATCTGTTTTTATTTTCCTTTCTAATATGAAGTCATTGAAACATGCTTCACAACGATTAGTTTAAAATCACCTTGTGCTATACATATTGAGTTCAATGTGTTGACTTAATTAATCTAAGTCTCTATTGTCAATATGAAGAATCATACAAACGCGTATATTCTATCTTATATGTATAAGGGGAAATGACTGTGATGAATGTAAAAGCAAGAGCTGTAAATGGCCCAGATTCTGAATTTTTCGCTACTGAAATTAAACGTCGTGATTTGGATAAACATGATGTATTAATAGAAATTAAATATGCGGGTATTTGTCACTCTGATATCCATACTGCTCGAGAAGAATGGGGGCCTGTCGATTATCCACTCGTACCAGGTCATGAAATTGCAGGTATTGTTAAAGAAGTCGGTCCTAACGTCACTAAATATAAAGTTGGCGACCGTGTAGGTGTTGGATGTATGGTGGATTCTTGTGGTGAATGTGAAAACTGCAAAAATAACGAAGAACAATACTGCTTAAATGGAAGTGTAGGTACTTATGCAAGTACTGACAAATATGGTGAGAAAACACAAGGCGGTTACTCAACACATATTGTTGTCCAAGAAGATTTCGTATTACGTATTCCTGACAATATCAGTTTAGAGGTTGCTGCTCCTTTACTATGTGCGGGGATTACAACTTACTCACCTTTAAATCATTGGAAAGCCTATGAAGGTAAAAAGAATGTAGCAATCATTGGTATGGGTGGTCTTGGACATATGGCAGTTCAAATTGCACATGCAATGGGCGCTAACGTGACTGTGTTATCACGTACGTTAAATAAAAAAGAAGATGGTTTAAAATTTGGTGCTTCAGCTTATTATGCAACAAGTGACGAATCAACATTTAAAGAACTTGCTGGTTCATTTGACTTAATTATTAATACTGTAAGTGCAAAATTAGACATAGATGACTATCTTAAATTATTAGCCTTAGATGGTACACTCGTTAATGTTGGTGCCCCAGCTGAGCCTGTATCCTTACAAGTATTTAATTTAATTGGTCATCGCCGTTCATTTGCTGGATCTGCTATCGGTGGTATTAAAGAAACGCAAGACATGTTAGATTTCTGTTCCGAACATCATATCGCCCCACAAATTGAATTAATTACAGCAGATGATATTGATGAAGCTTACGAAAGAGTGTTGGCATCTAAAGTTAAATATCGTTTTGTTATTGATATCAGTACAATGTAATCATAAAAATGCCCATGAGATGTGGGCATTTTTTATTACTTAACTATTATATTAAGTTTCTGTTAGTCTTTCTCTCACTATTTAAGATAAACAGTTCATCAGTTATAGATTCCAACTATACTTTTTACAATATTTAATATTGATTGTTATCGTTTTTTTACATTTAATATATATAATAGTCTTAATACTAAATAATTATATCTTGTTAAATAATTTATAATTAAATCATAATGTTTTATTATATGTATTAAGTGATATATATATATACAAATGAAGAAAATGTTCAATAAAGAAAATTAAATAAATAAAGGAGTTTGTCTAGATGAATGAATTAACACAATATTTAAAAGAAGTCGCCAAGCAATTAGAAATACAAAATGCATATAGTGAATTAAATAGAGCAAGTCAAAACAATGAAAATCAAGCTACAGATAAATTTAATGACACTTTAAAAGCAATTGAAGATAAATATGCTTATGATTCATCACCTCGCGTTATACCAAATAGAGCTTCATTAAAAACATTAAATAGAGTAAAAGCGATCGAAGATAAATACGCTAAAGCGATGAAAACGTTAGAAAGACTTAGAAAATCTAGATTATCAAGAAATAATAAGGATTCAACTCAAATAGAAAACTTAATAAAACAATCAGAAAATGGTTTTAATGATTATCACACACGTGATGATCAATATAATTTTGCAACAAGTGTAGCTCAAGAGTTAGAAAAATTAAAAAATGAATATATTATCTCACCTAAAGAAGCTAAAAATATATTTGGCAAATATGTATTCCATACTAATGAATTTCATTTAAGCGACCATGAACTATATAAAATCAAATTTGCGTATGGTCTTGAATAGATAGTTCATTTCTTATGACCTAACTAGGCAGATCGTGTAAAAACCATGTACACGTTTATATAAACGTTATACTCATTTTTTTATTATTAACATATTTGAACATAGACAAATACAAGGCATAGTCGCATAATGGCCTTAGGGGAAAGATTATGTATGAGTTGGGAGTTCAATTATATATTATGTATCTACGGGGATTATACGGATGGTATAATCTCTTTTTTTATCTTCTTCAATAGTATTGCTCATCATCATGTAAATTTCTAAAGCAAAACTTCTCTATTAAAGTAACTTAATCCAATATTTTAACTTTGTCTGATTGATATCAATCTTTCTTCCCTTTTCATGTATCAATCATTACCACCTCATTTGTATCTGGTTAGTGTACTTAATATAACTCCAAATAATCTAAACTAAAATTGTCTAATGATTAATGATATTCTTTTTCTACGTTGTCTCGTCTAAAATCGTCTAACCATAATTTAGTAGTGATAAATACGTCTTCACGTTTAAGTCCTGTTGTTACAAGACTCTCCCCTAATTTTTCTTCATTTCCATAAATGAATGTAACATCGATGCGTCTATATCCTTTCTACTAAAATAACCTCTAATTCGAACATATCTATATCATCTCAACATAATATATGACTCTTCAGCGTTTATAATATGTTACAAGGGGTAGATTGGCAGGAGGAGGGCGATATTAATGAAAGCAGTTACTTATCAAGGTCATAAAAATATGGAAGTTCGTGAAGTAAACGATCCAACGATAGAAGAATCAACAGATGCAATTATTAAAATAACCGCTTCAGGTATATGTGGTTCTGATTTACATCTTTATCATCAAGGCGATTTATTTATGGATCCTGGCTTTGTTATTGGACATGAGCCAATAGGAATTGTAGAAGAAGTAGGAAAAGACGTTAAGACCTTAAAAAAAGGGGATAGAGTGGTTATACCTTTTAACATCGGTTGTGGTAACTGCTTCTATTGTAATAACCATATGGAATCTCAATGCGACAACTCTAATCCATCCCCTGCAAATTGGAAAATGGACAATGGTGGACTTTTCGGTTTTGGTGCCATGCACGGGAATCACTGGGGAGGACAAGCAGAGTATTTAAGAGTTCCATTTGCTGACTTCTCTTCTTTCAAAGTTCCAGATAGTGATTTGAAAGACGAACAAGTATTATTTTTATCTGATGTTGTCCCAACAGCTTATTGGAGTGTAGAACATGCGGGCGTAAAATCTGGTGATACTGTTATTGTTCTAGGTTGTGGTCCAATCGGTTTAATGGCACAAAAATTTGCTAAATTAAAAGGTGCTGAACGTGTGATTGCCATTGATAATGTGGAACATAGATTAAACCATGCGAAAAAATTCAATGGTGCTGAAGTGTATAATTTTTCTAAAGAAGATAATATCGGAAAATTACTTCGTGAAACTACACGTGGTGGTGCAGATGTTGTGATAGATTGTGTGGGAATGGATGGACAAGTCGCTCAAGATGATTTAGAGATGAGTTCAAATTCAGCACAACGCGGTAATATTAGTCCAATTATTACAGCAGCAGAATCAGTAAGAAAATTTGGTACCATTCAATTAACTGGTATTTATGCTACACCTGCAGATAATTTTCCAATAGATTTAATTTTTAATAGAGATGTTCAAGTAAAAAGTGGTCAAGCGCCAGTTATTCATCAAATGCCAAAATTATATGAAATGATTAAAAATGAAGTATTTGATCCAACAGAAATTATAACGCATACCATGCCTTTAGAAGAAGCAAAACAAGCGTATGATATTTTCGATCAGAAAAAAGATAACAATATTAAAGTCATTTTAAAACCACAATAATGACTATATAAATAAAAAAATATATACGTAACTTATTGAACAAATAGATAAAAAAGCCCAGGACATTATTAAGTATCTTGGGCATTTTTAATATGTTAGCAGTCGATGACTGAGTTGAAAATGCACTTATGCTAAGCTTTTTTCAATCCTAATTCTTTTTGATAAACTTGGTGAAATGAGACGATGATTTCAAAATACATTCTGTCCCACTCTTTTTTTCAATTATTTTGATGCTATGATTAAGAAATTTCTTCATTGTAAGAATAGAATTCGAAAAAACAAAACAAGCTAAGGATAACTAGCTTAAGTTACCTTCTAAGAAATTCAATAGATGATGTTGTCAGTCTCTCTGTTATAAATATTTATTATTGCAGTTTTAATAACATTTTTTCAGTAATACAGCTTCGATACTTGTCTAGTCTTCATCTTCTTTACATCCATTTGTGCTATACAGTAATTAAAACTCATACTTCTAATCACAGTGTTTGTGACTAATTTTTAACGGGTAGAATTCTAGTAATACACTTTTTAATATAGGAGGAAACTTAAATGAATGATAAAACAGTTTACGATGTCATCGATATAGGTGTAAATCATTTACTATCTGTGTATGATAATTGGAATGTTGAACGCGTATTAGATAAAGAAAATGATGTTTTTCCAAATACGTTACATTGGCAATTTGGACACGTTTTAACGATTTTCGATTCTGCTTTATCAATAGGTGGTCAAAATGCCGTAGATATCGCTAAATATACTAAACTATTTGGTTATGGATCTAGTCCTGCTAACTGGGAAGGACAAGATGTTCCAGCAATCGAAACGATTAAAGAAAACTTAAAAACACTTCCTGAACGTGCGCGCAAACTAACGGATGAACAATTATCACAAGAACTTAAACAACCTATTGCTGGTTGTCAAACACTTAATGAATTATTAGTACTAAATGCCTTCCATGTTCCATTACATGCCGGCAAGATTGAAGAAATGACTCGTGTGCTTAAACACGACGAATAATTTAAGGGTCATCATTTATAGTTTACGAGAAGATATTTGCGCATTATGATTGCGAATAGTATGTTGTGAAAAATTAAGACTAGTATCATTTAACTACCTTGTTTGGCGTAGAAAAATGCAATGTACTGATAAAATATTAATATAAAACGCTTAATAGACGATATTCTTCACGTCTATTAAGCGTTTTTTGATAAATGTTATTCTTCTAAGACTTCTTTTTAATTTTTATATCTATTTATTTCTCAATTTAGAACTAGATTTTTAGCGTGCTTTCAGTTCATTTCCTGTCATCCATTTATGATTTTTAATGATTTTACCATTATCTTTGGATTTGTAATCAACCACGTAAACAGTAGTCTTTTTCACGTTATCTATATTGGCTGTAGCACCTTTCATACCAGACATATGATTTGCTTCTAATTTAACAGTATCGCCTTTACTAAATCCATCTTTAGGTGCATCTTTGATCTCTTCGTTTACGACCCATTTATGATTGTTTACTTTTTCATTTCCATTTGTGGGTTTATAACTTACAACATAGGCATATGTTTTATACGCACCTTTTACAGTAGCTTCTGCACCTTTCATACCTGGCATATGTCCTGCTGTAATCGTTACTTTATCTCCTACTTTAAATTCACCCTCATTAGTCGATGTCATATCTTCAGGAACTTTACTTTCATCATTATGCTTCATATGGCTCTCACTTTTTTGGTCATTAGTGTCTTTATCTTTTTCATCATTATTGGAGCAAGCTGATAATATTAGTAATGATCCTAATATCATAAAAAATAATTTTTTAATCATAATAAAACTCCTATCTTTTATTTTAATTTTAATGTAAAGGCATTAATTGCAACAATAACCGTACTTAGTGACATTAAAATAGCACCTATTGCAGGTGATAAAATCAAGCCGATAAAAGCTAATGCGCCAGCTGCTAAAGGTACAGCAACAATATTATAACCTGCACCCCACCATAAGTTTTGCACCATTTTTCTCATAGTATTATTTGAAAGAGTCAAGAAATGAATGATATCTGATGGATTACTTTTAACAAGTATGACATCACCTGAATCCACTGCAACATCTGTGCCTGCACCAATTGCTATACCAATATCGGCTCTTATAAGACTCGGCGCATCGTTGATACCGTCTCCGACCATCATGACTTTATTACCGTCACTTTGATAATCTTTTATAATGCTTTCCTTATCTTCTGGCATGAGTTGTGCGTGGACATCACTAATACCTAATTCTTTTGCGACAGCGTGTGCCACTTCATTATTATCACCTGTAAGCATGACTGGTGTAATATGTCTTGATAGTAAATCAGCTACCATTTGTTTTGAGCTTTCTTTAATTTGATCTCCTTGAGCAATCATGCCAATGACTTGTTGATCCTCAATTAAATAGCTGATTGAATTACCTTGTTGAGCTAATTTAGTAAACAAGTCATCGTCATAATTAAGTTTATGTTTATCAAGATAAGAGACATTTGTTATTTTATATGTTTTATTATCAATTAGACCTTCTAATCCGACACCCGGAATATTATTAACGTCTTGTGGATTAGTAAATGAAACATTTTTACTTTTCGCAAAATCAACAATACTTATAGCTAATGGGTGATTAGATTGACTTTCTAATGAGGCGAAAAGGCTTAATATTGTATCATTACTCAAATCATTTTTAAAGCTCTCATAATGATTCACAGAAAAGTTACCCTCAGTTAAAGTACCAGTTTTATCCATCATTACATAATCGATATGTTGAGCTATTTCTACAGACTCTCTATTTTTAATAATTAAACCATTATGTGCACCAATTGAAGTCGAACGTGCAGTGACTAAAGGTATTGCCAAGCCTAAAGCATGTGGACAAGCAATGACTAACACAGTTACAAGACGTTCTAATGCAAAATCAACATCATTTTGAATGAGCATCCAGACAATAAAAGAAATCACGCCAACAATTACAGCAAAGTAGAATAAATAACCCGCTACTTTATCAGATAACAATTCAGCACTAGATTTATCATTTTGTGCTTGATTAACAAGTCCCATAACTTGAGAAAGATATCCATCTTCTCCCACAGCTGTAACCTTGACTTGTATTGTTCCAGACCCATTAATAGAACCCCCGATGACGTTGTCATTTTGATTTTTTTGTACTTTTTTAGATTCTCCAGTGACTAGGGATTCATCTATAGATGTTTGTCCTTGAACGATAATACCATCTGTTGGAATGCTTTCTCCGGCTTTTACTTCGACGATATCATCAGTCATGATGTCTGATATTTTAACTTCTTCGCGTTGGCCATTATCCATAACTTTAATCGCACTATTAGGTAACAGTTCTGCCATTTTCTTTAAAGCATCTCCAGCATTTCCGACAGCATTCATTTCTATCCAATGTCCTAATAGCATAATTAAAATTAAGGTTGCTAATTCCCAAAAAAAGTCCATTGTATGACCAGTTGCACTACTAAAGTTATTCATATAAAAAGCATACAAGCTATAAATATAAGCTACTGAAATACCTAGAGCAACTAAGGTCATCATGCCTGGTTTTTTTTCAGCAATTTCATCTTTACCACCAGACAAGAACGGTTTACCACCATAAAAGAATAAAATTGTACTTAATATTAACACTACCCATTCAGAACCTGGAAATGTGAATTGAAAAGGTAAGTTAACACCCATCATTGGCGATAAAAGAATGATAGGTATTGCAAAAATTAATGAAACAAAAAACTTAACTTTAAAATTTCCATGATGATGTGCATGGCCACTATGATGATTATGTGATTCATGGTTATCATGATGCATGTGATTGGAATGATTCATGTGATTTTGATGATTATGCGCTTCACCATTATTATTCAAATTAACCCCTCCTAATAAAAATGTTATAGTAAAACTACTTATACTATAACATATACCCCCCTAGGGTATAAATAGTTTCGATTTATCTCCATTTATGGATTTATTTATATCATTCTGAAAATGATGTCTACACGTCCTACATTAGACCTTGTCATCGATGTTTAAAACAAGGTTTTAATTAAAAAATCTCATCTGAACTATCGCATGACAATACACTCTGACCAAGGTTAGCATTATCAACACAAATCATATATTACTATTCTTAAAGAAAATAACGCATTTCAAAGTAGGTCTAGAAAAGCAAATTGTCTAGATCATTATTTAATGAAGCCAGTAAATGAATTCATAATAAACTCATTTACTGGCTATTTTTCTAGTATTTATATTCAGTCTTTTCAAACTAAATTAATCATTTTTTGATTCTCAAATTCTACGCCACAATAGCTGCATTTTATTAAAGATACTATATATTCAATCAATTTCAGAGTGAGTTATATACAACCTCATTTTTAGTTTTATTTATAATATGATTCTGCGTATCGGTTAATGATGCGGTTTTTAATTAACGTCTTTTTGTTATAAGTCTTAAAGAAATACTAAATAAACAACATCATTTTCCTTAATTGAAACGAAAGAACGACAAATTCCATACTATTACATTGAAATTTGTCGTTCATTTATTAGAAGCATATATTTTACAGACTTCTAAATTAATTGTTACAACAACAATTATTATCCTGTTGCTCTTTTTCATTTTTCTCTTTTTTTTCTTCAATTTCTACAGAACAACAAGATTGTTCTTGAGGTTTTAATTTTTTTAATACGTCTTTGACTCCCATTATCTCACCTCCTTTAAATAACGATGTTCACCATCAAACCTGTAGAAATAGCTACAACTAAAATGGCGATAACGAATGAGATTACAAATTTTTTCTTGAATAGTTTCGATAATAATACAACTTCTGGAATACTTGCACCAGCACCACCAATGATCAAAGCAACAACTGTCCCAAGCGACATTCCTTTTGAAGCTAATGCTTCAGCTATAGGTAACATGGTTTCAGGTCTAATATACATAGGAATACCTATAATAGAAGCAATAAATACGGATATAATGCCGCCTCCACTCGCATATTTAGTAATAAATGTTTCGGGTACAAAGCCATATATAAAAGCACCAATAAATACACCGATAAATAAGTAAGGAATCATTGGATATAAGAATGCCCAAGCATCATTTAATGCTTGTTTAAAACGAGATCCATGTTTATTAGCGAAAAACCCATCGCCTTTAACATTTACACCTTTATAACTTTTAGATAAATTCATTTTTGAAAATACTAGACCCGTTAAGACACTAAAGATTGCTAGTACAATAAAATAAACAACAGCAACTTTCCAACCTAATAAGGCCCATAACATAAATATCATTAATGGATTCATTAAAGGTGACGCAATTAAAAAACTCATTGCAGGGCCAAATGGAACTTTAGAATTTAATAAACCTGCAAGTATAGGAATTGTAGAACAAGAACAAAATGGTGTCATCGCACCAAAAGCCATTCCCAAAATATAATTAATAGCTTGATTAGGTTTACTTAAAAAGTATTTTATTTTTTCTTCTGAAACTATCTGCTGGATGATACTTACAATAAAGCTCACGATGATAAATAGTATGAATAGTTCAAAAAACAACATCACAAATGTTTTTATAAATTCCATAATTGAATCTAACATGAGTATAATGCCTCCAAATTTAATTAATCAATATTTCTTGATGTATTAATCAAAAAAAATTGATTAATACTACATTAAAAAAGATACTCATAATATCTTACAACAAGTATCTTCATTTAAAACAACCTGTATTTGCTGCTCATTAATTTTATAATAATTCCATGTGCCATGCTTTTCAGCAATAAGAACATTTGCATCTACTAATTTTTTTAAATGATAAGAAAGTTTAGATTGTTTTATATCTAATAACTCTTCTAAATCACATACACATAATGATTTATTGAAGCTTTGGCTAATTTGATTTAGTATTTTTAATCTGATTTTATCGGCAAGTGCATTAAACATATTTTCATAAAAGTCAAATTGTTGATCTTCACTCATATCAGTCTTTGCTTTAATAACTTCCATAAAAGACCATCCTTTTTATAATATTTCATTGAGTTTATATTATCTTTATTTCAATTCTTGAATTGCTTGTTTATAGTTATTTTTTGTTGATTCGCCATACTGATTAATGTTCCCTTTAAAGAACTCCTTTTCCATATATATTGTAGCTTCTTTTAAATTGATTTCTCTTGATAGCATAACAAGATTTAAATAACTTACAAAATAACCAACAGTTAAAGTACTTGCATGGTTTACTCGCAATCAAGCACGCCTCCTTATTGTCAACGTAGTTTTATATCATTTAATACATCAATTTTTTTTGATGTATTAAATATAAATCAATATCCATATTATCGCAAGAAGAAAACCTATAATTTTACATAAACTTAGGTATTGCTCACAGAAATACTAAAATAATTTTTTATAAATTGTATTATTAAGAATTAAATTTAGTAAAATTTTTAAAACTCAAATAAAAACATAGACATCCATCTATATAGATGTTAGTCTATAATCGTAAATTAATTAATGAGGTGAGTATAATGTTAAATATTGAAATATACGAAGAAGCTATGTGCTGTTCTACTGGGGTATGTGGTCCAGAACCGGATGAAACACTAATAAAAGCGAACCAAATCAATGAATATTTAAAACAAAATCAAATAGAAGTTCAACGTTATAATATGAATAATAATCCGAATGAATTCATTAAAAATCAAGAAGTTATTCGTTTAATTCAAGAAAAAGGTGATGAAGTTTTACCCATCACTTTTATAGAAGGCGGTATAGCTAAAACGGGCGCTTATATTACCCAAGAAGAAGCCGATGAAATTATTACAGTTAATCAAATGAGAAATGGAGGATGCTGTGGTGGAGATGGATGCTGTTAAATACTTAAATAAATTGAATTTAGATAACATTGAGTTAACAAAATATTTGTTTTTTACTGGTAAAGGTGGCGTAGGCAAAACAACGATATCAAGTTTTATTGCTTTAAACTTAGCAGAGAATGGAAAGAAAGTAGCTTTAGTAAGTACTGATCCAGCTAGTAATTTACAAGATGTATTTCAAATGGAATTATCTAATAAATTAACTAAATATCAACCTATACCTAATCTCTCTATAGCCAATTTTGACCCGATTGCTGCTGCAGACGATTATAAAGCACAATCTATAGAACCTTATGAGGGTATTCTACCAGAAGATGTGCTTTCTGAAATGAAAGAACAGTTAAGTGGTTCATGTACAGTTGAAGTAGCAGCATTTAATGAATTTACAAATTTTTTATCCGATAAAACTTTAGAACAAGAATTTGATTTCATTATATTTGATACAGCTCCTACAGGTCACACCTTGAGAATGCTTGAATTACCTTCTGCATGGACAGATTATTTAAATACAACGAGTAATGACGCTTCTTGCTTAGGTCAATTATCAGGTTTAAATGAAAATAGAGTTAAATATAATTCAGCACTTGAAAAACTACGTAACCAAGATGATACGACCATGATGTTAGTTGCGAGACCTACTCACTCTTCTATATATGAAATTCAAAGAGCGCAACAAGAATTACAACAACTGTCAATTTCTAAATTCAAAGTAATCATTAACAACTATATAGAAGAAAGTCACGGTTTAATTTCGAGTCAGATGAAATCAGAACAAGATAAAAACATTAATCATTTTACCGAATGGTTAAATAACAATCATGCTTATTACGTTCCATATAAAAAGCAGAAAGAAGAAGGTATAGAAAATTTAACTAATCTATTAAATGATGATAACTTAATTGAAAATGATGACTTTATTGTTGAAGATCATCCGCAATTCAATAAATTAATCGATGAAATTGAAAATAGTAAAGTTCAATATTTATTTACAATGGGAAAAGGTGGCGTTGGTAAAACGACAGTAGCAACGCAATTAGCTACAGCATTATCTAATAAAGGATATCGTGTTCTTTTAGCAACTACTGACCCTACTAAAGAAATTAATGTTGAAACTACAAGTAATTTAAATACTGCTTATATTGATGAAGAACAAGCATTAGAAAAGTATAAAAAAGAAGTACTAGCCACAGTGAATGATGATACACCACAAGACGATATTGATTATATTATGGAAGATTTAAAATCACCTTGTACAGAAGAAATAGCATTTTTCAAAGCCTTTAGTGACATTATGGAGAATCAAGACGACATGGATTACGTCATTGTAGATACAGCTCCTACAGGCCATACCTTGCTGTTACTTGATTCTAGTGAAAATCATCATAGAGAATTAAAGAAAAAATCAACTCAAACTACCAGTAATGTTGAAACATTATTACCTAAAATTCAAAATAAAAATTTAACACAGATGATAATCGTAACACTAGCAGAAAAAACACCTTATTTAGAATCTAAACGTTTAGTAGAAGATTTAAATAGAGCTAATATAGGCCATAATTGGTGGGTTGTTAATCAATCGTTAGTTACGCTAAATCAACGTGATGACCTTTTTAGTAACAAAAAAGAAGATGAATCATTTTGGATAAACAAGATTAAAAATGAAAGTCTTGATAATTATTTTGTCATACCTTATGGGGGGGTATCATAATGAAAAAAATTGTAATCATCGGTTCAGTTGCTGCCGGTACAAGTGTCGCGGCTAAAGCAAGAAGAAATAGTGAAGATGTGGAAATTATCGTTTTTGATAAAGATAATGATATTTCGTATTCAGTATGTGGTATCCCCTACTATATAGGCGGTAATGTATCTGATATTGATGAACTCACGCCAAGAAATGCTAAATGGTTTAAAGAGCGCTTTAATATAGATATTTATACAAAATATGAAGTGAATCAGATAAATGATACTGATCAAACAATAACTGTTACCAATTTAGTAAATGATGAAAAGATGATTCAAGAATATGACGAATTAGTATTAGCAACAGGCTCATCGCCTAAGGAACTTCCTCAATTAAATAGCGAAGAATATAACAATGTATTTAAAGTTAAGAATATTAATGATGCGAAAGCAATTTATAATTATATTGAGAGCAATGATGTTCAGAATATAACAATCATTGGTGGTGGATTTATTGGTCTAGAAATGTTAGAACAATTATCTAACTACAATACTTCAATTATTCAACGCAGTACTTTTATGCCTCATTTAGACTACGATATCAGTTTTATGATTCAAGAATATATTGAAGATAAAGCTAACGTATATACCTATAATGAAATAGATAGTATTGATTATGATGAAAATCATACAATAAATAGAGTAAGCTTAAAAACTGGCGAATTAATTGATACAGATTTAATCATTATTGGGATTGGTGTCACACCAAATACTAAATTAGCTAAAGAAATTGGTATTAATATTGGAAAATCTGGAGCAATACAAACCAATAAGTATTTTGAAACAAATATTCCTCACATATATGCAATTGGTGATGTAGCAGAAAGTTATAATTTAATTACTGGTGACCCTATATATAGACCGCTAGGTTCTACAGCAAATAAAATGGGACGTATTTTAGGAGATCGATTAACTGGTGGAAATCTAGAACATAAAGGCATTTTAGGAACAGGCATTGTTCGTATATTTGATATGACAATTGCCCAAACAGGCTTAACTGAAAAAGAAGCTATTGATTTAGATATTGATATTGACGTATTACACAATGTGAAACCGAATCGTCCAGAATATATGCAAGGCCAAGAAATGGTAATTAAAGCTATATTTGATAAAAACAATTCTAAATTACTGGGTGCTCAAATTATTGGGTATGAAGGTGTAGATAAGAGAATAGATGTACTAGCTACTGCTATAACGTTTGGCGCCCATGCAGAAGATTTATTTCATTTAGATTTAGCATATGCGCCTCCTTTTTCTACAACTAAAGATCCTGTTATTTATACAGGGATGATTGGACACAATATTACTCGAGGACGCAAAATTATAACGCCTGAAGAAGTCATAAAACAAAATAATGACTTATTGATTTTAGATGTACGTTCTCCAAAGCAATTTGAAGTTAATCATGTTGATGGAGCGATTAACGTCCCATTGAAAATATTGAGAAGTTATGCAAAAACATTAGATAAAAATCAAAAGATAGTGACTTATTGTAATAAAGGTACTACTGGGAATGCTGCACAAAACGTACTTATTAATTTAGGTTTTAAACAAGTGTTTAATTTGTCAGGTGGTAATAAAAATTATCAACGTTATAAAAGGTTTCAAGTAGAAAGGAAGAAGAAAAATTGAATTATAAAAAAATTTCACAATACTTAAAAGTGATTGCTGATAGTAGCCGCCTTGAAATATTAGACTTGTTATCTTGTGGTGAATTATGCGCTTGTGATTTATTAGAGCATTTTTCTTTTTCTCAACCCACATTAAGTCATCATATGAAAGTATTAAAAGACAATAATTTAATTACATCCAGAAAAGATGGTAATAAAATTTTATACAAATTGAATCATGACGTATTGGATGACGTTACATCACGACTGACTCTATTGAGTTCCAGTGCTGGCCCATGTATATGTGAAACAGTAGAGAAAGGTGAGTGTTAATGATGACGATATTAGCAATCACAATATTTGTATTAACGTTAATTTTTGTTATATGGCAACCTAAAGGTCTAGATATTGGTATTACTGCATTAATTGGTGCTGTAGTTGCTATAATCACTGGCGTTGTAAGCTTTTCAGACGTACTAGAAGTTACTGGAATTGTTTGGAATGCGACTTTAACTTTTGTTGCAGTTATTCTTATTTCACTCATATTAGATGAAATTGGATTCTTTGAATGGTCTGCCATACATATGGTAAGAGCATCAAAGGGTAATGGCTTGAAAATGTTTATCTTTATCATGCTCTTAGGTTCAGTTGTAGCAGCCTTCTTCGCAAATGATGGTGCGGCTTTAATACTGACGCCTATTGTTTTAGCAATGGTACGTAGTTTAGGATTTGATAAAAAAGCGATATTCCCATTTATTATTGCTAGTGGTTTTATCGCAGATACTACGTCTCTTCCATTAATTGTTAGTAATTTAGTTAATATTGTTTCTGCTGATTACTTTGATATTGGATTTGTTGAGTACTTCAGTAAAATGATTATACCTAATATATTCTCTTTAATCGCAAGTATTCTTGTCTTATGGCTTTATTTTAGAAAGTCTATCCCAAGAAAATTTGATGCAGTAAATATTAGAGAACCAAAAGAAGCGATTAAGGACAAAAAGCTTTTTAATATCTCATGGATTGTACTCACTGTATTGCTAGTTGGTTATTTAATAAGTGAGTTTATAAATATTCCAGTATCAATTATTGCTGGTATCATTGCTTTAATATTTGTATTATTAGCAAGTAAGTCTAAGGCTGTGCATACGAAACAAGTAATTAAAGGTGCGCCATGGAATATTGTTTTATTCTCTATTGGTATGTATCTTGTGGTATTTGGTCTAAAAAATGTGGGCATCACAACGCTTCTTAGTGATGTACTAACAAATATTTCAAATTACGGCTTATTTAGTAGTATCATGGGCATGGGCTTTATAGCTGCATTCCTTTCATCCATTATGAACAACATGCCAACTGTTTTAATAGATGCAATAGCGATTGGTCAATCTCAAACAACAAGCATACTCAAGGAAGGCATGATTTATGCGAATGTTATCGGATCTGATTTAGGACCTAAAATAACACCAATTGGTTCGTTAGCAACACTTCTCTGGTTACATGTGCTTACTCAAAAAGGTGTTAAAATTTCTTGGGGACAATACTTTAAAATCGGTATTATTATAACGATTCCGGTATTATTTATCACACTGTTAGGGTTATATCTAACACTTATTATTTTCTAAAAAAAGAGGAAACTATTTATGGATAAAAAAACAATTTACTTTATATGTACAGGTAATTCATGCCGTAGCCAAATGGCTGAAGGTTGGGCTAAGAACATCTTAGGTGATGAATGGCAAGTATATTCTGGCGGTATTGAGGCACACGGTGTCAATCCAAAAGCAATCGAAGCGATGAAAGAAGTCGGAATTGATATCTCAAACCATACTTCTAATTTAATTGACAACACTATACTAAACCAATCTGATTTAGTAGTAACTCTATGTAGCGATGCTGATCAAAACTGTCCTGTATTGCCGCCTAATGTAAAGAAGGAACATTGGGGATTTGATGATCCAGCAGGCAAACCTTGGTCAGAATTCCAACGTGTTAGAGATGAAATCAAAGCAGCCATTGACTCATTTAAGGCTAGATAAATTTTAAGCGTCTCAATATCATTGAGACGCTTTTTTTAATATGCCATTTTAGACGATTACAGAGTTTTAAAATGATGAACACACTTTAACTTTACTAAAATTCCCTTCGATTAAGAACGTTGAACGACTCAATGTGAGTTATTGCAATACACTATTTTTAATTTTCACTTTCTCACCGGTTTTAATTTTATCGTATTGCTTTTTCGGGACAACAACTAAACGTTTGCCTTTATTAGTTTGAACGGTAATGGTATATAATTTCTCATGTGCTTTCATTTGTTGTTTCAACATATTTTTTTGGTATTCAACACGATTGGTTTTATTTTTATACATACCGGATGTAATAAAATAAAAATATAACCAATTATTATAATATGAAGTGGCTATAAATTGTGACGTATATGAAGCTCCTGGTCTATATCGATGTCTTGTAGACACCATTGATCGTGCTTGTTGAGCTGCACGCTGACTTGATTGTTTTGCAACTCGTGAAGCATTCATTGTACTTGAACGACTCATTGACGAACTTGAAGACGTTGAACTTCTAACCGCAGAAGATGACGAACTACTACTCGAACTTGAGCTACTCGTGCTTGAGGTTACAGCTTCTAAATTTGTAGACAATATACAAAGCGAAGTCACATTAAAGATTATCATTATACTTATCATTTTTAATACTTTATACTTCACCCACTCACCTCTTACTCTTTAGACACTTCATCTTTAGCAGTAACTTGTCCTTCAATATCGTCATCGCCATAAATCATATATGGTGGACGATAGACATGAATCTTTTTGCCATCTTTAATTATATAAGGCTTTTTATTTCCATCATTTAAAATATGTTCATAAACGTGTTCTAAATCCGTCTTTTGTAAATGTGATTTACCATTTTTATCTTTATATTTTATTTCCACATTGGGTGTATCTTCTGAACCATTATTTAGCACTTCATAATACTCATATGTATATTTCTCTGACTTTTGACTATCTTTAGAAGGTTCTTTCTGTTCTCCCGATGTTCCACAAGCTGCTAAGATAAAAGACAAACTCAGTAGACTAGCTAATAATATTATCTTTTTCATAAACACTCTCCTCTACTCATTTGCATTGTAACATTCTTAGTCCATTCATTTCCAAGTGAGGGATATATAACTTATTTTATCTTTAACACTTTTATATACATTTTAATATATCAATTGTGAGTTATTTCATTTTTAATTATTTTTGTTAAACTATATTTAAAATCATCGATCACTTTTACTTATAAGTTTAACTTTTAAATACAAAATATGGTAAGTAAGGAGAGATAGCTATGTCAATATGGTTTGTTTTATTACCCTCACTATCTTTTTTAGCCGTTATGATCATAGGGTATATTTGTACTAAAATTTTTATTCGCTAATATACGGGTCGCCTTATACTATCGCTATACTTCATTTATCGTGTTTGCTTATTGATTACGCATTGTAAGTAAATGGCTAGTAATATTTCTTTCTCTACGCTAGTGCTGTGAATGTGTATATCGTGTTTTTCTCCTCGTTTTTTAGTTCGTTTACTTTTTGAAATATCTAAAAAACTACGCTTTGCGGTTAATACTACGTCATTCTCAAATGTGATTTTCGTTTCATTACTAAAAAATGGGCTACTTACATCAAATACCTCAGATTTGTAATTAAACGTATAAGGAATGTGTTGCTTTCCCCCACTTTTGAAAAACTGTTTCATCTCAAGCGTGCCTACTTCTTCATTATTCAAATACATCGTATATTGAGGTCTATTAGCCACAACATTTGTACGAATTACTTTTACATTGTTCTCACTAGAAGTCATATATAGACTATATTTTGTTTGAACACCAAAGAGACTCAATAATTTATGAAATATATTAACAAAAACGGGTTTATACGTTATGGTTTCGTTACCGTATATCACATTGCTTTGTTTCTCAATGATATATAAAGGCATTTGTACAAAGAATTCTCCCGCTTCAAAATCTTTATTATTATTGAGACGTTTATTAATGCGTGGATGCTTTTTTTGTAAATGTTTTCTAAAAAGCAAAACACCTATTATAATTATAGTAACTATTCCCCAAACTAACCATGTACTCCAAAGTGGAACCTTGAATAATGATGATTTTCCCACAAGTACTAAAAACGTGTTTATTAAGTTAAATATGAGAAGCACTATCCATATCAGTGCTTCACGAAACATCGTCATTATTCATTTCTCCTTTATTTAATAAGTAAGTTTATAATATATCATGCAATCTATTTTTTTATTGCTTTTGTGAGGTACTTTTGCGTATCGGTTAATGAGGCGGTTTTTTATACTTATATGAATTTTAATGGTTCTTATACTTTTTTATATGAACTTATTGTATCACTAACTAATCATCTTATTGAAAGACAGAAACGTAATTATTAGTTATTGCGGAATCCGGAATGTAAAGTTTCTGAATACGTGAAAAAAGACAAATTCTATTGAGTTGTATAAAATTTATCTCTACCTGTTAATTATATTTTTGGTTAGATTATTTATTTTTCATGTGTTCTTCTTTCATTCTCACAAATATCACGTCATGACCTGTTTTTAGAATAACTATTTCTATCATTTTTACCAATTTCAATATATTTTTCTAAATCTGTAAAATTCATATTTCTATTTCTTGAATCCAATGTTCACTTAAAAATAAAGTTTAAAACTTGTTCTAAAAATTCCATTCTAGACAATTTCTATGTATGTTTTGAATAATAGTAGAAGTCTGAAGAAAAACAATTGAGCATTATATCAACCTTAAAAGTCAAGACTTTCAATATTCTTTTTTTAAATTGCAATTTAATCAAATCAGCTAGTGAATGATAAAATGGAATATGGATTAAGGATCCAGCAGGGTTTGAGGACTTTTCAATAAACGATAGAATTGTAAAGTTTGTCTCTTTTAAATTCAAAAAATAGCTTAAAATGCCAAAAACACGTTAATAAGGAGAATTATTTCTATGTTTTTCTAAATACGTATCAATTTCTTGAAATATAGCTTCAACCTACTTGTCCATAACTGATTCGCATAGACGTGCCTTGCTCTCAAAATGTCGATATAATGTCCTCCCACCTACACCAGTATATTTAGCAATATCTGACATCTTCATTTCTGTAATATCTATATTGCTATGTGATAACTCAATTGTTGATGACATAATTATATTTTTATTTCGTCTTGCATCACTTCTAATTTTTTTTGGTCCCCGTGTCAAACTTAATATCCCTTTCCTTATTTAATGTTTTATTTCCAACGGTACTTAACAATGATTTACAGGCAATTATTAACCAATATCTATCAAAATGAATATCATACTACTTACAATAAAACTAGAGCATCCTTCAATTTTACGGTGAGGGATGCTTTATTATTTATTTTTTTATTGTTACTATTGATGTATTTATTCTTAATACAATCAAATATGAGAATTTTATAGGTTTCATAGTAAGAGTAATCAATCGAGAATAACAAGAAAATGAGAATTAGTATGTGATGAATTGTTAAAATAAAGTGTTCACAGTGAATGATGACTTATTTGTTATTTATATTTATAATGCAAATATATAAGAAAATCTTGGGAGTGGAATTATGAAACTAAGAGCATTAGAGTATAGTGATTTACTTTTTATTCATGAATTAAATAATGAATATTCTATTATGGCTTATTGGTTTGAAGAACCTTATGAATCCTTAACGGAACTTCAATATTTATTTGATAAACATTTATTAGATGAATCGGAAAGACGTTTTATTGTTGAAGATGAAAATCAAGTCGTAGGTATTGTTGAATTAGTAGAAATTAATTACATCCATCGTAATTGTGAAATACAAATAATTATTAAACCTGAGTTCAGTGGTAAAGGTTATGCAAAATTCGCATTCGAAAAAGCGATAAATTATGCATTCGATATATTAAACATGCACAAAATTTATCTATATGTTGATACAGATAACAAAAAAGCTGTGCATATATACGAGTCACAAGGATTTAAAACAGAAGGATTACTCAAAGAGCAATTCTATACTAAAGGTAAATATAAAGATGCCTATTTTATGTCATTATTGAAATCTGAATATATTTTGTAGCATAAAAATAACTCATATATTCATTTAGGTAGGTTCAAACCTAAATTACTTCTACTAAAATTGAAATGAGCTTCACTCGAATGTCCGTAAGAGGAATAAATAAAGTTAAAAGAGAATTTGGATTTGTATGAACGGCACTCAATATGAGAAAAGTAGCAGCTCAATTGATCTGAAAATAATCAAAAAATTATAAAAAAGACAATTTCTATATTATTTCAATAGAAATTGTCTTTTTTGACTTATCCAGAGACTTTATGTCTCAGACTCATCATCCCACTCTCACATGAATGCATTGAGTTGACATTTTGTATAAGCACACAATCATTATATATAAATATTTAAACGCTTTTTTATCCGTTAATTACCATGACGAAGTATCCCTTTTTATCTATACACTAATCCACCATCAGTTAAAATGAATTGACCAGTGATATAGTCAGAATCATTAGAAGCTAGGAATGATACTAAGTTTGCAGCATCAGATGGTTCTCGATATCTTCTAAGTTTAATTTTTGAAGAAAAGGCTTCAAACGCATATTCTATTTGGAGGCTATCATCAAGTTTAACCATTTATTCATCATTCAACATACGATCAAAATTCTAGCAATAATATTTACTGCGCCAACTCCCGATTTAAGCATCTACATTCTTTCTAGGAATTAAACAATACGCGGCAATAAATGCGATAAACACTAAACCTGCCCCCACGATAAATGCGATTGTAGCTGCAAATTGTGCTGGATGATTGACAGACAATGCTGTATAAATTGTAGTTATAACAGCGATACCGAATGCTGCACCGAGTGTAGAAGTCATTTTGATAATTCCTGATGCAGTACCAGCTTTTTCTGCCGGAACATTAGATACAGCTGTAGATAGCGCTGGTGTCGCAAAGAAACCTAATCCTAGACCTATAAAGATAAATCCGATGCACGCCACAATATAGTAAATCATGTTAGGCAACGAAGTGAAGGCTAAAAGTATAATACCCACTGTAATTGATAAAGGACCTAACATAAGTGGCAATTGTGGCCCTCGATTTTGCATAAAACGTTCACCTACACGTATCATTAACAAACTACACAACATATATGGAATTGTAATTAAACCCGCTTGTGCGCCTGTTAAATGTTTATCATCTTGAACATAGATATTAAATAATGCAAGTGAGCCTATATCCATATTCACCATTAAATTAGCTAATGTTGTGCCAATATAAATATTATTTGAAAATAAACTAAAATCTATGAAAGGTTCATTTTGACGTTTTTCAAATATATAGAAAGCTATTAATGTCACAATGAATATGGCAATTAATATTACAATAATAGGATTTAACCATCCAATTCTACCACCTTGCGTTATTACTATGTTAATACTTAACATCATAATGACAAAAATAATGATACCGATAATATCAAATTTTTTATTATGTGCAGATTCATCTTTAGATTCTGGTATGCCTTTAAGCAATATTAAGGCAAGAATTGAGAAAATGATTGACAACACGAAAATCCAACGCCACCCAATAAAAGTGGCTATCATTCCAGCAAATAGTGATGCTAATCCTGTTCCACCATATGAACCAAATGACCAATAACTTAGTGCCTTTTGTCTTTCTTCACCATGAAAGAATGAATTAATTAACGCAATAGTTGCCGGAAGTAGGCATGCTGCAGATAAGCCTTGTAACACACGACCTACCAATAATAAAAGTGGCGCATGAGATATAATCAATGCAATAGACCCAAGTATACTAAGTATCAAACCTGCGTAAGTAATTTTAACTCGACCTATCTTATCAGATAAACCTCCTGCTACAACTATAAACACACCAGTTAAGAGTGATGTAAGACTGACCGCAATGTTAACAATACTCATATCTACATCATAGAAACGTTGCACATGTGGTGCGATATTCAAGAAAGACTGTGCAAATAACCAATATGTGAGAATCCCTAAAATAATCGCTACAATGAGTTGTTTTCCTTTATTAAACTGTTCACTCATCATTAAACGCCCTCCTGTTCTCCTTTATTTCATTACAGCACTTTGACCGGCAATGCGACCAAAAGTGAAAATATCTGCCAGTGCATTACCACCTAAACGGTTACCTGCATGTATACCACCAGCAACTTCACCAGCTGCATACAATCCTTTAATGATATGACCTTCTACATCAACGACTTGTGCATGTGTGTTGATTTTTAAACCACCCATAGTATGATGTATTGCAGGTTTTCGTGGTGTCGCATAGAATGGTGCTTTTTCGATTTTTAAATCAAATGCATTTTTATTAAAATCTTCATCATGTCCTTGTTCTACGAAAGTATTATATCTTTCAATCGTATTCACAAAAGTAGTTGTATCTATGTTTAATTTTTGAGCTAACTCTTCTAAGGTATTAGCCTTTATTAAAGTGCCATCTTCTAATTCTTGATTGATTTTGTCTTCAGTCGTATTCATAGCTAGCGCTTTAATATTTGCGTCTGCAATAATATAGAAGATACCGTCTTTTTGTTCTAATGCTGCCTTAGATAATACATCTCTACTTTCAAATTCGTTAACAAAACGATGTCCTTCCTTATTAATGAAGACGAAGTTTGAAGGTGTCACGATTAATCCTGTGAATAATGCACCTGTCTTAGGATCAGAAATCGGCATCATTTGAGAGAATCCCATACCTACAATGTCAGCGCCTGCTTGCACACCTAAACGTATACCATCACCTGTAATTGCAGGAGAATTTGTTGTTTTAATATCATCTGGAATGTTATCCCAATACGTATTATATTGTTGTATCATTTTAGTATTCGCTCCAAAACCACCTGTGGCCAACACTACGCCGTGACGAGTGTGAATCTTAACTTTAGCACCATTTGCTTTACGTGCTTCAATACCAACAACTTGATTACCTTCTTTAATTAATTTTTCTGCAGTAGTTTCTGTAAAAATACGACCATGATGATGTTTAACGTAATCTCCTAGATTTTCAATGTACTCTAAACCTTGTGCTTTCATTGGTTTATGACCACGACGCCATAGTGCACCAACAGGCATATCTACAAATGAACGATCAAAATGTACCCCTTTATCTTTCAACCAGTATACTGATTCCAAAACATTATCTGTGAGTGTTTTAACTAAATCATAATCACCTGAAATTTCGACATTATTACGATCTTTACGTCTTCCACCTAGATACGTTTGAATGCGATGTAATTCAACAGAATCGAAAAGATAATCATCTTTATTGCTACTTTTTTCAAGGTAATCTTTAATTTGACGCTTTAAAGTATTGAAATCTTCAAGATAAGCCTCATCTATATCCTTTTCATCATGATTTAATAACTGTATCAATGTGTCTTTTTCACCAGCGAGTGCAGGGAATGCACTTTGCCATTTAGGCTCAGCAGCATTGACTTGACCACCTGTTCGGATGGTATTGCCACCTATAGCCGCAAATTTCTCAAGCATGATGACTTCTTTTCCTTCGTCTAAAACCGTAGCTGCTGCACTTAAACCAGCACCACCTGTACCAATCACGACTACGTCAGTCGTCTCTTCAACGACCTCATCAGACCACTGAACAACTGGTTTAGGACGTGCTCGTAAAATATCTGGATCTTCGCCTGCTTGTTCAATTGCATCTGCAATGCCCTGCACGATGCCTTCACTTGTTACTGTCGCACCTGATATGACATCGACATTTAACGTTTGTCCATTGATGATATCTTGAGGTAAACGTTCAAAAACTGGGTTCGCTATACCTTCAGACTCTCCACTATCATCTACTTCAATACTTACAATTTTATCTTCCGACAATTGAACTTTCATTGGTAGATTGCCATTATGACCTTTTGCATAAACATGATACGTGCCTTTGTTAAATTTCACTTTTTTATTTTGTAGTGCTTTTAATCTTTCATATTTACGATGTTCTTCTTCTTTATCTAAAATCATGAAGTCCATCACTTTCCACAGAGGAGATGGTATGTGAAGTACTTTTTGGTCATGTATATCGACAAATTGTTCAACTTCTTCGTTTTGTGAAATTTTATCCATCCATTGAGGTTCTACTAAATAGGCTTTTCCAACACTTAAAAGATCATAACCGAGTTCAAGGGCATGTTCTGCATCTTTTCGTTGCGCAATACTACCAACACCAATTAATGGAATTTGTGCCAACTGTGCACTTTTCATTTTATGATATTTATTAATTAAAGGTTCTGTATCTTCTTGATTCACTATGGACGTACGTTGGTAACTGTTTGCTGATATATGGAAGTAATCGGGTTCATATTTTGCTAAAGTATTTAGTAAAAACATGGTATCTTCAAAACGTATGCCTGGCTCTTCAATTTCTTCAGGTGAGAATCGATATCCTATTATAAAATGAGAGGCTTCATTTTCAGCAACGACATGTTGAACTTTTGTTAGTACTTCGATTGGGAATCGCGTGCGTTTTTCACGACTGCCTCCCCATGTATCTTCTCTTCGATTAGAATGCGGAGAGAAAAATTGTTGTAATAAGTATGTGTTGGCACCATGAATTTCAACACCATCAAATCCTGCTTCTATAGCACGACGTGTCGCTTCTCCGAAATCTTCTATCATCTG
Source organism: Staphylococcus sp. HMSC14C01 (assembly GCF_001808085.1). NCBI lineage: Bacteria > Bacillati > Bacillota > Bacilli > Caryophanales > Staphylococcaceae > Staphylococcus > Staphylococcus sp. HMSC14C01. Next base: position 110,763 of record NZ_KV792037.1, read on the forward strand.
ATTGATTTGAGCATGTGTCATTTCTCTTGGTGGTACCGCATCAGGTCTTAATGCTGCAATAGGACTCGCAGATATGGGTTGTTCACCTTCATTGAACTTAGGATTCGCCATTCTTCCAGCATGATAAAGTTGTAAAATCGCTTTTGACCCCTTAGATTGAATCGCTTCTGCTAGACGTTTAAGTCCAGGTATTTTGTCATCATTATCAATACCTATAGCTCCTGGGAAGCCTCTCCCATGGTTTTCAACAAAACAACTTTCAACAATAATTGCTGAAGCATCACCAGCCCTAAATTGATAATAATCAATCATTTCTGATGTAACACTTCCATCAAAATATCCAGCTTGGATAGTCATGGGCGCCATTAATACTCTATTTTTTAATTCAGCACCACATTTAAATTTAAAAGTATCAAATAATTCTTTACTCATAGCAATTCCTCCTAATACATTGTGATTTTTTTCACATTTATACTTAAAAATAAAATACTCTTTATGAGTATTCTTTAAAATTTTATAAATACCTCTGCATTTTTGAAGTCATTAAAACGTTTCCATCTCTTGTCACAATGATGCCTTCAACACCATCTATGAGGTTTAATAATTCAATATTTTGTTGTGATTGACCAAAACTACAAATTGTACTCCACACCTCGCCATCAATCCCATGATCAGATATGATTGTCACGCTAGCGATATCATTATCTACAGGATACCCTGTATTGGAATCCAAAATATGATGAAATAATTGATGTTCTTGTATGAAATAGCGTTCATAGATGCCGGAAGTAACAACTGATTGATGCTCTACATTTAATGTAACGAGTGATAATGCGTCTTTATAAAAAGGATTGCGTATACCTATATGCCATTTTTCTAGAGTTTCCGGTTGTCTACCAATTGTTAAAACATTACCACCTAAATCGATAATGGCAGAAGCTACACCATGAGATAAAAAGTATTGCTGTAATTGATCAGCAAAATAGCCTTTTATAATGGCTCCTAAATCAATCTCCATTCCTGGTTGTGTAAGAAATACTTCATGTGTCTTTGAATTTAGAACAAGATTTTCAGGATTCATACACATTAAAGCACGTTGTATATCCTCTTCTTTAGGTTTCAATGCATCTTTGAAACCAATTTTCCATAATTTAACTAATGGCCCTATCAATATGTTCATCTTAAAATTAGAAGATAGTGTAGTTTCATAACCATAACGTATCATGTTAAACATCTCAGGATTAACCTTGACTGGTGCGATACCTGCATGTTGATTCACATTCATCAAATCTGATTTTGGATCATTAGCACTAAATTGAGATTCCCAATCATGGATTTTTAATTCAGCTTCTTGAAGTAATGTGCTCGAATGTTGATGTTCAATCGATAAACGTATCACCGTCCCCATTGCTTTAATCATTAGCGTTTCCACTTTTGATTCCTCCTCTATACGTGTATCACAACGCTAATATGTATATAAAATTTAAAAGTTATTTTAAATGAAATTATTACTTTAGTTTCTACATTCATATTAACACAATTTCAAATATTTGATTTTTACTTATTTAGATGTTCATAATTATGTCAAAAGTTAATCAAAGTATAAATTTTACTATTTTAAAAAATTCTTTATTATATATTTTTAATAAAAAAGAGTAGAACAGAAGCCGTACAGAATTCTTTATTCCACTCTTCACACAGTATTATGATCTGTAACAACAACTATTGATATTCCATTAGTATATATGCTGTATATCAAAATAAAATAAGAAAGCATTTCCTTTAGATTCTTATAGTTCTTAAAAATATCTAATTCCTTTAAATCATTTATATTAGAATACTCACTGTAAAGAATACTTTCTTTTTTAGCAATTCTAATTATTTCATCTTCGCTAATAGATAGAAATATTGTTTATTCCATTCATCATATAATTTGAAATCATATGATCCTGGAGTATGTATATGTAATAGTGTCTTATGATATCTACCAAAATTTATTTTATCCTGTTCTTTCATCATCTTATAGGCTTTTTTCTACTTCTATGTCTTTCATTCGACACTCTCCAAAGATATATTTTCCATAATCTATTTTTTAGTTTTATTTATGATATGCTTCTGCGTATCGTTTTATACTGGGGTTTTTATAATAATAATGGTCCTTACATTTTCAAAGACTAAATTCACGTGTAGACATATTGAATGCGTCTTATTAGGATCTAATCTAATCAAACAAAAATTTAAGAGAGAAATCATATCTACAGGTTTTTTAACCAGAAGATTATTTTGATCTATTTCAAAAATTTTCAAACCGTTCTTAAAAGTGTATTTTTATAAAAGTATGATAAAAGAGAAATTTTAGTCGCTTACTTCGTTTCAAGATATTACTGATACAATAAGGTTAAAAAATCGGTACGTTTAACAGAACAAGTGTAGGTATTATAATAAACGTTTTTGATTTTGATGAAAAATAAGCTGTTCAATTTTTGATTGAACAGCTTTACCTAGTTATCCTTACTTTTATTCTTTTACCCTCAAAAGGCGGAGAGCATTCAGTATTACAATAATAGCAGCTCCTGTATCACTTAATACGGCCATTCATAGTGTAAGTATTCCCAAGAATATCAGAACAAATGCCGCCAACTTTATTGTGATGGAAAACCAGGTGCGGTTGGGAAAATCCCCTTCCTGCGATTACCGTTCACAAACGCCCAAAAAGAGCAACTGGCTCTTTTAGCTCTGGGACTGTCTTGGCATAGAGAAGGTAAAACCTTTCCCACTTAAAAGAACGGAAAAAGACGCTCTGTCCTGGCATTATCTTTGGCTCGACGCTTGCCCCCATACGGATATTAATCGTTTCGAAACTTTTAATACAGTCAATTTAACTTTTGAATGTAAACTGGCTGCCTTAAGTCACTGTTTATGATTTTATGCTTCCCATGCTCTTTAATTGCTTATTTGACCGCCCGTATGATAAAAACGGTATGCAAGGCATTGTTTTTACTCATAACATCTTTATTAGATTGCTCTGTTTTTTAGTGTCCAATGTTATGGGAACATTGTAGAATCCACACTTCAAAGTTCATTCATGTCAATCGATTCGTTCATTATTTAGATCTTAATAATCGAAGTCCATTTAGTATAACAACTAAAGTACTTCCTTCATGAACAATTACACTGATTGTAATATCAGTTAATCCTAACAAACTAACGACAACTAAAAAGGCAACAACTGCCATTGAAAAAATAATATTTTGCCTAATAACACGACCCATATTTGAGGAAATTTTATGAGACTGTACTAATTTAGATAAATTGTTCTGCATTAAAACCAAATCAGATACTTCTACTGCCACATCAGTACCGTCCCCCATAGCTATACCAACATCAGCATTAACAAGGGCCGGTGCATCGTTCACACCATCTCCAACCATGGCAGTAACTCCAAATTTTTCTTTTTGTTCTTCTATAATTCTGGATTTATCTTCAGGCATTACATTAGCGATAACTTCGTCTATTCCCAATTGTTCGCCTACAGCTTTTCCCGTCATTTCCGAATCACCAGTAATTAAAGTCGTGTGGATACCAAGTTTCTTAAAGTAATTAATTGTTTCTTTAGCATGCTCATTCGGAATATCCATTAGAGCTATAATCCCAATAACTTCTTCATTTTCTGCTACGTATACAACCGTCTTTCCTTCTGATGCCCAATCATGATTGAACTGGGTATACTCTTCAGAAGCACTTTCAAAAGAAGTAGGCTTACCAATACGATAATTTTTTCCATTATAATCTCCTGTCAGACCTTTTCCAATTTGATTAGTAACTTCGATGTCTATTTTATTTTTAACTTCAAATTTTTCTAAAATAGCATTAGCGAGTGGGTGATTGGATTCCTTTTCAAGGGCGACTATAATATCAATAATATTTTCTTCGTTCACAGAATGAGTGAAATAGTAATTTGTTACTTTAGGTTCTCCGTTCGTAAGGGTTCCTGTTTTATCGAAGGCAATTGCATCTATATCCGCTAATTGTGATAGGTAAGTACTTCCTTTTGAAAGCACGCCTTTTTTAGCTAGGTTAGATGTTGTAGACAATGTTACAGATACAGTAGCTGCTGCCAAAGCACACGGTGAAGCTGCGACTAAAATCACTAATCCCCTGTAAACACTTTGCGACCATGTCCAATCAAATAGAAAAGGAGCAAGTAACATTACTAATGGTATTGCGATTAAAACTATATTAACATATTTAGGCTCGAATTTTTGAATGATACTGGCAGCTTTTGTTTGATTATCTTGGTTTTGACTAACTAATTGTAAAATTTTAGAGAATACAGTATCCTTGTTTTCCTTAGTGACTTCCATAGTAAAAGTACCTGTTCCATTAATCGTACTTCCAAAAACTTCGTCACCCTTAGATTTCTCTTTCGGTATACTTTCTCCATTAATAGAAGATTCATCAATTGAGGTAGTACCGGATAAAATAATCCCATCAATTGGAACTTGATCACCGTTCAGCACTTGGAGTTGATCTCCAACTTTTAATTCACTGACATCAACAATTTTTGTGTTTCCATCAGGTAGGATTAATTTAGCTGTCGTTGGGTTCATTTCGAGTAGCTTAGTAATTTCTCTTTTACTTCTTCCTTCAGCGTAATCTTCAAGAAAATGAGCGCCGGAAAAAATAAGTATCAAAAGGGTTCCTTCCCAAAAACTCCCTATCAGAGAAGCCCCGATTGCAGCTAATCCCATTAGAATATGAGAATTAGGAGTGAATTTTCCCTTTAATTTAGTATTTTCAACTGTCTCTCCAATTCCTTCGAGAATAATTACATGGTAGCCGGCTGTGATTGTGGCAATTGAAAATAAGATGTTTTGTATTAATAAATTTGCATCACTTAAAAAAAGCCCAATTATAGCCAACACTAAGCCAATAAAATATGAAATAATTGGCATTTTTCCGTGATCATGATCATGACTATGATCGTGGCTATGACTTTCGTGTGCTTGTTGCTCTTGAATATTTTTCATTTCTATCACCTTTCTAAATAAATATGATATATCGGGTTCCAATATATTCGCAGTAAGCTTTACTAAACCAGGACGTTAATTGACCACATCCAAACTTTTTGTATCCAATAATACATCCTATGAATTTATCAACCGTATTCACTAACCCTCTCTGCTACACCCATCTCACTTTCCTTCGAGATATCATACAACGCTTTCCATTCTGTTTTTTTGTTTTCCATATCCATTGCAAAACCCCCTTTTCATATGCCTATAATATTGTTATATGATCATATAACAATATTAATGACGTGAATTATTATTAACACTCATTACTGGTTTACGGAATACTAGTGATGACAGGCGTGATCGATCGCCTGTTTTAGCATATTCATAGTATGTTCATCATCATGGGAATAAAACAATGTTGTGCCTTCCCTTCGGAATTTTACTAACCGTAAATTTTTCAAGAACCGCAATTGATGGGAAACTGTTGATTGTCTAAGATGTAGCGTTTCAGCAATACCGTTTACCGAATACTCCTTATAAAAGAGCAAATGGAGAATCCGGATTCTCGTAGGATCACCTAACGCTTTAAATGTTTGCGATACGACAAATAATGTTTCATCATCTAAATCCTTATTATTTACTTCCTCTAATTCCTTTTTTTCTTCCATTATCCTTCCCTCACTTTAGGTTTCAATTCAAAACCTTATATATAATAATCACTATTTATCTACATATATTAATATATGTTCATATATATGATATAACCATCTGAATAAAAAATCAAATAATATTTAATATGAATTCATATATTTTGTTTTGATTTTTTAGAGTAAAATAAACAAAGCCTTTTTAAGAATAGTGGGATGAGTGCAGTATGGATGATCGGGCGTTAGCTTCCGCACTTGTAATTGGTGTTGGCGGTGGACTCGCTTGGATAATGGAAGGTTTTCAAAGTGGTCATGGCTTTATTTATTCATTATGTGCAGGCCTTATAATTGGCTTATTATTTTTTGAAATGATTCCGGAAAGTATTGAATTAGGCGGGTGGGTAATTTTACTCGGTGGAATAGCAATAGGCTTAGTATTATTCCAATCCATTCATCTATTAATGGATAAAATTACAATTATCACTAATAGTCATCAAAAAGATATTTTCGTTCGATCGGGGGTACTTTTAATTATCAGTATAGCAATTCATAATTTCCCTGTTGGCAATATTCCTTTATTTGTGTAATTTGACCATTAATACTAAATTTATCAATGTCTTGAGAAATTATTGAAACTCTAACATAACATCCTACAGATTTTCTTTTCATTTCTTTCATATTTTTCATCCTTTCATTAATTAAGCAATCGATGATTGCGTAGCTTGGTTTACAATGTTTAGCGGTTCATTTTTGAAATAGATTCCCACAAGGCTTTTGTTTTTAGAAATATGAATTTCATCAATATATCGGTATAACATGCTTAACGTGAAGTGTTGTTGAATTACATTTTCAAAAGACTTTTGAATTTGTTGCTCATTTATTGATAGTGTTGGTTTTGATTGTTGAAGTAACGATTGAGATTGTTTTCTGAACGTTTCTACATCGATGGCTCCTTTAGCTAATTTATCTATCAATTGTTCTTGTGTAAGTGTGCTCCTAGTTTCTAGGGCCCTTTGTTTTTTGATCCGTTTTTGAATTACATCATTGGTTTAAAGATAAATTGAAGGATGAAACAAATAATACTGGTATTCGTATGTTTGAGCGCTATGCGGCTATCACTACTTCGGCCAAGATTCTTAGTCATGTTTTATCTACAGATATTGATATCACTAAAATAAAAGATTACTTTATTGATTATCATACTCATACAGTCTCTGAACGATCACTGGCAGATAAAGCGATTGAAGTCGTTACGCAATTTGTAGCACAAAATCGTGGTAAGTTTTCTGATGACACAGCGTTAAAGAATATGATTGAGAATTATGGACTAATTGCCTTAAAAGATGATTATATCGAAGTCAAAATCATTGCGACTGTATTTAAAGATATGCTGAAAGAACAGCACTTTCAGGATGTCAACAATGTCGTGAATGCACTAAGAGATAAAGGTTTTATTGAATCTGACCGTGATCGAATTACGACAAAACGAACAGTTAAAGATGACTATGGTAAGAAACAGTCACTTGTCTTTTACCATTTAAAACTAGATTCAGAATATGCATCTATTTTTGGTCTAACTAAAGATGCTGAACCTATTAAAGCTAAAATTAACTTGGATAACAAAAAGATGCTTGAATCATGGAAAAAACAGAATGATGATTTAATTGATTTTTAATAACTTAAAGATGCAATCGTACAGGAGTAGATAAAATGGATGAATTGATTGAATTACTAGCTGATTTAGTTATTGAAGAGTTACAGAACGATAATTAATCATTGCGGTCCAACGTGCTTTTAACACGTTGGACCTTTCATTCTAATTCATTCATAAACATATATTATCTCTATGGAGGTGTATAACATGGAAGAAGCCGTTGCTTACGTACGTCAAAGTACACTCAAACAACAAAGCTTAGCCACTCAGAAATCCCTCATTATAGACACTGCTAAGCAATATGGATGGTCCAATGTAACATTTTATGATGATAAGAAAACAGGTCGACATACAAAACGTTCGGGCTATCAAAAAATGGTAGAAATGATTACATCTGGAAAATGTAAAGTATTATGTTGTTATCGTCTGAATCGACTCCATCGTAATTTGAAAAACGCTATACAATTCTTTGAAATTTGTAAAAAGAATCATGTCACAATCATCAGTGTGAACGATGGATATTTTGATTTGTCTAAAGAGTTTGATTGCTTTCGCTTAAACATACTCATGAGTCTAGCAGAAATGGAGTCTAATAATATCAGTGAACAAACACGAAATGGAATAAGAGAAAAAGCCAAACAAGGTAAACTAATCACAACTCATGCACCTTTTGGCTATCGTTACAGACAAAGTCATTTTGTTGTACATGAAGAAGAAGCGTATACAGTCAAAACTGTCTATCGCTGGTACTTACAAGGTCTAGGCTACAAAAAGATTTCCCAACATTTAGATAAAAATCCTAAGCTTATTCCTCGTAAACCCTATCAAGTTAGAAATATTCTCTTGAACCCTAACTATTGCGGTCGTGTCATCAATAAGTATGGCACGTTTAATGATATCGTTCCATCTATTGTCGACGTTGATACATTTGAAGAAGTACAGCAACGTCGCTTGAATAAACATCATAAACAACACATTTCTGAAAACAAATTAAAGAAACTAATTAGATGTCCGTACTGTCAATCAACATTAACAAACTTAACGATTAAAAAAGCGAATCATTCTCTACGTTACTACGTCTGTCCTAGAAATATGAATGAAGCCTATCATACGTGTCCATTTAAAGGTATGAATGCACTAGAACTTGAAAGTAAAGTGCTCGACACTTGTAAAAAGTATTTTGAAGAACAATCGTTTCATAATCGACTGAATGACACAATACTCAAAGTCCTAAAACAGCAACAAATGAAGCATAAAGAAACCCATCTAACACAAGCACAATTGATTGAAAAGCTAGCTCAAAATCGTATTGATGTAAAAACGTTCAAACGTTTATCTGCTAGTTGTAAAAGTGAAGAGAATTATCCTACTTATTCAACCTACCAAATCGATGACAAATTAAAATATGTCATAAAAAATAAAATAACTTTACAGGATATAGCACCTTTGATTGATGACATTACAATAACTCAAACTAAACAGTTACAAGGAATCTACTTTAAAAATAGTCCACTCAATATCGTTGAACAATCACATTTAATAACTCCCGAAAGGAATGAAGTAATATGAAACAACTCAAAAAGAAACGTATTGGATTATATGCACGTGTATCAACTGAAATGCAAACGGATGGTTACAGTATTCATGGTCAATTAAATCAACTTACAGAGTATTGTCAATTTCAAGGTTATGAAGTCGTTGATGAATATACCGATCGAGGTATATCGGGTAAAACAATGCAACGTCCAGAATTACAGCGTATGTTAAAAGATGCCAACGAAGGTAAATTAGATTGTATTATGGTCTACAAAACCAATCGTTTAGCGAGAAATACCTCAGATTTGTTAAATATTGTCGAGGAATTGTATAAGATTAATGTCGAATTTTTTAGTCTCACTGAAAAAATAGAAATTGCCAGCTCAACAGGTAAATTGATGCTCCAAATTTTAGCCAGCTTCGCAGAATTTGAAAGAAATACGATTGTAGAGAATGTCTACAATGGCCAAAGACAACGAGCGATTGAAGGTTATTATCAAGGTAATTTGCCTCTAGGCTACGATAAAGTACCTGACAGTAAAAAAGAGCTCATAATCAATCAACATGAAGCGAATATTGTTAAATATATTTTTGAGTCATACGCTAAAGGTCATGGTTATCGTAAGATTGCGAACGCATTGAATCATAAAGGTTATGTGACTAAAAAAGGTAAACCGTTTAGTATTTCGTCCATTACTTACATCATCTCAAACCCCTTTTACATTGGAAAGATACAGTTTGCGAAGTATAGACACTGGAGCGATAAAAGACGAAAAGGACTCAATGAAGAACCGATTATTGCAGATGGTAAACATGCGCCTATAATTGATAAAGCTTTATGGGATAAAGTACAGTTTAAACGCAAAGAAAGTCGTAAGAAACCACAAGTTCACGGTAAAGGGACAAACTTACTGACTGGCATTGTAAAATGTCCAAAATGTGGCGCAGCAATGGCGGCAAGTAATACAACCAATACATTAAAAGATGGCACTAAGAAAAGAATCAGATATTACTCATGTAGTAATTTTAGAAACAAAGGTTCTAAAGTTTGTTCAGCCAATAGTGTTAGAGCAGATGTATTAGAAAAATACGTTATGGACCAGATATTAGAAATTATTAAAAGTAAAAAGGTATTGAAACAATTGGTTGAAAAAGTAAATGAACAAAGCCAAATAGATAAATCCTCTTTGAATCATGACATCGCTTATAAACAGTCACAATGTGAAGAAATCAAAGCCAAAATGCATACACTAACGAAAACAATCGAAGACTCACCTGACTTAGATAGCGTATTGAAACCAACAATACTTGGCTACCAAGATGAATTGAATCAAATAAATAATCAAATCCATCAACTAGAACGAGATAAACAAGCGGAAGCTCCACATTATGATGCTGATATGATTGCCAATATACTACAAACAATATTCAAAGATATAGATAAATTAGAGAAATCTCAATTGAAATCACTATATCTAACAGTCATCGATCGCATTGACATAAGAAAAGATGAGCATTGTAAGAAGCAATTTTACGTTACACTCAAACTGAATAATGAGATTATCAAACAACTATTTGATAATCATCCACTTGACGAAGTGCTCCTCAGCACTTCGTCTTTATTTTTGTCCCAAACATTATATATAACTATTGAATAAACAATGACTATTCTGTTATTCTTTCACTTATTTTATCTAACCAGTTTTAGAATTCTCTTTATCAATTTCAATAACACTTATCTAATGAAACAGTCATTGTCGTAATTTTTTTCATAACTACACGATGCTTATATTGAAATTGCTAAAGAACATCCCACAATGATTTTTTACCGGGAAAGGAATGGGATTTGCAGATTCGAAGAAGCAGAAGGATTGTGCAAGCACAATCCCAAAATCCCGTTATTTTTTATAAATAAATAATATATATAAGGAAGCAGAGAGACCTACACATATCATCAATACTTATAAATAATGAGTTGATTGTTCGTCAAAATGAGTGGGATTTCGGGATTTCCTTGTTACACCAACGTTTGTAGCGGGTTTTTATATGGAATTTTCTCATATTGTCAACGGGATCCGTAATAAATGGCAAATCAAATATATATTATCCCAATGATGTATATCAACTACATCACTATCACACTATCTAGGAGGCAATGATATGAAAACAACCACTCAAGAACTCAAACAATATATAACTCGTCTATTCCAACTATCTAACAGCGAAACATGGGAATGTGAAGCACTTGAAGAAGCAGCAGAAAATATTCTACCAGAACGTTTTATTAATAATTCTCCACTTGCGCATCTTACACTTGAAACTTATACCTACTATAATGATGAGCTACATGAGCTAAGTATCTATCCATTTTTAATGTATGCTAATAACCAACTCATCAGCATTGGTTATCTGGATCATTTTGATATGGACTTTCTGTACCTCACAGATACTAAAAATACGATTATCGATGAACGTCATTTATTAAAAGAAGGAGGGAAAGACCATGAATAATTGGATCAAAGTTGCACAAATATCTGTTACGATTATTAGTCAAGCAATTATCATCATGAAAGAAATTCAAGACGAGGTAAAATAACATGAAAATCAATCGATACATCACAAGAGGCATTAGTGAACAACTATCTCTAGACCTTCAAATCTTACTTTGGAATATGGTAAAAGAAAGAGATAATCAACCTCATACAGATTACCTACACATTTTCAGACTACAAGACGAAGATAATAATATACTCTCAATCTCACATGAACAAGAACAACCCGCATACAAATTGGAATATCACTATACAAACTATGTAAAAAATCAAAATGCATTACCTAAGAAAGTCTACGTCATTCGTGAAGATGATGTAGACGCTTTTTATTATGTGATGCTTTTACCCGAAGAATACTAAAGGAAGTGACGATATATGAATATAATTAAAAATACGATACACACAGAAGCGATTTTTAGCGATGATGAACAACATCGCTACTTACTCAAGAAAACATGGGATGAAAAGAAGCCCGCATGTACAGTGATAACGATGTATCCTCATTTAGATGGTGTATTATCACTCGATCTTACTACGGTTCTCATTCTCAATCAATTAGCGAATTCAGAACGATACGGTGCTGTATATCTTGTAAATTTATTCTCTAATATTAAAAGTCCAGAAAATCTCAAACATATCAAAAATCCATACGATGAGCACACTGATATTCACTTGATGAAGGCAATTAGTGAGAGCGAAACAGTCATTCTAGCCTATGGTGCCTATGCGAAGCGGCCAGTTGTTATCGACCGCGTCGAACAAGTGATGGAAATGTTAAAACCTCATAAAAAGAAAGTCAAAAAGCTCATTAATCCAGCCACAAATGAAATTATGCATCCACTTAACCCTAAAGCACGTCAAAAATGGACATTGAAATAAAAGAAGGATTATCTATGAACCATGAAACCACATACTCAGACTGGCGAACGGTTGCTAGTTGTTTAGCATCACAAAATTACATTTCAATAGTAAAAGGTCTGGTGCATCATTTCACAGCCATCGATGACGAGGAAATACTTGATAAAATCTATGAAGAGTTTATGAACGATGATTGTATCACAACGGTACTTAATAATGATTTACAGATGATTATTAACCATTATTTATCAAAATAAAAGCTATATTCTAATAAAATAAGAGCATCCTTCACTTTGCAGTGAGGGATGCTCTAATGCTTATTTTTTTGCTAATTTCAATTGACATAATAGGTTTTTATCAGAATTACACAAACATTTTCTGTAAAAGTCCTTGTTTACGTTGTTTTAATATTTCAATCTTTGAAACCTGTTTTTCAATCAATTTATCAAAACTATTCAAAAATCTTCCTATTTTTAATTGTTCTTCAATATTTGGTACTTCGATACTAATATTTTCAAATGTAGACTTATTTACAATTTGAGTTGCTGTTTTCCCTGCAATACGTTTCATATATTTTGACACTTTTTCAAAAGCATAATATAAAAAGTCTACGTTCTTATCATTATTAGGAACTAGTGCATTTATTTGTTGATTACATGATCCTTCTTCTCTCAAAATTGCATTCTTTCCAATACTAGCTATACAAGTAATAAGTAATGTATTTTTAGGTAATTGTCTAGCTTTTTTAAATCCTTCATCGCTCAACATGTATTCACTATTTTTTACATTTTTTTATTATTTATATCAGTAGGTGTAACCCATATATAGTTATTACTATTCCAATATGCACTTTGTTTTTTACTAGGCGTATTACCTGTATAAACCTTACCTAATTCTTTAATTTTTTGAGTTACCCATTTAGGATAATCATTTCCATTTTCATCCTTAAATCTTAAATCTTGCGAGAATATCTTTTGCATATACCCACGCTTTTGTTGCTCTAACAATTCTAATTTCTTCTCTTCTAGCTCAATTTGACGGTCGAGTTTGCTAAAGAAATCACCTATTTTTTGTTGTTCTAATATTGAAGGATAATTAATAGAGAAAGTTGAAAACTCCTTATAACTAATAGATTTACCATCTCGAATACCATAAATCATAGAATCTAGTTTTTTTATAAACCTAATACTTTTAAAGTATTGTTTAAAAAATTTAGGTTGTGCTAGTTCCTCTTCACCTCTTAAGACAGTATATGCAGGACTAACTATTCCTTCAATCGTATTTAATTCAAATCCGCCTTGAAAAGAACGTAAACTGATTATAAAATCATTAGGCAATGTTCTTTTATAATTTGATAGATTTTTTTATCATACTTAATTTCTAAATCTAAGTCTTGTCTAGGCACCATACCTTTATCTTGAGTGGCTGATAAAACTAATAAATCACCATCATGCTTTTTATCTGAAACATTAGTAAATAAATTTTTTGCTTGATTAGTGGTCCAATCAGTATTAAATTCAGGAAATCTTAGTTCGGGAGTATTTGCTCGTTCAGTCATGTTTCAACACTCCTAGTTCTTTAAGATAGTCATTGATTTCTGATCTCACATTATATATATTTACTCGTTCATACCCTAAACTCTCAAGTTGTTGAAGTACCTCATTTTCTAATGCATATTCATTTTGATAAGCCATTCATTCATCCACCCTAAACTTAATCTTTCCTTAAATATATCAAAATTTAGTAATAATTAATATTGCATACTTCATTTTTAAGCAACTAATTAATAAAAACCGCATCATTTATGATATGCTTCGCCTCTCATAATTTTAAATGCTCGATACACTTGTTCGATTAAGACGACGCGCATCATTTGGTGTGGGAAGGTCATTTTGCTAAATGAGAGTGCGTAGTTGCTGCGATTTAAGACGTCTTGATGGAGTCCGTTTGATCCCCCAATGACGAAGACGAAGTCACTTTGTCCTTGTGTCATACGTTGTTGTAGTTCTTTAGCTAAACCTTCCGATGATAACATTTTACCTTGTATTTCTAATGTAATAACGGTGGCTTGTGGTTTAATTTTGGCTAATAATCGTTGTCCTTCTTTTTCTTTGACTTGTTCAATCTCTTTATCACTCATATTTTCAGGTGCTTTTTCATCCGGCACTTCAATCATCTCAATTTTAGAGTATGCCCCGAGTCTTTTTTCATATTCAGCAATCGCTTGTTTCCAGTACTTTTCTTTTAATTTTCCGACAGCTAAAATAGTAATCTTCATTATAGTCCTCCATGTTGATAATAGTTATTCGACTTATCCACAAGTTATCAACTTGTTAACAGAATTCCCTCTAATTATAACAGTAATGTATATAAATTCTGTGGAAAATTCAAGATTTATCTACAAAAAATCTCATTCATCCATCACTTTTGTGGATAAGTCTGTGTATAATGTGAGTATTTCTGTGTGTATTATTCACAATAGTGGATAACTTTCTTCAGATTTGGGGATAACTTCACGACCGTCTTTTATATTTATTCACAGATTCTAAGTAAATCACTTTAATTATCCACTTTTTAATGAATATTCATGTATAGTCCAAATTGTTAGATCATATCTTTAATTTTTCCAAAAAAAGAGCTTAATAAAAACCTCATATTCCCTTAAGATTTTCATTAAGCTTCATACTTCTTTTCAATTTTATAACGTGTAAATCGGTGTCGCTTGTGCTTTATCTGTGTCACATAACAATACTTCTTTTTCAGTATCGATATCATGTTCATTTAATACTTGTCCGACGCTCATTCGTGCTAAATCTTTCATATTATTATCACGAGATAAATGTGAAAGATAGATACGTTTCGTATTACCTGTAATCACATCCGCCATCGCATGTCCTGCATCTTCATTTGACACATGTCCCATATCACTTAAAATACGCTGTTTCGTCTTCCAAGGATAACGACACATGCGTAACATATCCACATCATGATTACTTTCAAACATAAATGCGTCACTACCTTGAATCATACCTTTCATTCGGTCTGACACATAGCCGGTATCTGTAATCATCGTAAATTTCTTATAGTTATTATGGAAAATGTAAAATTGTGGATCAATCGCATCATGAGAGACATTAAACGATTCTATATCAAAACCTGCAATAGATTTTGTTTCATAGGGATTGAAAATAAATTTTTGATCCATCGGAATTTTATCATCTTTTTTTTCAATCGCTTTCCAAGTTTTTTCATTCGCATACACTGGTAAACCATATCGACGTGCAATGACGCCAAGTCCTTTAATATGGTCGCTATGTTCATGTGTCACTAGGATGCCATTCAGATTCTTCATATCCCTATCAATCTGACTAAATAAATCTTCCATCTTTTTACCCGTAAGACCGACATCTACTAAAAGACTGCCTTTCTCACTTTCTACATAAGTCGCGTTTCCTGTACTACCGCTTGCTAATACGCTCATTCGAATCAAGATGGTTCATCCTTTCTCATTATCTTAAGTTTTAATTATTTAGAGTGCCTTCAGTCTAATTATTTTATATTTACTCTTTTTTCTAAAAAAATATAGTTTCGAACTTGTATCTCTGTTCGAAACTTTCCGCTCTAAAAGTACTTTTATAGTATACTATACCAACCTGTAACTAAAAATTCCAATTCTCTGTTTATATTAAATATGTAAGAGCAAAACAACGGGCAAATTTGACCGCCATTTTGCTCTATTTAAAATGATTCACTTTTTAGTTATCAATCACTTTTGGATTGACTGAAGTGGCTTCAACATAATATTTTTTCGTTTCTTCTTTACCTTTATGTTTCACTTTGATTTCCCAGTTTGCTTGTAGTAATTGAACGTTGGTTTCTCTTACTACTGAGTAATATCCTAATCTTGCATCTAATACTTCATCGCCAGCTTTTAAGTAACGATTGAAATACAAGCTTTCAATTGCTTTACGCGGTGTAATGACTTGCTTCTTAGGATTATTGTCACCTTTTGCAGGTTCAATTTTACTCATTAATGTTTGTTTATACATTGTCGCTTTACCATCGTCTATATTAAAGCGAAGGCGTGCTTTATTGTTATTAAGCAATGGGTACCCATCATATGTTTGTTCATAGGTAACAGCATTTGAATTAATATCGCCAAGTTGATAGACCTTACCATTATAAATATGATTGATAATGTAATCTTTTAAATCACTAAGATTACGATCACTTACATTTACAGTATTATCTACGTCACCACTTACTGTGAAACCAGAATCACTTGTTTCTAATGAAGATTTATTTTCAGCGTATGATTTAAAGTTTTTAGAAGTAGCAGTAATCATTTGCATCTTCGTACCACTTACATCTTTATTTAATACATCTGTCGATACTTTAATCTCTTCTTGCTGGAAGTTGACTTCATTATCGCTTTCAGTTTCATTAATTTGCGATTTAGTCACCTTATTAATATAAATCAGAATGAGAAAAATATTGACTAGAACAAACACGAAAATAAACAATGTTTTGGTTAGTTTCCAGTTCATTTATTCAAGCCTCCCATCCTGATATACATACCATTCACCATCATACTCAACATACCACGTTGGAATAAATTCACTATTACGTTGTACTTCGATGTCATCTTTATCTGGCTGATCATCTTCTTTATAGCCAACGATCATATTCGATATTTTTTCAAAATCAATATTATGATTGTTCGCAAGTGACGCACGCACAGTTTCCAAACTATCTAATGATGTCGTTGCACCTTCTAAAGGCACGCTTGAACGTAGAAGAGCACGTTTATAGTCATAAATTCCTTTTTCTCCCCAAGTCACGTTAATTTCATTTAACTGCTGATCATTAAATGTAGGATGTCCATTGAGGAATAATTGATAGGTTAATTCTCCTGACATATTATCCGTATTGAACAGACGGAAATCATCGTTAAAGAAACCACCATGATTATTAATATATTCGAATGTACTTGGAATGGAGGTATCCATATCTTTCGAACCTGATTCATCTTCAGATAAGTTTTTATAATGGTACTTTTTACTGTCATCATTATAGTTTGCGACGCCGGTATTATTATTATATGTGGTTGAACCACTTTTTCCGCTTCGAATAATGACAGAATCATCAAATAAAATTGAGTTCATCGTTTCGACTGAAATCGTATCATATACCATACGATATGAGCGTAGGTCTTTTGGATGTTTCGGCGCAAAAATATGCGTTGATTTATCAATCGTCGTCTTATTCGTAATCACTTCCGAATAGGTTTCCATATCTTTTTCTAAATGATGAATGGTTTTATTAAATGGCGTTGCCTTAGCGTCTATCGTCACTTTCATGACTTGTTGATGACGTTTACTCAGCGCATATAATTCTAAATCACCCTTAGGATTTTTATCAATTAAAATTCGATTAAAGCTAAAATGTTTAGGAATTTTAGCTGAGTTATTAAGTACTTGACCTAAATAGGTTGTTAGTGGCATATCATACGTAAAATCCAACACGACAAAATCATGGTCTAATATCGGAGTTTGCAAATTATACCCTTTTTGCATTAATTCCACTTTACTCACTTCATGATCTTTGAGTGGATCAATAACTTGAGCGAGTTGAGATCTTGATGGTGTCAATCCTTTTACTTTATCTCCTTTAACTGACACAACTTGATAAGGTGAAATCACTGTGTCCATCTTTGCAGCTAAAGGTTTACCAATGGTTTTAGTATTATTTTTTTTACTATCCGCGCTGTCTAAATTATTTAAATCTGGAGTAAAGTTCCATATCATATACGTAAGGACAATACTCATCATGACTAAAAGAAAAAGGATAACTGATTTAATATGTTCCTTACTGTTCATCCCAATCACCGTCGTCTATCACTTCACATGGAAGTGTAATAAATATCGATGTGCCTTGTCCTTCAACACTGTTTGCCCAGATACGACCATTATGTGCTTCGACAATTTCTTTTGAAATGGCCAGTCCAAGACCCGTACCACCCATTTTACGTGTACGTGCTTTATCTACGCGGTAGAAGCGATCAAAGATTTTATCCACTTTATTAATTGGAATACCGATGCCATTATCTTTAATACGAATGGTCATTCGATTATAAAGTGCATTTTGTTTCACGTGGAACTCGACACGTTTATCTCCACGAGAATATTTCATCGCATTCGTAATGACGTTATCAAATACTTGCGTCATCTTATCTGGATCTATTTCTGTGAAAATCGTTTCATTTGGAATTTCACGTACAAACGTTGTATCTTTCGCTGCCATTTCATGTCGATTAATAATTTTATTAATAAACATATTAAAGTCAACAATTTCTTTTGTAATTTGTTCTGTCTCATTATCCATTTTAGATAATTGAAGTAAGTCATTGACCAGTCGAATCATACGTACCGTTTCTTCACGTGTGACTGAAAGGAACGATGGCGCAAGATTTTCATCTTTCCAAGCGCCTTCTTCAAGTGCTTCAATATAACTGTTCATTGAGGTTAGTGGCGTACGTAATTCGTGTGATACATTGGCAACGAATTCGCGACGTTCACGTTCTACTTGTTGTTGCTCTGTAACATCGTGTAATACGGCGATATAACCATTAACAAATCCCGTATCTTGTACAATCGTGCTAAAGTTGACACGTGCAATAATACCTTCTTCTTCATTCATATCAATTAAGATACTATCATTATTCTCTTGAATTTCTTCTAATGAAAAATCGCCTTCTATTTTTAAAACATTTAGCATGTAATAACCAATGAGGTCTTCTTTCGCCATACCTAACATTTTAATCGCCATATCATTCACAATACGAATACGACCACGTCGATCCGTCGCAATGATACCATCACTCATATGTGTAATGACAGAATCGAGTCGACGTTTTTCACTTTCTGTATTCGCTTGGGCTTCTTGTACACGTTTAGAAAGATTATTAAACGCAAGCGCAAGTTCACCAATTTCGTCATTGCCATAAATCTTAACACGCTGTGTATAGTTCCCTTTTGACATTTCAACTGTTTGGTTACGCATATCTGTAATCGGTCGCGTAATCGTTCGCGCAATAAAGAAACCGAGTATGACCGTGATAAATAAAGAAATAGCCGTACCAATAATAAAGATTTGATTAATATTGTTAAGCTGGTTATATACATCATTAATATTTGACTCTATGTAAATATTACCGATCACATCATTGCCATTCTTAACTGGTAAGTTGTAAATCCAAATCCGTTCTTTACCATTACCATAGTCTTTTAAGACGTTATGACTATTTGCTTCGCCAAGAGAGATTGCTTTTTGAACAGAATTATCATTCACCTTTTGATTAATTAAGCTATGTGATGATAACTTCGCTGTAGCCATTATAATTTGATCTTTATCAATAAAGCGGATTTCTTCAATCTCTTGTCGGTTAGCGTATTCATTCAGTAGCGATTGAACTTCCTTTTGTGCATTTGAAGGATTATCTTTATAAATACGCTCAATATTGACTTCGAGTTGTGTCGCATATTGTTTAATATTCTTCATGAAATTATTGGTTAATTCTTTTTCTAAACTATTAGTGAAATACAGACCAATAATCTGCATTCCAATAATAATCAGTAAGACATAAACAATAACGAGTTTTGTGTGAAGGGATTGGAGTTGTTTCAGCCACTTCATCGTTTGCAACCCCTAATCATGTTGTTGGAGGAAGTATCCAACGCCTCGACGTGTCACTATATATTCTGGATGAGATGGATCGTCTTCAATTTTTTCTCTTAAACGACGAATGGTTACATCCACTGTACGCACGTCTCCAAAATAATCGTATCCCCAAACCGTTTGTAGTAAGTGTTCACGTGTCATAACTTGACCCATATGTTTTGACAAATAGTGGAATAATTCAAATTCACGATGTGTTAATTCAATATCCTCACCACGTTTTTTAATTGAATAAGCCTCAGGATAAATTACGATATCTTTAATCGCAATTTCATTCGTTTTACCTTCAGATTCTTGCGCAGGTTGAGAATAGTGACGTCTTAAGTTTGCTTTCACACGTGCAATTAATTCACGTGTACTAAATGGTTTCGTCACATAATCATCAGCGCCTAATTCAAGACCCAATACTTTATCAATTTCTGAGTCTTTCGCTGTTAACATAATAATTGGCATTTCGTATTTTTTACGTACTTCACGACATACTTCCATGCCATCACGACCAGGTAACATAATGTCTAACAATACGATGTCTGGCTCTTCTTCATAAATTAAATCGACTGCATCATTACCATCATAAGCGCAATGAACTTCATAGCCTTCTTTTTTTAAATTAAATTCTAAAATATCCGCAATTGGCTTTTCATCATCAACTACAACAACTTTTCTAGCCATATCTATAAACCTCATTTCTCAAATTGTAGTTTAAACCTTAATGTTTATTATATTTTGAGTAAAACATTAACTGTATTATATGGCGCTATCTTACGTCTTAACGCACGTTTATCTACTATATAATTTAACATTAATATTCACTTAATTCTATTTTCATATTTAAAATTATAGAATAACATTAATTTAAAGTTTACCACTCTCGTTTTATATTACAAATAAGTTGAGCGCCTTGAATATTGGACAAAAGTCGTAGGAAGACTGAAACGATACAATGTTACAAAATGATGATAGAGGATAGTCGTTGAAAATTAAGAGTGATATATAAAAGATGTATAAAAAAAGAGAGAAATATTAAAAATATATTGCGACGTCACCTATTTGTAATACACACATCGTTTTACTCATGATAACGTCTATATATTTATAAAAATAAAGACGCAATATTAAAAAAGCATAAAAAAAATGCCTACCCTTTTGGATAAGCAATACGGTCTCGACGGGAATCGAACCCGCGATCTCCTGCGTGACAGGCAGGCGTGTTAACCGCTACACTACGAGACCTAAAATGGTGACTCCTACGGGACTCGAACCCGTGTTACCGCCGTGAAAGGGCGGTGTCTTAACCGCTTGACCAAGGAGCCGTTCTTAAGCACAAGATAGATTATAGCATAGCTTTTATTTTAAAGACAAGAACTTTTTTACATAATTTTAATATTTTTTTATAATTCCTTAATTTTTAGAAAAAAAGAGTTGTTTTGAAGATAGATTACATAACAATATACTTTTTTTCTTTACTTTTACATTATTAATTCATATTCAAATTTAAATGATACGGTTATCATTATCTTATTTTATATATAAAAAACGTTGCTAAAGTGAGTCACTTTAACAACGTTAGATGTATACAATTAAATGTTTTATTATTAACGGGCTTCGAAACGTAATTCTCTCATCCATCATATGCTAATCTCTAAAATCAAAAACCGATTTTCGCTCTTAGCACGTTATTGCTCTAGGTTTATACGCTTTTCTTACCATAATTTTTCTAATAGGTTTGTTTGCTCACGGTCAGGGCCTACAGAGAAGATTGAAATATGAACGCCACATAATTCAGAAATACGTTCTAAGTATTTACGTGCGTTTTCAGGTAATTCTTCTAATGTACGACAACCTGTAATGTCTTCCGTCCAACCAGGTAATTCTTCGAAGATGGGTTTACAACGACGTAATTGATCTAAGTTTGCTGGATATTCTGTGATTGTTTCACCATCTAACTCATATGCTGTACAGATTTTAACTGTATCTAAACCTGTTAAAACGTCAATTGAGTTAATAGATAAGTCTGTAATACCACTTACACGACGAGAGTGACGTAATACAACTGAGTCGAACCAACCTACACGACGAGGACGTCCTGTTGTCGTTCCATATTCACGACCTACTTCTCTAATATGATGACCATCTTCATCGAATAATTCAGTAGGGAATGGGCCATCACCTACACGAGATGTATAGGATTTACATACACCAATCACTTTAGATACGAAGGTTGGACCCACGCCAGTTCCTACTGTCACGTTACCTGCAACAGGATTACTTGACGTTACGAAAGGATATGTACCATGGTCGATATCTAACATAACACCTTGTGCACCTTCAAATAAAACCTTTTCATCAGCTACGAAAGCGTCATCCAAAATTTTAGCTGTATCTGTAACGAATTCTTTTAAACGTTGACCAGCGGCATAGTATTCATCGAACATTTCATCAAAGTGTGGACAAGTTTCATTAAACATCCCTTTGAAATATGCATTTTTAATCTCAATATTTTCTTTTAAACGTCTTTCAAATGTATCTTTTTCTAATAGATCAGCCATACGAATACCAATACGTTGTGCTTTATCTACATAAGCTGGTCCAATACCTTTTTTCGTTGTACCGATTTTATTATCGCCGCGACGACGTTCTTCATATTCATCTTGTGCTAAGTGATACGGTAAGATGACTTGCGCACGGTTTGAAATACGTAGATTATCTGTAGAAATACCACGTTCATTTAAACCGTCTAATTCTTTTAATAATGCAACAGGATCTACAACCACTCCATTACCAATCACTGCTAATTTATCTTTATAAAAAATACCTGATGGTACTAAATGTAATTTGTATGTTTCTCCACCAAACTGAATGGTATGACCTGCGTTATTACCACCTGAAAAACGCGCAATCACATCTGCTTGTTCTGCTAAGAAATCTGTAATTTTACCTTTACCTTCGTCTCCCCATTGTGTCCCAACTACTACGATTGATGACATGTGAGCACCTCCAAAGTTTTCTCAATTAACCACTAAGTATTCTATCAATACGTTTCATATAATGCAAATAAAAATCGAACATTAAAAATAGCATTCACATCAGTCAAATAAATACGTATTTTTTATTAAAAAACCTTTAAAATTGCTAATTTACCAGTATCTCAAGTCAGTTTTACAAATGTTTAATACACATACTTCACTTAACTTTACTTTTTAAAAACAAAATAAAAACCGTACATTTATATTAAAAATAATAATAATGTACGGTAAAAAAATATTTTTATGACATGTCTGCATGTGCATAATCAATGTCTGTAAATTTATTATATTGTTTCATAAAGTGTAACTTCACTGTGCCTGTCGGGCCGTTACGTTGTTTGGCAATAATAATTTCAATCTCACCATTATCGTCATTGGATTGAGGTTCGAACTGCGTACTATCGTCATCTTCTTCACCATCGCCTCGATTATAATAATCATCACGATACAAGAACGCAACAATATCTGCGTCTTGCTCAATTGATCCTGATTCACGAATATCACTCATCATTGGTCGTTTATCTTGACGTTGTTCTACGCCACGAGATAACTGACTCAGTGCGATAACGGGACATTCTAATTCACGAGCGATGGCTTTTAACGTACGTGAGATTTCAGAGACTTCTTGTTGTCTATTATCTGAAAAGCGTGAGCCACTCCCTTGAATAAGTTGTAGATAGTCAATGACAATCATATCAAGACCATGTTCTTGTTTAAGACGACGACACTTTGATCGTAAATCTGTAATACGAATTCCTGGTGTATCATCAATAAAAATCTTTGTTCTCGATAATTTACCTACTGCAATCGTAAATCGATTCCAGTCTTCTTCTGTCATTGTCCCTGTTCTTAAACGGTTAGAATCTACATTTCCTGAACTACAAATCATACGTGTCGCAAGTTGATCGGCACCCATTTCAAGTGAGAAAATACCTACTGTATAGTTATCTTCATGAGTGGCTACTTTTTGAGCGATATTAAGTGCGAAGGCAGTCTTACCTACAGAAGGACGGGCTGCTAAAATAATTAAATCATTTCTATTAAAGCCCGCAGTCATCTGGTCTAAATCGCGGTATCCAGTAGGAATACCCGGCGTTTGCCCACTATTTTGATCAAGTTCCTCTGCAGTCTCATATACTTGACCTAAGACATCTCTAATATCTTTAAATCCATCACTTTGACGGTTTGCTGAGAGTTCAAGAATACGTTTTTCAGCATCACTTAAAATAGCATCTAATTCAAGCGCATTATTATACCCATCATTCGCAATGCTATCAGCTGTTTGAATTAATCGACGTTTAAGCGCAAGATTAGCAACTATATTTCTATAGTATTCAATATTACGTGTCGTCGGTACATTATTCGATAATTCAGCTAAATATTGAGGGCCACCAGCCTCACTTAATGTACCTTCTTTCGTTAATTGTTCCATTAACGTGACTACATCAATCTCATGAGCATCTTCGTTTAAGTTCATCATTGCTCTAAAGATATGTTGGTGTGCACCTCTATAAAACGACTCAGGAAGTAATACCTCCTGAGTCGAACCTATTAATTCTGGATCTAAAATAATTGCACCTAAGACAGACTGTTCAGCTTCATTGTTATGGGGCATTTGTCTTTGATCATACATATTATCCATCAATCATTACACCCATCTATCTTAAAATTTTCGACATGCTAGTGCAACATTATATCTTTCTATGAATTGCTTTTAAAAGAATGGACTACCTATTTGTCCTAAATCTTTTTATTTTTCTACAGTGTGTACGCGAATTGTACCTTCAACTTCTTTGTCTAATTTAACAGGTACATTAGTATAACCTAACGCGTGAATACCGTGTGGTAAATCCATTTTACGTTTATCAATTTTAATATCGTGTTGATTTTTTAATGCGTCAGCAATTTGTTTTGTACTAATAGAACCAAACAATTTACCGCCTTCACCAGTTTTAGCACTTACTTCAACTTCGATATCTTCTAATTTTGCTTTTAATGCTTTAGCATCATCGATTTCTTGTTGTCTATCCGCTTCAGCACGTCTATTTTGTTGTTCTAATTGTTTTAAATTACCTGGTGTTGCTTCAACAGCATATTTATTTTTTAATAAAAAGTTATTTGCGTAACCTACTGGCACGTCTTTAACTTCACCTTTTTTACCTTTACCTTTAACATCTTGTGTAAATATTACTTTCATGTATCTTCACTCCTACTCATTTGTTCAGTAATTGCTTGTTGTAATTGCTCGATTGCTTCTTCTATAGTGACACCTTTTATTTGCGTTGCAGCATTTGTTAAGTGACCTCCGCCACCTAAGGCTTCCATTGTTAATTGAACATTAATACCGCCTAATGAACGTGCTGAAATACCAATAAGATTATCTTCACGTTTCGCTACAACGTAAGAAGCTTCAATGCCTTCTAAACTTAACAATTCATCCGCAGCTTGTGCAACTGTTACAGGATGATAGATTTTATCATTAGAACCGTGAGCAATCGCGACACCGTGATCTTGAACTTCAACTGTACGTATCAATTCAGAACGATTAATATACGTATCAACATCATCTTTAAGGAATTGTTGCGTTAAGATTGTATCGGCACCATGCGCACGTAAATAACTTGCCGCATCAAACGTTCTTGAACCTGTTCGTAATGTAAAATTACGTGTATCAACAATAATACCTGCATACATAATTGTAGATTCTAAACGTGATAAACGTTGTTCTGTTGGCTGATATTCTAATAACTCTGTGACAAGTTCTGCAGTTGAACTTGCATAAGGTTCCATATAAACGAGTAATGGATTTGAAATAAAGCTTTCTCCACGTCTATGATGATCAATGACTACTTTACGATTCGCTTTATTTAAAATATTTTCATCTAATACCATTTCAGGTTTATGTGTGTCTACCACAACAACCGTTGTTTTTGACGTCATCATATCCCAAGCCTCATCAGATGTCACAAATCGTTCTTTCAATTCAGGTTTTTTATCAATTTCTTCCATCACACGACTTAATGTTGGATCGATATCTTCTTCATTAAGTACCACATATGCTTCTAAATTATTCATTGACGCAAATCGAGATACTCCAATAGCTGCGCCAACCGCATCTAAGTCGGGACGTTTATGTCCCATAATAATCACTTTGTCGCCTTCAGTTAAGATATCTTTCAATGCGTGAGAGATAACACGTGCTCTAACACGTGTTCGTTTTTCCATCGGGTCAGTCTTACCTCCGTAAAAGCGGACATTACCATTCATGTTTTTAATTGCAACTTGGTCTCCTCCACGACCTAAGGCTAAATCAAGTCCTGATTGAGATAATTCACCAAGTTCAATTAAATCTTCGGTACCTTCACCAACACCAATACTTAATGTCAATTGTGCACGATAGCCTACACTTTTTTCACGTAACTGACTTAGAATATCAAAATTAGAATCTTCTATTTCTGCTAAGATTTTTTGGTTTAAATACGCTACGAATTGATCTGAACTATAACGTTTAAAATAAATGTTATATTCAGTTGCCCATCGACTAATAATACGTGTCACCATTGAGTTGATTTCAGAACGTTGTGTGTCATTCATATTTTGTGTAATTTCATCGTAGTTATCTAAAAACAACGTTGCAATGATAGGCTTTGATTCTTCATATAATTCATTTGTATGTACTTCTTCTGTAATATCGAAGAAATATAAACAACGTTCTTCTTCAGAATAACGCACATGATAATGGTACTGACCATGTTCGATTTCTATTTCTTGTATTCTTTCAAGTTGCTTAAGAATATTCGGAAAAACTTCATTGACTGGTTCTGAGATGACATTCGTTTCTAGATGTTCAGACATATATTGGTTGATCCATTCGATGTGATCGTCAGCATCAATCACAACTAAACCAATTGGCATGCGTTTAATTGCTTTATTACTTCCTGCTGAAATATGACCACTCAGATTATCCACATAATGATCCATTTTTGATAATGCTTGTTTAATCAATACCGCACTAATGACGATCATAATGATTAAAGCAATCGCCGTAAACGTTGCAATTAAAGGTTTAAATATAAACCCTACAATAACAATTGCAATTGCCGTAAGCACCATCAAAATGTAAGGAATAAGCAATGCTTTTTTAGTGGATTGACGGTTCATTCTTCCACCTCTATTCACTTTTTAAAGTCATTTTTTAATCATTCGTTTTAAGTTAATTCCTAAATCAAGTACGCCAAGTAATGATACGATATGCGTAAAGGGTGAAATCACTGTCCCCACGACCATTAATAATATAGATACCGCATCAGGTAATCGTTTGGCCTTTCCAAAGAAATGAATCAAACTCAATCCTTGGATATACATTAATAATGATAACACAACTTCGAAATTCAATACGATACTTTGGAATATACTTGGTTTCATCGCAAACATCACACATACTAGCACAATCATGTAAATCCATAATAATGTGCGATTCATCTGCCAAGCAAATAAAGGTCTAAAAATAGGTGTTGCTACTTTGAATTTGCGTAAAATTGGAAATGTAATGATGATATTAATTAAAACTAAAAGAAAGACCATAATAATGATGTAACTTGGAAGTTGAACAGCCATTTGACGAAATCCTTCTTCTAAGATGATCTTATAATCTGATTCAACGCCTGAATTTACAATCGCATTGTTCATTGCGTCTTTTGCTGGTTTAATCAATACTTCGGTATTTGGAATCTTTTTGAACGCTTGTAATAACATAAATGCAATTAACGTCACAATACTTATATACATTGTTGTAATATATAAGATGCGTTCTTTAGATGTACGTTCTTTTAATAATTGGCCAATTACAAAACTTAGTAATAAAACTAGAATCATGGCACTTAATACAAAGGTATTCCCTAATAAGGTCGTGATGACTACAGTGAGTAAAGCTCCAATTCCAAATGTAGCAATTGATTTATGCCACATGATAATCCCTGGAATGGTAGCGAATAAACATAGAATCAGACCAATTATTGGCAATACATACGTAACTAAAGCAACTGCTACAAGCACGATAGTTCCTATAATTATTGCTTTAGGATGTACTTTTGAAAACACATTCGCCACTCCTATACTTTTTTGACTATAACGTCTATTTTAACCTCTATATTCAAATTAAACAAATGTGTTAACTGTTCTCTTATCTATTATTTTCGTTTGAATTTCGAAACTTTTAAAAAGTGATACAAGTTAGGTGCCCAGTCATTAAAATTAAGTAAAAAACCATCATGGCCTACGTTGTCTGGAACAAAAAAGTGACGATGATATTTAAAACGTTCTCCTACTGCTCTAACTTGATCATCTGGATATAACAAGTCATCTGTAAAGCCCATAGTTAGTACTTTTGTATTTAAAGATTGGAAGACCTCATCCACATCATCGCGCTGACGATCAAGATGATGACTATCTAAGACATTCAACATCGTTAAGTAACACGATAAATCGTAGGATTCTTTAAACTTATTGCCTTGATAACGTTGATAATTGACTACTTCATCTGGTGTGAAACGCGCGTCATAACTTTTTGAAGAACGATATGTTAAGAATCCAAGTTGTCTTGCAATACTAAGTCCCTCTTTACCTCCAATATGAATCGCTTCACGTGCAATTTCATTGAAAGCACGACTGTATGAAGAGGTTTTATCTGTAGCTGCTAAGATGACTGCCTTATCTACTTCGAATTGATGATTATATAATAATTCCATCACTTGCATGCCACCTAAACTGCCACCAATTAAAATATCGATTTTAGTAAATCCAAGGGCCTTTATTCCCAATTCAATTGCCTTAACTATATCTCTTAATGTTATTGTTTTAGGAAAATGAGCATCGTTTAATGGGGAGCTTGAACCAAAAGGACTTCCAATAACATTAAAAGTAAGAAACTGATAATCATAGATTGGCATATAACCACCATCAATGATTTCACGCCACCATCCAGGATGTTCATCTGTACCATAAGTTAAATGATTACCAGTCAGAGCATGACAAACCACAACAAGCGGTTGTCCCGAATAACCTACGTGCTCATAACGCAATTTTAGATTCTCAATTGTTTCACCTGATTCTGTTGTAAAAGCACCTAAATGTAATGTATCTACTGTATAATTTGTCATGCTATGCCTCCTTAGAATAAAAAAATCGCTTCTACTCTTAATTTTAAAAGTGTGAAGCGATAATACTTTAGTACTTATCATTCGAGTATCTCGTTGGTTGTAGCACCGTACAATGATTTGTCGGTTGCTGAAGCTTCATAGGGCCAATTCCCTCTACTTCTCAAAATAAGAGTATCTATATATTGATTGCATTGTTTAATTTAAATTTATTTTAATACAATTGTCTAGTTAACTTCAATGCGCAGTAAATAAATGGGTTAAAAGAACCATCGTATACCTGCAATGAATATAATACCTACAATAATAGTGATGGTTAGACTACGCGTCACAATTGCGATAATGACTGTAGGAATGGTTGCTACAATGAATGGAATATTTAATTCAAAGCCCTGCATGCCTTTATGTTGAACGATAAAACTATCAATAACTAACGCAGTGAATAATGAAATTGGAATAAACGACAGCCATTTGATGACTGTTTCTGACAGTTGAATACGTGAAATCATTAAAAAAGGTACGACACGTACAATTAATGTCACTAATCCACATAAAACGATGAGTAAAAGCATATGTCCAGTTATCGTCATCGATCCATCACCACCCCAAGTGTTGCAGCACAAATTGATGTAACAAGAATGGCCACATAAGAGGGCATCAACCAACTTAAAATGAACATCATTACAATAACGAACGCAATTAATACGATATATATACTTATTTTGGAACGTGTAATCGTTTCAAATTGAGCCATAGCCAAGAAAATAAACATAGCTGTAATCGCAAAGTCTAATCCTAACATTTCAGGATGAGAGATGTATTTCCCAAAGACTGCTCCTAACACACAAGCGATTGCCCAAAATGAATAAGCAGTAATATTTAATCCATGTAACCATCGGTCATTAATTGTTTCCCCTTTTAAGTGTGGCGTTATAGCAACCCCAAAGGTCTCGTCAGTAAGAAGAGAAGACAAAGCTAAACGATTCCATATACCATAATCTTTATAATTAGGTGATAATGTCATAGACAATAAAAAGAAGCGGGAATTCACAATTAACGTTGTTAACACGATTGCTGATATAGGTGTACCAGTAATAACTAAAGCACAAATAATAAATTGTGCTGCGCCTGCATAAACCAATAAACATAACAGAAGAATTTCTAGAACACTAAAATCCTGAGAAGCTGCCACAATGCCAAATGATAGTCCTATACCGATGTATCCTAGTAGTGTTGGAATACATTCTTTGACTCCTTGTTGAAATGTTACATGTGACGTCATGTTAGCTCCCTCTTTATATATGTATTTTCAAATTGACTATATATTTTAATTAAATTCAGTCTAATATAATCTAATAGACGCTTCAATATCTTTAGACGTCCGTTTGAGTGAGGTTAGAGAGAAGGGCGTTTAGAAATATTGATAATTCAATGTTTTAAAAATATCAGAAATTTTCGATATTTTTAAAAGCTACCTTTATCAAAGCAGTCTTATTTAATATAAAAATAAATAAAGCGATAGAGGACTATGTCACTCTATCACTTTATGAGTTGAATTCTATTGAATGATTAGTTGACTGGACGAATTTCTGTTTTGCCGCCCATAAATGGTACAAGTGCTTCTGGAATTGTAATTGAACCATCTTCGTTTTGGTAGTTTTCTACGATAGCTGCAAATGTACGACCTACTGCAAGTCCACTACCATTTAATGTGTGTACTAATTCTGGTTTAGAAGAAGCATCACGTTTGAAACGAATGTTAGCACGACGAGCTTGGAAATCAGTACAGTTTGAGCAAGAACTAATTTCTTTGTAGTCATTGTAACTTGGTAACCATACTTCTAAGTCATATGTTTTACTTGCGCTGAAACCAATATCTCCAGTACATAAGATCACGCGACGATATGGTAATTTTAATTCTTCTAAAATTGCTTCGGCATTTTGAGTCATATCTTCTAATGCATCCCAAGAATCTTCAGGTTTTTCAAAACGCACCATTTCAACTTTATCGAATTGATGTAAACGAATTAAACCTCTTGTATCTCTACCAGCTGATCCCGCTTCACTACGGAAACATGCAGTTTGACCAGTGAATTTTTCTGGTAACACGCCAGGTTGGATAATTTCATTTCTATAGAAGTTTGTTAATGGCACTTCTGCAGTTGGAATTGTATATAAGCCTTCTTTTTCAACTTTGAATAAATCTTCTTCAAATTTAGGTAATTGGCCTGTACCAAACATTGTATCTGCATTTACCAATTGAGGTGTCATCATTTCTGTATAACCATGTTGTGTTGTATGTTTTGTTAACATATAGTTCATTAATGCACGTTCTAATAAAGCACCATCTTTAGTTAAATAAACGAAGCGCGCACCTGATACTTTTGCAGCACGTTCGAAATCAGCCATTTTTAATTCTTCTACTAAATCCCAGTGCGCTTTTGGTTCAAAATCAAATTCACGAGGCGTACCCCATTTTTTTAATTCAACATTTTCAGTGTCGTCAGCACCTTGTGGTACGTCATCTGCAATTAAGTTTGGAATACGAATTAAGATATCACGAATTTTGTTATCTACTTCATTTAATTTTGCATCATTTTCTTTAATTTCATCGCCTAATTCACGCATTTCTTTAATGACGTCATCTGCATCTTCTTTATTACGTTTTTTTTCAGCGATTTGATCACTTACTTTGTTACGACGTGCTTTCATTTCTTCTGTTTTACCAATTAAATCACGACGTTGATTATCTAATTCTAATACTTCATCAACAACCTTTGAATCATCTCCTCGTAATTCAATTTTGCTCTTAACTTTGTCCGTTTCGTCTCTGAATTGCTTGATGTCTAACATATAATATTCATCCTTCCAAAAAATTTATATTGAGTGACCATAGCGATTTAAAATAAAAAAAGACCACGTCCCCATACAAGGGACGTGGTCTACGCGTTGCCACCCTATTTAACAATTTAATTAAATAAACTAAATTGCACTCCACTATCGATAACGGTTAAAACCGATTGTTCAATATAAGTAGGTAGATTCGCATAAAAATTAATTACTTGTTTACACTAACCACAAGCTCTCTGAAATTAATACCCTTATGTTACTTAGCCTACGAACAATACTTTATTAAGTTAATTTTAATATAGCAAAGTCATATATAATTTTCAAGCAGTTACCTCAACCAAATATAACAAACTACATACGTTAAAATTCTGTCAATTTTAGCATTTATAAATTTATTTAAAATAGTGTTGACGAAACGCTTAAGCAGGTATAATATTTTCTATTGTATTTAAAATGCACATGATATTTTCGCTTGTCTTAATAACTCATCATTTCATTAATTTAATATATAGAAGTTATGACTTTCGAATCTAAATAGGGAGGATTCATCATATGGAAACATTAACTAATGTGACAATTCCTAAACGTAATGACGAAACGCATAAAGGTGATTATGGAAAAATTCTTTTAATTGGTGGTAGTGCAAATTTAGGCGGAGCAATCATGTTAGCTGCCCGTGCATGTCTTTTTAGTGGAAGTGGTTTAATTACTGTAGCCACACATCCTACTAATCATGCAGCCATTCATTCACGTTGTCCTGAAGCAATGGTAATAGATATTAATGATACTAAAATGTTAACAAAAATGATTGAGAATACAGATAGTATTTTAATTGGACCAGGTCTTGGCGTTGATTTTAAAGGAAATAATGCGATTACTTTCTTACTACAAAATATTCAACCCCACCAAAACTTAATTGTAGATGGTGATGCAATTACAATATTTTGTAAACTTAAACCTGATATTCCTACATGTCGTGTTATCTTTACACCACATCAAAAAGAATGGGAACGTCTAAGTGGTATTCCTATTGAAGAACAAACGTATGAAAGAAATAGAGAAGCTGTGGATAAATTAGGTGCTACTGTAGTACTAAAAAAACACGGTACAGAAATCTTCTTTAAAGATAAAGAATACAAATTACCAATTGGCACACCTGCAATGGCTACAGGTGGTATGGGTGATACATTAGCTGGTATGATTACAAGTTTTGTAGGTCAATTTGATAGCTTACAAGATGCCGTTACGAGCGCAACTTATATTCACAGTTATATTGGTGAAAAACTTTCTGAAAAAATGTACGTTGTGCCCCCTTCAAAATTAATTAATCAAATTCCTTATGTAATGAAAGAATTAGAACGATAAATAATAAAAATAAGACTTCCCTATATGTGGGAAGTCTTATTTTTATATTTAATTCTGATCTGAATCATTCTCAATATCTTCATTTACACGATCCATGAAATCTTGTCTTACTTCGATGCGTTCATCATCTTCATCAGATTCAGTATGCAAAGCGTTACCAGGTGTCGTATCATCTATCACTTGTTCATTTGCGCTTTCTGTAGTTTGAGCACTCGCATTTTCTGTTTGTTGTGCCGCTTCAGTCGCAGCTTCATCTTCAGTTTTATCAATGACTTTCGCAACGGTTGATACGGCTTGATTATCGCCTAATTTCATTAATCGCACACCTTGTGTGGCACGGCCATTTTGAGAAATATCTTCAACTTGTAGACGAATAATAATGCCACCATCCGTTACAATCATTAAATCTTCTTGACCACTTACCGTTGTAATACATACCACATTACCATTACGTTCTGTAATTTTAGCCGTTTTTATACCTTTACCACCACGATTAGATAAACGATATTCACTTACAGGTGTTCGTTTACCATAACCTTTTTCAGTAACGACTAGAACTTCATCTTCACTTTCAGCATAGGCTACGTCTAAACCTACGACTACGTCATTTTCTCTTAGAGAAATACCTCTCACACCTGAAGCTGTACGACCTAGTGGGCGTAAACTATTTTCAGGGAATCGAATTAATGAGGCATGTGCTGTACCAAGTAAAATATCTTGTTTACCATCAGTAAGACGAACTGCGATTAATTCATCATCTTCTTTAAAGCCAATCGCAATTTTACCATTCTTATTAATATGAGAGAAGTTACTTAATGCAGAACGTTTAACAATACCTTTTTTAGTAGCAAAGACTAAGAAACTGTTCTCATCTTCTAAATCTCTTACGGCAATCATCGTACTAATCACTTCATCATTTTCAAGCTCAATCGCATTAATGACTGGAATACCTTTAGATTGACGAGATAATTCAGGTACTTCGTATCCTTTCAACTTATAAACACGGCCTTTATTCGTAAAGAATAAAACATTATCATGTGTACTTAATGTTACAAGTTGACTGACAAAGTCTTCTTCTAAGGTATTCATACCTTGTACACCTCGTCCACCTCTGTTTTGTGAACGATATGTAGATACAGGTAAACGTTTAATATAGTTGTTATGACTTAAAGTGATGACAATTTGTTCTTCAGGGATTAAGTCTTCATCTTCTAAGTGATCTAAACCACCCAATTGAATTTCAGTACGACGTTCGTCACCGAAACGTTCTTTAATTTCTGTAAGCTCATCACGAACAAGTTGAAGTAATACATCTTCATTTGCTAAAATCTCTTCTAATTCTGCAATATAACTTAATAATTCATTATACTCATTTTCAATTTTATCGCGCTCTAACCCAGTTAAACGACGTAAACGCATATCTAAAATGGCTTGAGCTTGACGTTCAGACAATTTAAAACGTTCTTGCAATGTTTCCATCGCCACTTTATCTGTGTCAGACTCACGAATAATAGAAATAATTTCATCAATATGATCCAGCGCAATTCTTAAACCTTCTAAGATATGTGCACGATCTTTCGCTTTTTTCAAATTGTATTCTGTACGACGACGTACAACTGTTTTTTGATGTTCTAAATATTCAACAAGCGCTTCTTTTAAGTTAATTAATTTAGGTCGACCATTCACAAGGGCAATCATATTTACACCAAATGATGTTTGTAATGGTGTATGTTTATATAAATTATTTAAAATAACATTTGCATTGGCATCTTTACGTACATCAATAACAACTCTTACCCCTGTACGTAAACTTGTTTCGTCACGAAGATCTGTGATACCTTCAATTCTTTTCTCACGCGCTAATTCTGCAATTTTCTCAATCATTCTTGCTTTATTCACTTGATATGGAATTTCAGTCACAACAATACGCTGACGACCACCGCCACGTTCTTCTATTGATGCACGTGCACGCATTTGAATTGATCCACGACCAGTTTCATAGGCACGTCTAATGCCACTTTTACCTAAAATTAAGCCAGAAGTTGGAAAATCAGGACCTTGAATATCTTCCATCAATTCTGAGATTGTGATATCAGGATTTTGACTTAAACGTAAGACTCCGTCAATGACTTCTGTTAAATTGTGTGGTGGAATATTTGTAGCCATACCAACCGCAATACCTGAAGCACCATTCACTAAAAGGTTAGGGAAACGAGAAGGTAAGACTTCGGGCTCTCTTTCTGTACCATCATAGTTATCTAAGAAATCAATAGTATCTTTATTGATATCACGTAACAGTTCTAATGTGATTTTGGTCATTTTTGCTTCGGTATAACGCATTGCCGCAGCACCGTCACCATCCATTGAACCAAAGTTACCTTGACCATCAACAAGAGGATAACGATAGCTAAAGGTTTGTGCCATTCTTACCATAGCATCATAAATTGAAGAGTCGCCGTGTGGATGATATTTCCCCATAACGTCCCCAACAATACGTGCTGATTTTTTATAAGGTTTGTCTGGAGTCATTCCTTGTTCATTTAGACCATATAAAATACGACGATGTACAGGTTTTAAACCATCACGTACATCTGGTAATGCACGTGAAACGATAACGCTCATCGCATAGTCTAAAAATGATTCGCGCATTTCGTTGGTTATATTTCTTTCATTAATTCTTGATTGTGGTAGAGAATCAGCCATCAAGATATCCTCCTTTTATAGTCAGTTCACATTAAGTTAAATTAGAAATCTAAATTAGCATAAACTGCATTATCTTCGATAAATTGTCTACGATTTTCAACAACGTCACCCATTAACATTTCAAATGTTTGATCCGCTTCTACTGCATCTTCAAGTTTTACTTGTAACATCATACGATTTTCAGGATTCATTGTTGTTTCCCATAATTGATCGGCATTCATTTCACCTAAACCTTTGTAACGAGAAATTTGCCATTTTGGAGTAGGATTTAGTTCAGCTTTTAATTTATCCAATTCACGATCGTTAAAGACGTAATATTTTTGTTTACCTTGTGTTAGCTTATACAATGGTGGTTGAGCGATGTATACATACCCAGCCTCAATTAATGGACGCATAAATCTGTAGAAGAATGTAAGTAATAATGTACGAATATGCGCACCATCTACATCAGCATCTGTCATGATAACAATCTTATGATAACGGGCTTTAGAAATATCAAATTCGCCACCTATGCCTGTACCAAATGCTGTAATCATTTGACGGATTTCATTGTTATTTAAAATACGATCTAAACGTGCTTTTTCCACATTTAATATTTTACCTCTCAACGGTAAAATCGCTTGTGTTTTTGAGTCACGACCTTCTTTTGTAGACCCCCCGGCAGAGTCACCCTCAACTAAGAAAATTTCACTTTCATCAGGATTTTTACTTGAACAGTCTGCCAGTTTACCAGGTAAACTTGAAATTTCTAATGCTGATTTACGACGTGTCACTTCACGCGCTTTTTTAGCTGCTACACGTGCTCTTGACGCCATGATTCCTTTTTCAACAATGATTCTTGCAACATTTGGATTCTCATATAAAAAGCGTTCAAAGTGTTCTGAAAATAATCGATCAACGATTTGACGTACTTCAGAGTTACCTAATTTCGTCTTCGTTTGACCTTCGAATTGTGGATTACCATGTTTTATAGAGACAACTGCTGTTAAACCTTCACGTGTATCTTCACCTGAAAGACGTTCTTTATCATCTTTAATAATCTTACTTTGAGTCCCATAACTGTTTAAGACACGTGTAAGTGCACGTTTAAAGCCATCTTCATGTGTACCACCTTCATATGTGTGGATATTATTCGCATAGGATAATAAGTTTGTAGCATAACCGCTATTGTATTGTATTGCAATTTCTACTTCGATATCATCTTTTGACTGATGAATATAAATAGGTTCGTCATGAATAGGTTCTTTATTTTCGTTCAGTAATTCAACGTAAGATTTAATACCACCTTCATAATGATACGTGTCTTCACGTTGTTCTTCATCTTCACGTTCGTCTCTTAGTGTAATTGAAATACCTTTATTTAAGAATGCTAATTCTCTAATACGTTTTTGAAGTGTTTCATAATTATAAACTGTTGTTTCTGAAAAGATTTCACTATCTGCTTTAAAGCGAATCACTGTACCTGTTTTATCCGTACTACCTATTTCTTTAAGATCAAATTGAGGCACGCCTTTTTTGTATGCTTGATGATAAATTGTTTCATTACGGTGTACATACACTTCTAAATCTTGTGATAACGCATTTACTACAGATGAACCTACACCATGTAGTCCACCAGATACTTTGTATCCGCCACCACCGAATTTACCTCCGGCATGAAGTACAGTAAGAATAACTTCTACTGCGGGACGTCCCATTTTTTCTTGAATATCGACAGGAATACCACGACCATTGTCAGTCACTTTAATCCAGTTGTCATTCTCAATCACTACTTCAATTTGATTAGCATATCCAGCTAGCGCTTCGTCAATACTGTTATCAACGATTTCCCATACCAAATGATGCAAACCTCTTTCTGAAGTTGAGCCAATATACATACCAGGGCGTTTACGTACCGCTTCAAGTCCTTCTAATACCTGTATTTGTCCAGCACCATAATTATCTGTGTTGTTTACATCTGACAATGTATTCACCATCACTTTCTATTACTTAATAATTTCACCTTGATTAATTCGGTAAAGTTTCGCATTATTCATGATTTCATGATCAATACCGTCTACCGATGTAGTTGTTACGAAGGTTTGTACTTTATGTTGAATTGTACTGAGTAAATGCGTCTGACGAGAATCATCAAGTTCACTTAAGACATCGTCTAATAATAAAATCGGATATTCTCCGACTTCAATGTTCATTAATTCTATTTCTGCTAGTTTAATTGATAAAGCGGTTGTTCTTTGTTGACCTTGAGATCCATAGGTTTGAGCATCCATGTCATTCACATTAAATCCTAAGTCATCTCTATGTGGACCGTATAAACATACTGCTCTATCCATTTCACGTTGTTGATATTCATTCAGTAACGTGATGACTTCATCTAATAATTCACTCTTATTTTTACTTGTATCGCTAAGTTTAATACTTGGTAAATATTTTAGAGATAATGTTTCACGTTGGTTCGTAATACCAGCGTGGATAGGCTGTGCTAAAGCCTCTAATTCTTCAATAAATTGCTCACGTCTTAAAGTGACATTAAGCGCATATTGTGCAAATTGTTGATTTAAAACCTCTAGCATCGTTTTATCTGTTTTTTGACCAAGTTGTAACTGCTTAAGATAATTATTTTTTTGTTTGAGAATACGTTGATATTGAGCTAAATCGTTGAGATATACTGCAGAAATTTGCCCTAATTCCATATCTATAAATCGTCTTCTAATTTGAGGAGAACCTTTAACAATATTTAAGTCTTCAGGTGCAAAAAGAACCACATTTAGATGTCCAACATACTGTGTTAGTCGACTTTGTTCCAAGTGGTTCACTTTAACTTGTTTACCTTTTTTAGTTATATACATCGTTAATGGCATGGTTCCGTGTCTATAACTTAGCTCACCCTCTATTTTAGCATAATCAGAGTTAAACCGTATAAGTTCCTTGTCATTGGAGGTTCGGTGACTTTTAGCTAAAGCAAGGACATAAATTGATTCAAGTAAATTTGTCTTTCCCTGTGCATTTTCTCCAATAAGAATATTCACTTCAGGATGACAATTTAACGTAACCCCTTCATAGTTACGATAGTTTTCTAATTGGAGTGTTTTAAGCTTCATTGCTCACCTTGATGAATAATAATAAATGAATCGATATCTGGAATATCAGGGAAGTCGATACGATCTTGGTCAGCTAGCTTTTTTCCACGACGTGTTTCACGTTCGCCATTTAATAAAACATCGTAATCTTGTAAGAACCATTTTGCTTGTCCACCTGATTCGATGATACCTTCTGTTTTAAGAAATTGACCTAACGTAATCTCGCCTTCAACTATTACTTCTTGAACCAAAATAATCACTCCATTTCTTTATATATCATTACTATATTATACCTTTTTTAGGAATAAATTTCATTTAAAATGAAGTGTGAAACCGTTTACCTTTAAATAAGTTTTTGTTATTTTAAATTGTTATGTAAAAAATAGATGATTTTTTGAAATTATGACAAAAATAATCAGAGACAATATCTCAATTTTTAATTTTAAGGCCTATTTCAGCGAATATAATGAGTTGTAGATAAAAACCACGTTTTACTAAATTTAGCTTCACTATGAACCTCTGAGATAGTTTAAAATTACTGTTTTAATCAATAAAAAAGTAGAACAGTAATTCAATAAGAACTCTGTTCTACTTTAACTTTTTAATTAATCTTTAATGACTAGTATGTTCTGATTGGTAAAATGAGTTGAGTGACTGAATCATCTGCTTTTGGTTTTAAGATAAATGGTTTCATCGTACCAAAGAATTCTACTTCAACTTCATCATTATCAATTGCTTTTAATGCGTCCATCATATATTTTGAGTTGAATGAAATTTTCAAATTGCCACCTTCAACATCAGTTGCTGTAACTTCTTCTTTTACTGTACCGATTTCTGGTGATGTAGATGATAATTCTACAACCTCATTTCCAGTACTTAATTTAATTACGTTATTTCCGCCTTCACGTGCAAGTAATGACGCACGATCTATCGCATGATAGAATTCTCCGTTATCTAATCCTAATTTGATTTCATAGTTTTCAGGGAAAAGACGTGTTGTATCAGGATAATGACCTTCTAATAAACGTGAAATAAAGTTTACGTTACCGACCTTGAACAATACTTGATTAGATGCAAAGAAGATATCGATGTCTTCATCATTATCACTCATAATTTTATTTAATTCAGATAATGCTTTACCTGGAATAATAACATTTTTATTTTCCGATTCATCTTCAAGCTTTAATTTTCTTACAGCCAAGCGGTGTGAATCCGTAGCAGTGCATATTAATTCATTATCTTGTATAAGCCAGTTCACACCAGTTAAAACTGGGCGTGTTTCTGAGGTGGACACTGCAAAGTTTGTTTGCGCAATAATATTTTTAAGTACTTTTACAGATAATTGAATGGCATCATCACGTGATACTTGCGGTAATAATGGATATTGTTCAGGATCTAAACCACTTAAGTTAAATTCTGAATGTCCTGATGTGATAAGGGTTTGAAACTGTTCATTTGTTGATAATTTAACATCTTTGCCTGGTAATTTTTTAATGATGTCAACAAAGAAACGACCAGGAAGAACCACTGATCCAGTTTCAGTAATATCAACAATATCTTCTCCATCTACTTGTTTAGGAATCGTGATTTCAATTGAAATTTCTGAATCAGAACCAGTTAAAATAACATTATTATCTTTAGCATCAATTTTGATACCTGTTAAAATTGGTAAAGTTGTTCTTGGTGAGATTGCCTTTAATGTATCATTCAATTGTGTGATAAAGTAATCTCTTTTTATTGTAAATTCCATTATTAATTTAAACTCCTTCCAGTCGTTTATACTTAAATTATATAGGTTTTAAAATCATAGTAATAGTAGTAGGGCTTGTGGATTAGTGGATATCTTATGAAACGCCTTTTATATCAAAGTTATACACATGTGGATAAGTTGTTAATGATGTGTATTACTTCTTCACATTATCCACAATTTAACCTTTTCTAGATTCTTGCTATATTTATAAAATTATTTAGAAGCACAATCATCTTTGATATTGAATGTCATATTTTAGCAGTGCTGTTATATAACAGATTCATATTTCCTATTACTGTTTACGTATTTCTTTTTCTAAATCTTCGACTTCTTGTTTGAAAATTGGATCCGCCTTAATATCATTCGAAATTTTTTCGTGTGCGTGAATAACTGTAGTATGATCGCGTCCTCCAAATTCCTCACCAATTTTTGGTAATGAAAAATCAGTTAATTCTCTAGATAGATACATTGCGATTTGTCGTGGATATGCAATCGACTTTGTTCTTTTCTTAGCACTAAAATCTTCGATGCGTACATTGTAATAATGCCCAACTACTTTTTGAATATCTTGAATCGAGATTTTTTTAGATTTGGGAACTTGAATAATATCTTTTAATGCTTCAGCAGCAAGTTCTGTTGTAATCGGTTTACCTTGTAATTTTGAATAAGCAAGTAAACGCGTTAAAGCTCCTTCAAGTTCACGAATATTTGATTGAATTTGATTTGCAATATAATTCAATGCTTCTGCTGGAATTTCTAAGTTCTCTTCTTCGATTTTTTTCTGCAAGATGGCCATACGTGTTTCATAATCTGGTGGCGTGATATCAACAATGAGACCCCATTCAAATCGAGAACGTAAGCGATCTTCAAGTTTTGCTATTTCTTTAGGTGGACGATCACTTGAAATAACAATTTGTTTTTTATTTTGATGTAATTCATTAAATGTGTGGAAAAATTCTTCTTGTGTTTGTTCTTTATTTTGAATGAATTGAATATCATCAATTAATAATACATCGATATTTCTATATTTTTCTCTAAATGCTTCAGGTTCATTGTTACGAATGGATTTAATAAAATCATTTGTAAACTTTTCGCTTGAAGTATAAAGCACTTTGGCATTCGGTTTATTACTTAGTACGTGATGACCAATGGCATGCATTAAATGCGTTTTCCCTAATCCTACGCCTCCATAGATAAATAATGGATTATAAGCTTGTGCAGGTGCTTCAGCTACAGCTAAGCTTGCTGCATGTGGGAAGCGGTTGCCAGGACCAATCACAAATGTATCAAACGTATTATGCGTATTAAATTGATCGATATCATCATGGCTATCATCAATGGCAGACGTTTTGTTTACAGTATTTGATTGTTTACGACTCGTTTCATCAAGTTCAGCGAGTTGTTCAGCAGTGTAAAATTTTGGATCAACTTCATAACCAATGATGTCTTTCATAATTGTTTGAATTACATCTTTATAATTTGAGTTTAACCAATCAGCATAAAACTCATGAATAACAAAGATGTAAGCAACATTGTCGCGAATTTCTTTAAGTTCAGTGTCTTTTAAAAACGTATTAAACGTTGTTTTCGAAATCTCTGACTCAGCTACTTCTAATACCTTTTTCCAAATTTCTTGTTCCGACATATATAAACTCCATCTTTCTATAAATTTAAGACTTATACACAGTTTTTATAAGCGTGGATAAAAATAATCACAGCATGTTAATAATTATCCACAAGTTAATCACATTCGGTGGATAACTTTATATATGCTATGATTTATACACAGTAAAAACACGTATAGAATTTATAAAAAAATCCTATAAGATAAATGATTCAGACGACTTATCCACACAATTATACTTTTTAACTGCAATAGATGTCAAATGGCTGTGAATATGTTTGTAAATTTGGTATAAATCTGTGAATATGCTATTGATTATCCACAAAAAATTAAATACTATATGTGAATAAGTGGATAAAAAATGATACCATAATTCAATGTACTATAACAGGTTTGGGAAATAATTTATAAACGTGTATTAAATATGTATAAAATTGAGAAGCTACTGAATCAATGAAATGTATAAATATTAAAAATGAAAATGATATAACTAAAAGACATTCTTGAAAATCATTAATTGGTTTCAAAAGCTGCTTGCTTTATAAATGGTAATTTGTTATATTGTAGTAGTTGCTTGAATTATGACTAGATAAAATCGAATTAAATCAAAATGATTTGATATTAACAATTATCATTTATCTATTAAAATAGTCAGGTTCATTAGAAGTAGATTTAGTGAACGAGATATAATATGTAGATGGAGGTGTTTTGCATGGTAAAACGTACTTATCAACCAAATAAACGTAAACATAGTAAAGTTCATGGTTTCAGAAAACGTATGAGCACTAAAAATGGCCGTAAAGTTTTAGCGCGTCGTCGTCGTAAAGGCCGTAAAGTTTTATCAGCATAAGATCACTGACTTCTCAGTGGTCTTTTTTTTCGTTTTAAACCCACACATTTTAATAGATGAATGTAACATAAAGAACAATGTAAGCGAGTGATTTAAGCGTGGAGAAAGCTTATCGTATAAAAAGGAATAGTGAGTTCCAAAAAATTTATAAAAAGGGAAAATCTGTAGCCAATAGACAATTTGTTGTGTATACATTAAACAATGAGTATGAACATTTTCGCTTAGGCATTAGCGTTTCTAAGAAAATCGGAAATGCTGTAACTCGAAATCGTATTAAGCGTGCCATTAGAGAAAACTTTAAAGTGCATAAGCAAGATATGATTTCAAAAGATATTATTGTAATAGCGAGACAACCTGCTAAAAATATGTCAACTTTAGAGATTCAAGGCAGTTTAGAACATGTATTGAAAATAGCAAAGGTATTTAATAAGAGAATTAATTAAATTTAGACTGACGGAAGTCTAACGTTAGACAAACCGAAGACTAACCATTAGGTTATAAAACAATATATTCGCAATTTAATTAGAAACTTATTACAATATTATATTGAAATTTTACTTAACTAGGGAGGCGAGAATGGATAATGGATTTTGATACAATTACAAGTATTTCAACTCCAATGGGAGAAGGTGCAATTGGTATTGTACGGTTGTCTGGTCCAGAAGCGGTTGAAATAGGCGATAAGTTATATAAAGGAAAGAAAAAATTAAAAGATGTTCCATCACACACTATTAATTACGGCCATATTATAGATCCTGAGACAGACGAAGTTGTAGAAGAAGTGATGATTTCAGTTTTACGTGCACCAAAAACCTTTACACGTGAAGATATTATTGAAATTAATTGTCATGGAGGTATTTTGACAATCAATCGCATACTAGAACTTACCATGACACATGGTGCTAGAATGGCGGAACCTGGCGAATATACTAAGCGTGCGTTTTTAAATGGCCGAATTGACTTATCTCAAGCAGAAGCAGTCATGGACTTCATTCGTTCTAAAACGGATAGAGCCTCTAAAGTTGCAATGAATCAAATTGAAGGTCGTTTGAGTGATTTAATTAAACGACAACGTCAATCGATATTGGAAATTCTTGCCCAAGTTGAAGTGAACATTGATTATCCAGAATATGATGATGTTGAAGATGCAACAACGGAATTTTTACTTGCGCAGTCTAAAAAAATTAAAAATGAAATTAATCAATTATTAGAAACGGGAACTCAAGGTAAGATTATGAGAGAAGGATTATCTACAGTGATTGTCGGTAAACCGAATGTAGGTAAATCTTCAATGCTAAATAATCTTATTCAAGATAATAAAGCCATTGTCACTGAAGTAGCTGGAACAACTCGAGATGTATTAGAAGAATACGTTAATGTACGTGGTGTCCCATTAAGACTTGTTGATACAGCAGGTATTCGTGATACTGAAGATATTGTAGAAAAAATAGGCGTAGAGCGCTCACGT
The DNA here is from genome assembly GCF_001808085.1 of Staphylococcus sp. HMSC14C01. Classification (NCBI taxonomy): domain Bacteria; kingdom Bacillati; phylum Bacillota; class Bacilli; order Caryophanales; family Staphylococcaceae; genus Staphylococcus; species Staphylococcus sp. HMSC14C01. The sequence goes on from NZ_KV792037.1 coordinate 155,636, forward strand.
AAAGCATTAAGTGAAGCGGATTTAATTCTTTTTGTATTAAATAATAACGAGCCTTTAACTGAAGAAGATCGTACATTATATGAAGTAATAAAAACTGAAGATGCTATTGTTATCGTTAATAAAACAGATTTAGAACGTCGATTAGATATTGAAGAAGTTAAAACTATGATAGGGGACACACCACTTATTCAAACATCAATGTTAAAACAAGAAGGTATCGACGAATTAGAATTACAAATCAGAGATTTATTCTTTGGTGGAGAAGTACAAAATCAAGATATGACGTATGTTTCAAACTCTAGACATATCTCACTTTTAAAACAAGCAAGACAAACAATTCAAGATGCCATTGATGCAGCTGAAGCTGGTATTCCTATGGATATGGTTCAAATTGATTTAACTCGTACATGGGAAATATTAGGAGAAATTATTGGAGAATCAGCAAGTGATGAATTAATTAATCAGCTATTTAGTCAATTTTGTTTAGGTAAATAATAAAAATTAAGACGGTCATTAGTCTAAAATGAATAATAATAATTAAGGAAAAAATAGGGAGGTCAATTCAATGGTTCAAGAATATGACGTAATTGTTATTGGTGCCGGTCACGCTGGAATTGAAGCGGGATTAGCTTCAGCAAGACGTGGTGCTAAAACGTTAATGTTAACCATTAATTTAGATAATATCGCCTTTATGCCATGTAACCCATCAGTCGGTGGCCCAGCAAAAGGAATAGTAGTACGTGAAATCGACGCATTAGGTGGCCAAATGGCTAAAGCCATTGATAAAACACACATTCAAATGCGTATGCTTAATACTGGTAAAGGTCCAGCAGTTCGTGCATTACGTGCTCAAGCTGATAAAGTGCTTTATCAACAAGAAATGAAACGTGTCATTGAAGATGAAGATAACTTAGATATCATGCAAGGCATGGTAGACGAATTATTGATTGAAAATGATGAAGTTAAAGGTGTACGTACGAATATAGGTACAGAGTATCATGCGAAAGCTGTAGTCATCACGACAGGTACATTTTTACGTGGAGAAATCATTTTAGGTAATATGAAATATTCAAGTGGTCCAAACCATCAACTTCCATCTATTTCATTAGCTGATAACTTAAGAGAACTTGGGTTTGAAGTGGTGCGTTTTAAAACAGGTACACCGCCACGTGTGAATTCTAAAACAATTGACTATTCTAAAACCGAGATTCAACCTGGCGATGACGTTAGTCGTGCGTTTAGTTTTGAAACTACCGAATACATTTTAGACCAACTCCCTTGTTGGCTCACGTATACAAATGATCGTACACATAAAGTCATTGATGATAATTTACATTTATCAGCTATGTACTCAGGTATGATTAAAGGTACAGGTCCACGTTATTGTCCATCTATTGAAGATAAATTTGTACGTTTCAATGACAAACCACGTCATCAACTTTTCTTAGAACCAGAAGGACGTAATACGAATGAAGTTTATGTGCAAGGCTTATCAACCAGTCTTCCTGAACATGTTCAACGCCAAATGTTAGCTACTATTCCGGGTCTTGAAAAAGCAGATATGATGCGTGCAGGTTACGCGATTGAATATGATGCGATTGTGCCAACACAATTATGGCCAACATTAGAAACTAAAATGATTAAAAACTTATATACTGCAGGGCAAATTAATGGTACATCTGGTTATGAAGAAGCAGCAGGCCAAGGCATTATGGCAGGTATTAACGCTGCAGGTAAAGTATTAGGTACAGGCGAAAAAATTCTAAGTCGTTCAGATGCTTATATTGGTGTCTTAATTGATGATTTAGTAACAAAAGGAACGAATGAGCCTTATCGTTTATTGACTTCTCGTGCTGAATATCGCTTATTATTACGTCATGATAATGCCGACTTACGTTTAACTGATATTGGTTATGACTTAGGCATGATTTCTGAAGAACGTTATGCACGTTTTAATGATAAACGTCAACAAATTCAAGATGAAATTGACCGTTTATCAAATATCCGTATTAAACCAAATGAACATACGCAATCTGTGATTGAAGCTCATGGTGGTTCACGCTTAAAAGATGGTATCTTAGCCATTGATTTATTGCGTCGTCCTGAAATGACGTATGATACAATTTTAGAGATATTAGAAGAAACACATCAGTTACCAGAAGCGGTAGAAGAACAAGTTGAAATTCAAACGAAATATGAAGGTTACATCAATAAATCATTACAACAAGTTGAAAAAGTTAAACGTATGGAAGAAAAGAAAATTCCAGAAGACTTAGATTATAGTAAAGTGGATAGTTTAGCCACTGAAGCACGAGAAAAATTAGCAGAGGTTAAACCATTAAATATTGCGCAAGCATCACGTATTTCAGGTGTTAATCCTGCAGATATTTCTATCTTACTTGTATATTTAGAACAAGGTAAATTACAAAGGGTGAAAAATTAATGAGTGGCATCGAATGGTTAACAAAAGCGTTAAGTGAGCAAGGGATTGAATTAACAGAACAACAACAACAACAATTTCAAACCTATTATCGTTTGCTTGTTGAATGGAATGAAAAAATGAATTTAACAAGTATTACTGATGAGCATGAAGTTTACTTGAAACATTTCTATGATTCTATTACAGCTGGATTTTACTATGATTTTAATCAACCACTAACACTTTGTGATGTAGGGGCTGGTGCTGGATTTCCAAGTATTCCTTTAAAAATTGTTTTTCCAGAATTGAAAGTAACCATTGTCGATTCATTAAATAAACGTATTCAGTTTTTAAATCATTTAGCAGTTGAACTTGGATTAACACAAGTAAGTTTTGTTCATGATCGAGCAGAAACATTTGGTAAAGGTGTCAATAGAGAAACATATGATGTGGTAACAGCACGTGCAGTGGCAAGACTTACTGTTCTAAGTGAGTTATGCTTGCCGTTAGTTAAAAAAGGCGGGCAGTTTATTGCATTAAAGTCTGCAAAAGGTGAAGAAGAATTAGCAGAAGCACAATTTGGTATAAGCATCTTAGGTGGAGAGTTTAGTGATTCTTACACATTTGATTTACCAGAAGATGCAGGTGAAAGACAAATGATTATAGTTGATAAGCGCCGTCAAACGCCTAAAAAATATCCTAGAAAACCTGGTACACCTAATAAAGCTCCTTTATTAGAAAATTAATCAATTTTTCGGTTACTCATGTTAAAATTGATTTTAAGAGGAGTGAATGGACAATGAAAAAACCTTTTTCTAAACTATTTGGTTTAAAAAATAAAGAAGACATCGTTGATTATATTGAAGAAAATCGTCATTCAAGTGTGGAATCCATTCAAATAGAGCGTATCGTACCTAACCGTTATCAACCGCGCCAAGTGTTTGATTCAAGTAAAATTACAGAACTTGCTGAGTCGATAGAAGAACATGGGTTATTACAACCCATTGTCGTTCGACCTATAGAAGAGAATATGTATGAAATTATTGCAGGTGAACGACGATTTAGAGCATTACAATCCTTGCATCAATCTAAAGCAGACGTCATTATTCGTCATATGAATGATGAAGAAACTGCTGTAGTGGCCCTTATTGAGAATATCCAACGTGAAAATTTATCTGCAATAGAAGAAGCCGAAGCTTATAAAAAGTTACTTGAAATTGGACAAACCACTCAAAGTGAGTTAGCGCAAAGTCTTGGAAAAAGCCAAAGTTTTATAGCTAATAAATTACGCTTACTTAAATTAGCACCAAAAGTAATTGTACGATTACGTGAAGGTAAAATTACAGAACGCCATGCACGCGCAGTATTATCCTTAAAAGAAGCGGATCAAGAACAATTGATTGAACAAGTTATTGCTCAGAAATTGAATGTCAAACAGACAGAAGCTCGTGTGAAACAAAAATTAGGCCCTGAAAAAGTAAAAGCAAAAACATTCCAATTTTCTAAAGATTTGACACAAGCACGTGATGAAGTTGGTAAGAGTATTCAAGCCATTGAAGACTCGGGTATTCATGTTGAGCATCGTGATAAAGATCACGAGGATTATTATGAAATTAAAATAAAACTATATAAACGTTAATGACTAAAAGAACAGGTAGAATGAATGTTGCATTCAGTATCCTGTTCTTTTTTTGTCACCTATTTTATAATAATGGATTCTTTATTTCATATTTACATAGTTTAAAAATAGAATTACAATATTATTAAACGAAACGTATCGTTTAATAATTAAGGTAAGAAGGGTTTCATGTGTTCGGAATATCAATTTCAAGTGCGATACTTCATTTTGTGATTGGAGGTATCGCTGTTGCCTTTGCATCGATTATGGCTGAGAAAGTAGGAGGAAAAATGGGTGGCATTATTGCGACTATGCCGGCAGTCTACCTAGCAGCTATTATTGCTTTAGCCATAGATCATCGAGGAGAACAGCTGATTCAAATGTCGATACATCTTAGTTCAGGAGCTATAATAGGTATTATTTCTTGCATCATTACAGTATTTATTACGTCGATTTATATAAATAAACGAGATTATAAAAAAGGTACAGCGTTTGCATTTATTTGTTGGTTAGTCATTTCAATTGCTATTTTTGCGGTACGACACATTTCTTAATATTTGGAGGATTTTTTAATGAAATTAACTTTTATCAAATTTCTCGTGGGTGGTTTAGCTGTTATGTTAAGTTATATTATTTCAGTTATGCTACCTTGGAAAGAATTAGGTGGCGTTTTTGCAACATTACCTGCAGTATTTCTTGTTTCTTTATTTATTACTGGTATGCAACATGGAGATGTCGTTGCCAAACATGTTAGTAGAGGTGCAGTTTTTGGTATGACAGGTGTATTATGTAGTATCTTAGCAACATGGGCAATGTTATATTCTACACATGAGTGGTTACTTAGTATTTTGGTTGGTTTTGTTGTATGGTTTATTAGTGCAGTAATTATCTTTGAAATTGTAGAATTTATTTCACGTTTAAGAAGGAGAAAAGATGGCTGGAAGACCGAAAGATCCAACAATCAATGAAAAAATATTTAAAGAAATTGATCAATTATTAGAAACGACTTATTTTAGAGATATAACAATAGATCAAATTTCTGAAAATACAGGTGTTTCTAAAGCGACAATTTATAGACGTTGGAAAGATAAATCATCTATTATTGTCGATATGTTTGTCAGTCGAATCCACGTTTTTGAAAATGATTATAAAACGATGTACGAGGAATTGTATCATTTTCTAATAAGAATTATGAATATTTATCAAACTCATTTAGGTCGTGCTGTGATTGAAATATTAATTAGTTATCAACCATCTGAAGCACGTGACATATTTATGAAAGGTTATTTTGATAGCAATCGTAAAATATTGAAGACTATTATTTCTAAATATATTGACGAAGCGGACCAAGATTTATTTATTGATTTAATTTTTTCACCGATTTATTTTAATATATTGATTAAACCTCACGTCCTTAATGAAACTTATATTAAAAAGTTATTAAAAGTAATTTTAGATGCATATAATGTTGAATAGTAAAAATATTGAAACTATAAGAAATTAGAGTATCATTCTTATTCTTATATAACCCGTAGATGATTTTAATCTATGGGTTTTTTATTAATAATCAGTATTATACGATTTCGCTTTCCTAGGGGATAGTTTCAGTTTATGTCAACTCAAAGTCTTTTCATGTTTATTTATGATTAAGGTCTCAATCTTTAATTTGTCCTACCCCTTTAGGAGTTTCATTACCAATACTTTGCTTATATTTGTTCTAAAGATCTTAAAATATTGCGATATACTAAAATGTAAAACATTTTTTACACTAAAACTAAGATAATGTAAAAGAAAATTGATAGCTTTTTATTAGAAAAAACGCTTTTATAAATATAGTATTATGATTTTAAAAATTAAATAAAAATAGTTTAATTTATAACGAGGTGAATGAATGGATATCGGTCAACAAATAAGAAAATATCGAGAAAGAGATGAATATTCTCAAGAATACTTAGCGGAAAAATTATATGTTTCTAGACAGACAATATCAAATTGGGAAAATGAAAAGAGTTATCCAGATATTCATAATTTACTAGTAATGTGTGAGTTGTTTGATATCTCACTAGATGATTTAGTTAGAGGAGATTTAAATTCAAATAAACAAGAATCTATAAAAAGAAAAATGAACATTTGGTCGTTAGTTATGATTATTGGATTTACTTTGTCTTCTATACTTATAGGTCCTCTCTTATATTATTTTAATTCATGGGGATTTATAATAATTGCTATTCTTTTTTTAATTAGCTTTTATAGTGGTACTCAAATTGATAAAATTAAGTATAAATATAATTTAGATAACTACGATAGAATAGTAGCTTTTATGAATGGTAAAGATCCAAACGAAGTAAAATCTAGTGAAAAAAGGAATATATTTACTAGTATATTATCTTTTATTTTTATAGTGGGTTTATTTTTATGTATGTGTTATTTGAGTATATATTTAACAGAGATATTTTTAAAATATTAATGAAAGAGAAGCTCAATTCATTTTGAGCTTCTTTTTTTATTCTAATGGTTATTTTTTTCGTATCTTTTCAAAATATAGCCACCGCCAAGTAAGCCTACCGGCACACCAATAAATGGCGTTGTAATACTACTAGCAACTAATACTATCAGAGCTAACATGATACCATTAAACCCATTTACTTTTAAACTTAATAAGTCGTAATATGCGTGTTGAATCATTTCTTTAATAGTCATTTTAACATTTCCTTTCAATCTATTATTTAAATGGCGTCTTTAATGATGCGTTCTGAATGAATGAACGAAATAACTGCAAATATCAGATATACAAGTGAATAGATAACCATGACAATGAAGATAGGTGTCAATGTATAATTACCTATTAACATCATAAATGCGTTTGCTGCAAAAAAGGCATGGAGTAAAGAAACCACTAATGGTAAACCGAAATTGAATATAATCTTTAAAGCTAGTCCTTTTATCATATCTGTATTCGTAAAACCAATACGTCGCAGAATACGATAATTATTTATTTCATCTTCAGTTTCATCCATTTGTTTAATATAAATAATGCAACCAGCTGCTACTAAAAATGCAAGACCTAAGAAAGAAGTGACAAATATAAGAATGCCATTACTTTCATCAATTGCTTTTTTGTTTTCACTTTTTAAAACTACATTTTGGTTTCCTTTTTTAGCTAATGTTTCAGCTTTTGAAAGATCACTATGATGCTTAATATTAAAACCATAATGATGTGTAAGTTGATTTTTTGTTTTTAAAGCATTATAGTTGTCTACGCTAATTTTAAGTACTGGCCCACCCAGTGAAGCATCCATTGGAATGATTTCATTTAAATCTTTTTTATCTACATAAAATGTCTTTACTTGTTGTCCTTTTAGTTTTAAATCTTTATGAATTTGAACATTAAACATCATTGAAAGTGGACCTTGTAAATTTGTAATTGTAGCGTGATGACCTTTGATATGAGGATCAGCCATAATCGATATACTTTCATTTTGCATTGCATTACCCGTTTTACTTTTAATGACATCATTTTCAATAATATGGGTATTGGCATTTTCATACGTTTTTTTTGTATAGGGTATACCGTGTTGGTTAAGTTGATGTTCAAATTGTTGGGCCGTCTTTGCTTTAGTAAAGTTAATATCTTGAGGTGACGATGATTGAATATTAAAGTCAGCATTTGCTTTACTAATTGCTCCGAAACACAATATTGTTACTGTAACTGCTGAAATGACTGTAATAATAGTTAAAGACATCGCATTTTTCTTCATTCTATACATAATCGAAGATGTAAAGACGACATCAGTGATAGAGACACGACCCTGTTTTGATTTTTTTAAAGATTTAAAAATAATTGAAACTGAACTTCTGAAAAACAAATATGCGCCTGCTACAGTTAAGAATAAAATAATAAACGGCGTTAATAAGGCCATTGTTAATTCTTGAAATTTACCAAACATTTCTGTAGACATATAATAACCTAACATCATCATTATGAGTCCAAGAATACCAGCAATACATTCTGGCGTGGTGATTTTCGCTTTTACTGCCTCTGTTTTCATACTGTCTTTCATCATAGAAAGTATGGTTCTTCGTTTTAAAAAGATAGTATCTTCTAACATAATTAGAATAAACGCTAACATTAGCATGATCATTGTTTGAATTAAAGCTGCTACTTCAAATCCTATAGATGCATGAATATGTAAATGCATCAGTTTTATTAATATTGAAAGCAATAATTTTGAACCTAAAATACCAACGATGACGCCAATAATGCCTGTACTAATAAATAAAGTGATTTGTTCGATAGCAAGCATTCTAAGAATGTTACCACGTGTTAGTCCAATGAGTTCGAATAATGCAAATTCGCGTGTACGACGTTTAATAAATAGATGGTTCGTATACATTAAGAAAATGATAATCGTAATGAATAAAAAAATTGAACCAACTTTTGCACCTTGATTGATTATTTTTGATGTACCATTATTTAAGCTATGTGTGTATTGTAATGTGACAAAACTAAAATATAAGATGATACTTAAGATTAATGAAAAAAGATATAATACATAATGTTTGATATTACTTTTTAAATTCTTTAATGTAATTTGATTAAACGTCATTTGCCACACCACCTAGGGCTGATTGTAATTGAATGATTTCATTATAAAATTTAGATTTTGTTTTACTTTGTTGAAGAATTTCTGAATGAATATCGCCATCTTTTAACATAATGACACGTTGTGCAAAACTTGCTGCTGAAGGATCATGAGTAACCATAATAATCGTACTATTAAATTGTTTGTTCATATCTTCTAAGCGATGAAGTAAATCTTGTGCACTTTTCGAATCCAGTGCACCTGTTGGTTCATCTGCAAAAATGATGGATGGTTGATGTACAAAAGCACGTGCAGCAGCTGTACGTTGTTGTTGACCTCCAGAAATTTCACTAGGATATTTATCACTTAAATCATAAATATCAAGTGCCTCTGTGACATCTTGATAGTTTTTTTCCATTTCATCTTTTTTCATTTTTTGGACAGATAATGGCAACATAATATTTTCTTTAACTGTTAATGTAGGTAAAACGCTATAATCTTGGAAAATAAAACCAAGTTCTTTCTTACGGAATTGTGCTAATTTTTTATTAGACAACTGGTTTATCTCATTGCCACTGATTTCTACAGTACCGTCTGAAATGCTATCAATCGAACTGATAACATTAAGAAGGGTTGTCTTACCTGAACCAGATGGTCCCATAATGGCAACGAATTCTCCTTTATCGACTGAAAAGTTAATATCGTGTAGTGCTTTAAATTTTTGTTTCGTTCCATAAATTTTTGATACATGATTAACGTTTAAAATAGGCATGATTTTCATACTCCTTGTAAGTTTTATAATTTTTCTTTCGCTTTAATTGGAATGTCTGATTGTTTTACTTCTTTATATGATGTAATGGTGTGAGATTTTTCGCTTACAACTAAGTAATGATGTTGTTTTAATTTTTTAGACGCTGTATAATCAATGTTTTTAGCTTTACCATCTTTGGTGTAACCTGTTTGATTGTAATGGTAGATATAGAAGTCTTTTTCCTTATCAACGACTTCCACTTTTGATGGTTTTTGAGTCTTAACATAATACTCATGCGTTGGTGCTAAGGGATTTAATTTATTCCAATCATTGATAGAACGATTGTTAGGATGTTGGTCTGAATATGCGTTTAATCCAAATAAACCACCTATAATGACTACAATAATGACAAGAATAGTTAATATGATTCTTAATAATAATTTCAATCTCATCACTCCTTATCTCTATTACACTTCTTATTTTAAAAGGGTGAATGAAGCGGTGCCTTTATCTAACCTTACAAAGTAAGAGGTGTATCTTACGAATGTGAAAGATTTAAATAATAATCAGTCGTAAGAAGAATGAAACGTGTTTGAAAAGTATGTATGATAGAGTAGAAGTAATCGAGAATAAGAAAAGATGATAGGCGGGATGAAATGTGAAAAGAGAAATCATGGAGTGGGTTATATCCATTGTAGTGGGGCTACTGGTTGTTATTGTAGTAACAAAGTTTATTGGCGAATCTTATACAGTATCTGGATCTTCAATGCATCCAACGTTTCAAGATCGCAATAAAGTGATTATAAGTAAAATTTCTAAATCTATGAATCACATTGATAATGGTGATGTCGTTGTATTTCATGAAGATTCAAAACGTGATTTTATTAAACGTGTGATTGGCACACCAGGGGATACAGTAGAATATAAGGGAGACCAATTATATGTAAATAATAAAAAAGTGTCTGAACCGTATTTAGATTACAATAAGAAACATAAACAAGGTCAATATTTAACAGGCTCATTTAAATCAAGTCAAATTAAAGGTTCAAATGGTGAAATGAAACTTCCTAAAGATAAATATTTAGTTTTAGGAGATAATAGACAAAATAGTATAGATAGCCGATTTGATGTTGTAGGTCTAGTAGATAAAAAACAACTTGTAGGTAAAGTCGTTTGGAGATATTGGCCATTTAATGAATGGAAAACTAACTTCAATCCAGGAACATTTTAAAAATAAAGTCACAACGAACATTTTTAATTCGTTGTGACCTTTTATTTTATAGTAGAGTTTTTATCCTATACAAACTACAAGAGTAAATAGAATTTATTTTGAATTTGTCGTCCCCAAAAAAGAGAACTAAGCTTGAAAAAAGCTTGCGACAAATGCATTTTTCAATTCAATCATCGACTACTAATATATATAAAACCGGAGACATTTAATGATGTCTCCGGTTCTGTCCTATTTCATTTTAGATTGTTGGTTTGTGTTATGTTTAATATAGTCCTTTTTACGTTGATGATCAGGTTGTAAGGTTAAACCTAAGAATTTTCTTTCTTGATTTGCATCTTTGAAAAATGAAATCATCATTAAAATAACAACAAAACTAAATGGTAATGCTGAAATAATAGCAGCTGATTGCAGAGCATCTAGACCTGTCGATCCACCAGATAGTAAAAGTACGTAGGCAATCGCTGATAACATGACGCCCCAAACAATCTTAACAAAACCGGATGGATTTAAACGACCAAATGATGTTTGCATACCTAATACAAATGTAGCTGAGTCTGCGGATGTAATAAAGAATGAGCCTACTAAGATAATAGCGATAAACGATAAAATTGCACCCATAGGCATCTCATTGAAAATACCAAATAATTGTGTTTCAGGTGGCATACTAAAGATATGTTTAGATTGCTTACCAATTTCAATACCAGTAATACCGAAGGCTGTAAACCATAGCATACTAATAATTGTAGGAACGCCTAATACTGCGATAACGAATTCACGAATCGAACGACCTTTTGAAATACGGGCAATGAAGATACCTACAAATGGTGACCAACTCATCCACCAGCCCCAATAATAAATCGTCCATGACTGTAACCATTCATGTTTTTGTGAGTTAAGTGGAGCAACATCAAAGCTATTAAAAATAAGTGTATTCAAATATTCACCAATTGAGGATGTAAACATATTCATAATTAAAATTGTAGGACCTACAATTAGAGTAATAATAAGTAACATCGCAGCTAAAAGCATATTTAAATTACTTAAATACTGAATACCTTTGCTTAAACCACTCCAAGCACTAATTAAGAATAAAACTGTAACAATAAGAATAATAATGCCTTGAATAAGTTTATTGTTTGGCACTCCAAATAAATAATTTAAACCACCGTTAATTTGCATGGCGCCAACACCAAGTGACACTGCAACCCCAATAATAGTAGCAAAAACGGCTAAAACATCTACAACAGTACCTAATGGACCTTCTACTTTATTTCCGAAAATAGGACGTAATGTACGAGAAATGAGTCCTAAGTCATTTTTTCTAAACTGTGTATATGCAAGAGCTAATGCAACAATACCGTAAACTGCCCAAGGATGTAGTCCATAATGTAAGAAACTTGAACGCATGGCTTCAGCTAGAGCAGCTTCTGTTTCTTTACTCGCTGTTGGTGGCGATAGATAATGTGAAATGGGCTCAGAAGATCCATAGAATACAAGTCCAATACCCATACCTGCACTAAATAGCATTGTTAACCATGAAATGGTATTAAATTCTGGTTTATCATCAGGTTTTCCTAACTTAAGCTTTCCAATTGGATGAAAAATAAGTGTGATACAAAATATCAGAATAATGCTAATAAGTAGCATATAGTACCAACCAAACGTTTCTGTAATAAAACTTCCGATTGCTCCAGAAATTGAACCAAATTGATTAGGGAAGATGGCTCCAATAATTACCAGTAACCCTACAATAACTGAAGCAAAAATAAATACATTTGAAAACTGTTTAGATTTGTTTTCCATGTATTTAACTCCTTTCAAATTTAATAAAACAGATGTATAAAAGCTTAACATATATCGTTAAAAGAATAATGAATAAGTTTAAAATTTTACAAATATTTAATAAGTTTATGTTTTTAATGTATGTAATTATGTTATTATACTTATAATTTATCGAATATTTTGAAAATATAGGAGGTTTTAATTATGTTTGGATATCAAATTAATGACCACTTAAAATTAAAAATATTAGAAGAACGAGAAGCGGATCAACTTTTTAAATTAGTAGATAGTAATCGTGAGTCTCTAGGGGAGTTCTTGCCATTTGTAGCGTACACAACTGAGGTTGAACACAGTAAGAAGTTTATTCATTCGGCCTTACAACAATTTGCGCGTGGAGATGGATTTCCATATCCTCTTTAGTAGCGGTTTTTTTCTTTAAGGTTCATTAATAATTATATAAGCGGGTGGGATAGTTATGATCTTTGGTTATCAAATAGATAAAGATATTAAATTAAAGATATTAGAAGAACGAGAAGCAGGGCAGTTATTTAAATTAGTAGATAGTAACCGCAAATATCTAGCGGAATTTTTACCTTTTGTTGAACATACAAAGAGGGTAGAAGATAGTCAACACTTTATCCACTCAGCTTTACAACAATTTATCGATGGTAATGGGTTTCATTGTGGAATATGGAGTGATAAAAAACTGATTGGTGTTATTGGATTACATTATTTAGACTTAGTTAATAAACGTACCTCAATTGGTTATTATTTAGCTGAAGATTTCCAGAAGAAAGGCATCATGACTAGATGCACTAAAGCACTTATTCAATATGTATATGAAGAATATGATATTAATCGAATCGAAATACAAATGTCTATTAAAAATAAGGGGTCTTCGGAATATATAGTGGAATTACTTTCTTAATAGTTTAAAAACAACTGGTGTTTAAATCGGATTTTCTGGCGGGATGTTAGGATAATCAATAGTATTATATAAAAGTATCAATCACATACGAGTGATACTTTGGGAAAAAAATAAAATAGTCCAATTTACTTGACCGTGTACTATGGTACACGGTTTATAATATTCATGGGGTGAAATAAGATGATTTATCGCATTAGTGAGTTTGCAGATAAATGTGGAGTTAATAAAGAAACGATCAGATATTACGAGCGAAAAAATTTATTACAAGAACCTCACCGAACGGAAGCTGGTTATCGGATATATTCGTATGATGACGTTAAGCGTGTTGGGTTTATTAAACGAATACAGGAACTTGGTTTTTCTTTAAGCGAGATTTATAAATTACTTGGTGTTGTAGATAAAGATGAAGTTCGTTGTCAAGATATGTTCGAATTTGTTTCTAAAAAACAAAAGGAAGTGCAAAAACAAATAGAGGATTTAAAACGAATTGAAACTATGTTAGACGACTTAAAACAACGATGTCCAGATGAAAAGCAATTACATTCGTGTCCAATAATAGAAACATTAACATGAGAGATTAATTAACGAAAGGAGCTTTTTTATGAATAAATTTAAGGTAAACATTTCAGGAATGACTTGTACGGGTTGTGAAAAACACGTAGAATCAGCACTTGAAAAGATAGGTGCTAAAAATATTGAGTCTAGTTATCGTCGTGGTGAAGCAGTATTTGAACTGCCCGATGATATTGAGGTTGAAAGTGCAATAAAGGCGATTGATGAAGCAAATTACCAAGCCGGAGAAATTGAAGAAGTATCATCACTAGAAAACGTGGCGTTAATTAATGAAGACAATTATGACCTTCTTATTATTGGTTCTGGTGCTGCTGCCTTTTCTTCGGCAATTAAAGCTATAGAATACGGTGCAAAAGTTGGAATGATTGAGCGTGGAACGGTTGGGGGAACCTGTGTGAATATTGGCTGTGTTCCGTCAAAAACTCTTCTTAGGGCAGGGGAAATCAATCATTTATCAAAAGACAATCCGTTTATAGGTTTACAAACATCCGCTGGAGAAGTGGATTTAGCTAGTTTAATCACGCAAAAGGATAAATTGGTGAGCGAACTTCGGAATCAAAAATATATGGATTTAATTGATGAATACAATTTTGATTTAATTAAAGGTGAAGCAAAATTCGTTGATGCTAGTACGGTTGAGGTCAATGGGGCAAAGTTATCTGCAAAACGCTTTTTAATTGCAACAGGTGCATCGCCTTCGTTGCCCCAAATTTCGGGACTTGAAAAAATGGACTATTTAACTAGTACAACACTTCTTGAGTTAAAGAAAATACCAAAACGATTAACTGTAATTGGTTCAGGATACATTGGAATGGAGCTTGGACAACTATTTCATCATTTAGGTTCAGAAATAACGCTTATGCAAAGAAGTGAGCGACTTTTAATATGATCCTGAGATTTCAGAGTCAGTTGAAAAAGCGTTAATTGAACAGGGTATAAACCTTGTCAAAGGGGCAACTTTTGAGTGTGTTGAACAAAGTGGAGAGATAAAAAGGGTTTACGTAACAGTAAATGGCAGTAGAGAAGTCATTGAATCAGATCAGTTACTTGTTGCCACTGGAAGAAAACCAAATACGGATTCTTTAAATTTAAGTGCAGCAGGTGTTGAAACTGGAAAAAATAATGAAATCCTGATCAATGATTTTGGTCAAACAAGTAATGAAAAGATTTATGCAGCAGGAGATGTGACTTTAGGACCACAATTTGTATATGTAGCAGCCTATGAAGGTGGAATTATTACTGATAATGCTATTGGTGGATTAAACAAAAAAATAGATTTATCGGTAGTTCCTGCTGTTACGTTTACGAATCCGACGGTTGCAACGGTTGGTTTAACAGAAGAACAAGCAAAAGAGAAAGGGTATGATGTGAAGACATCTGTATTACCTTTAGATGCTGTTCCAAGAGCAATTGTAAACCGTGAAACAACCGGTGTATTTAAACTAGTAGCAGATGCAGAAACACTAAAAGTATTAGGGGTTCATATTGTATCTGAGAATGCAGGAGATGTCATCTATGCTGCATCATTAGCTGTTAAATTTGGCTTAACGATAGAAGATTTAACAGAAACCCTAGCACCATATTTAACAATGGCTGAAGGGCTAAAATTAGCTGCACTTACGTTCGATAAAGATATTTCGAAATTATCTTGTTGTGCAGGCTAAGGGAACTTTTTTACAACTCCCTATTCAAGTGAACCAGCTAATGCTTTAAGGGATTTTCTAAGTGCATTTGTGGTCACAAAAATAATTTAACACTGATGATTTCGACATCAAATCTATAATTGATACCTTAACACCGCAGAGTAATAAAGGATGAATAATATGTCAGACTTATTATCCCCACCAGACATTAAAACAATAGAACCGCCACAAGAAAATGAAACCGATATGATGTTTAAAGTTGAAGCAGTTGGACCACCTGAACGTTGTCCTGAATGTGGTTTTGACAAGTTGTACAAACACAGTTCAAGAAATCAACTAATTATGGATTTGCCCATTCGTTTAAAGCGAGTGGGCTTACAATTGAACCGTAGACGATACAAGTGTCGTGAATGCGGATCTACCTTCTGGGAACGCCTAATATCTGTAGATGAAAAGCGTAGTATGACCAAAAGGCTTTTAAAGTCCATTCAAGAGCAATCCATGTCTAAGACCTTTGTAGAAGTCGCAGAAAGCGTTGGTGTTGACGAGAAAATCATTAGGAACGTTTTTAAGGACTATGTGGCACTCAAAGAACGTGAATACCAGTTTGAAACTCCTAAGTGGCTTGGGATAGACGAGATACATATTATCCGTAGACCTCGGCTTGTATTGACTAATATTGAACGCAGGACTATTTATGACATCAAGCCTAACCGTAACAAGGAAACATTCATCCAACGTCTTTCAGAAATCAGTGACAGGACTTACATTGAGTACGTCACAATGGATATGTGGAAGCCTTACAAAGACGCAGTGAACACTATCCTTCCACACGCTAAAGTTGTCGTAGATAAGTTTCATGTAGTTAGAATGGCTAATCAAGCCTTAGATAACGTCAGAAAGTCTTTGAAAGCCCATATGAGCCAAAAAGAAAGACGTACCCTTATGCGTGAAAGGTTTATCCTTCTAAAGCGTAAACACGATCTAAATGAACGTGAATCATTCCTCTTAGATACTTGGTTAGGTAATCTTCCTGCTTTAAAAGAAGCCTATGAACTCAAAGAAGAGTTTTACTGGATATGGGATACTCCTGATCCAGATGAAGGTCATCTTCGTTATAGTCAATGGAGACACCGTTGTATGTCCAGCAACTCTAAAGACGCATATAAAGACCTCGTGAGAGCCGTAGACAACTGGCATGTCGAAATATTCAACTACTTTGATAAAAGGCTCACTAATGCTTATACGGAGTCAATTAACAGCATTATTAGGCAGGTAGAGCGAATGGGTAGAGGTTACTCGTTTGATGCCTTACGAGCCAAAATCCTTTTCAATGAGAAGCTCCATAAAAAGCGTAAGCCACGATTTAATTCAAGTGCTTTCAATAAAGCTATGTTATACGATACTTTCAATTGGTATGAAGTGAATGACCACGACATTACAGACAACTTTGGTGTCGATTTTCCACACTTATTAAGAATTTGGAGAAGGGTGATTTATAAGCCCTTTTCCACCATAAAATCCGAATACCCAAAATAAGAAAAGCCGAGCTATACCAATAAGACTTGGATTCACACAAGAGGGTATATTGAGAAGTGATGAATGTTTACAAGGGGAATTCTCAGATAGTTATGTGTATAGCTTGTTGAGAAAAGAATATGAAAGTCAAATTTAAAGATGAGAAATTATTTAAAATTAATAATAGCTTTTAATTATTTAATTATCTACTTGACAGAAAGCGTTTTAAATGAGCGTTTCTTATATTTTAATACAAAGGTAATCAATAATTAAAATGGAAAAATACACTTATATTAAGTTTTCGCTTCTACTCTTATACAATCAATACAAAAGGTTAAAAATTTAAGTTCAATTTGATTTAAGTTCTGGAACTAAAACTTTCATAAAGGAGGTTTACATTCAATATAAATTAGGTTATATACATAGTTGAGATAGAAAGAAGAAAGCATTTTGAATTCTTTATCTTACTCTTAACTTTATACATTTTTTAAGTGTAATCATTTTGAATATAGTTAAAGAGATTAGAACGTAAAACTTTTTTTAAAATAATTTATATAATATAATAATTTCTATCTATTTAAGAGTAATATGTAAACAATATTGATTTTAATTGAAAGAAGGTGAATTGGTGGCAAGGAAATCTAAGAAACAGTATATTTTAGAATCTGCAGCTAATATAGTAAATAGACAAGGTACTGACTATTTAACATTAGATGCAGTAGCAAAAGAAGCAGGTATAAGCAAGGGTGGTTTGCTTTATCATGTTAAAAATAGAGAAGGTTTAATAAAAGAGCTTGTCAATTATGCTAATGAATTATATCGAGAAAATGTAAATAGCCATATTGATAATACACATTGTAAACAAGGACAATGGTTAAATGCGTTTATTGAAGCAACGAAAGAACATCGTGTTGAAAATGCGCCTATTACTTCTGCAATGCTTGCTGCACAAGGTTCAAATAAAGCGCTACTCTTACCATTAAAATCTTTATATGAAGATTGGCAATCTCAAATTGTTAATGACGGTCTAGATGAAGTAGATGCAACAATCATTAGGTTAGCCGTTGATGGTTTATGGTTATCAGAAGTTTTTGGAATAAGTGCAGTTGACGAAGCAATGCGTGAAAAAGTAATAAATCGGTTAAAAGAAAAAGTAGAAGTAGGTATTAATAAAGAAAAAAAATAAATTTTCAGGTTTTAAGCTGTTAGGTGAGAATGAAACTTTTCAGCTTATTTTTTATGTCATGGTTGAAACTTTACCGACCAGTTGGTATAGTTTATAACGTATTTAAAATATAAAGGAGTGCTTACCTTGAAAAAAGTGGTATTAACTGCAGCAATTACAGGCGCTGGAGATACAATTGACAAAAATGAAAATGTTCCAGTAACACCTCAAGAACTTGCTGATTCAGCAATTAAGTGTGCAAAAGCTGGAGCAACAGTAGCACATATTCATGTTAGAGACCCTAAAACAGGTGGGGTGAGTCATGATCCAGAACTATATAGTGAAACCGTAAGACTCATTAGAGAGGCAGACGAAGATATTATTATTAATGTAACAGCTGGTGGCGGTGGCGACTTTATCCCAAGTCAACAACACCCAGAAACAGGCGGTGAAGGAACCTGGATTCAAACACCAAAAGAGCGTCATAGACCAGTAGGAGACACATTACCAGAAATGTGTACGCTTGATTGTGGCAGCGTTAATATGGGAGATTCGATATATATTAGTCCCGCTTCATGGCTGAGAGAACAAGCACAAATGATTAAAGATGCAGGTGTACAACCTGAGCTTGAATGTTTTGATACAGGTCATGTCAGTTTTGCAAAGCAACTTGTTGATGAAGGTTTAGTCGAACAACCTATGTTCCAGTTTTGTTTAGGTATACCTTGGGGTGCTGAAAATGATGCTCAGACGTTAGACTATCTTATTTCAAGAATCCCTGAAGGTGCGCAATGGTCTGCATTTGGTATTGGTAGAATGCAATTACCAACAGTTAGAGAAGTTGCTAAACGTGGTGGAAATATTCGTGTTGGTCTTGAAGATAACCTGTATATTTCAAAAGGTGTTAAAGCAACAAATGAAGCATTAGTTGAAGAAGCTAAAAAAATAATGAAAGAATATGATTTAATACCATTAACACCTGCAGAAGCAAGAGAAAAATTTAATCTTAAAAATAATAAAGGAGATAAATAATGAAGTTTGCAGTAGTTGGAACAGGCGTGATTGGTAGCGGATGGATAACAAGAATACTCGCCCACGGCCACGAAGTTATTGCTACAGATCCTAGTGATGGTGCCTATGAAAGAATGCTAACACAAGTTAAACAAAACTGGCCTTATGCTAAAGAAATGGGATTATCTGAGGGAGCATCGTTGGATAATTTAAGCTTTACTACTGATTTAAAATCGGCAGTTAAGGATGCAGATCTTATTCAAGAAAACGTTCCTGAAGTAGAATCGATTAAAGATGCTGTTTTAAAAGAAATCGATTTTTATGCGAAACCGTCTGCCATTATCGGTTCAAGTACCTCTGGTATTATGCCAACTGAGTTACAAAAGAATTTAAAACACCCTGAACGTTTAGTAGTAGCACATCCTTTTCACCCAGTATATATTTTACCTCTTGTTGAAATTGTACCAGGTCAAAACACCTCAGAAGAGACAGTTATTAAGGCTGAAGAAGTTTATGAGAGTATTGGTATGGATGTGCTTCATGTGCGAAATGAAATTGAAGGACATATTGCAGATCGTCTAATGGAAGCATTATGGAGAGAATCATTACATATTGTTAATGATGGTATTGCAACAACAGAAGAAGTAGATAAAGCATTTACGCATGCAGCTGGTTTACGTTATGCTCAATATGGACCATTTATGACATTCCATCTTGCAGGTGGAGAAGGTGGCATGAGACATATGCTTAAACAATTTGGTCCTGCATTGAAAAAACCATGGACTAAGTTAGTTGCACCCGAATTGACAGAGGATCTTTATGAAAAAGTGGTACGCGGTAGTGAAGCGACTTCACAAGGATATACAATGTCAGAACTTGATCGAAAACGTAATGAATTCCTTATTAAAGTAAAACAACTCGCAGAAGAATACTGGCCTAAAGATACAGCATCAATGAAAAAATCTAAGCAACATCAGAAGGTGTAAAGCTATGACAGCTCAGTTTGTTTATCATACTGATGTAAAATCATCTTGGGTTGATTACAATGGACACATGAATGATGCTGAATATAATCGTGTGTTTAGTGATGCAACTGATGCTTGGTTAGCATACATTGGACTTGATCAAGAAGGAATTCAATCGTTACACTATACCATTTTTACATTAGAAAATCATATAACATTTTTGAAAGAAATGAAGAAATATGAACCTATTGAAGTAAGAGTGAGTTTATATGATTATGATAGTAAGAGACTTCATATCTTTATGGAAATGTTAAATGATGACATGGTATGTAGCGCAGTATATGAAGTTATGCTAATGGGAATAGATACAGTCACAAACCGACCGGCTCCATTTCCTAAAAGTATTACAGAATCTATAGTAGCGTATTTTAACCAAACTTCTGATGTAAATGTGCCTAAACAATTAGGCCATCAAATCGGAATTAGTAGAAACAAATAAAGTTTGTATTGATAATCGAATGCTTGAAATATTGAGGACTTAATGTGCCTTGTTTTTACTTAGTAAACTTTGTATAACATTCACTTTAAGTTCTCTTTTTTAATAAATGATAGATAGAGAGGAATTGGACATATGTTAAGCATTAGAAACTTATCAAAAGTCTATGCAGGTGGTAAGAAAGCGGTAGATAATATGAATATTGATATTGAATCAGGAGACTTTATCGCTTTTATTGGAACGAGTGGTAGTGGAAAAACAACTGCATTAAGAATGATCAATCGAATGATTGAATCATCAGAGGGCGAAATTACAATTAATGGCAAAAATATTAAAGATATCAATGCAGTAGAATTGAGAAGAAGCATTGGTTATGTAATTCAACAAATTGGTTTAATGCCTCATATGACAATTAAAGAGAATATTGTACTCGTACCTAAATTATTAAAATGGTCGCAAGAAAAAAAAGATAAAAAAGCAAAAGAACTAATTAAACTTGTTGATTTACCTGAAGAGTATTTAGAACGATATCCTTCACAGTTATCTGGTGGGCAACAACAACGTATTGGCGTGATTCGTGCACTAGCAGCTGAACAAGATATTATTTTAATGGATGAGCCGTTTGGTGCTTTGGATCCTATCACAAGAGATACATTACAAGATTTAGTAAAAAAATTACAACAACAATTAGGAAAAACATTTATTTTTGTAACGCATGACATGGACGAAGCCATTAAATTAGCAGATAAAATTTGTATTATGACGAACGGTAAAGTAGTGCAATATGATACACCAGATAATATTTTACGTTATCCCGCTAATGATTTTGTTAAAGACTTCATTGGACAAAATCGCTTGATTCAAGATAGACCAAATATTAGAACTGTAGAAGACGCAATGATTAAGCCGATAACTGTACATGTTGACGAATCATTAAATGATGCAGTTAATATTATGAGAAAATATCGTATAGATACCATTTTTGTCGTTGACAATCAACATCATTTACTTGGTTATTTAGATATTGAAGATATCAACCAAGGATTACGTAGTAAAAAAGAATTAATTGATACGATGCAACGTGATATTTATCGCGTTAAGGTAGATAGTAAATTACAAGATACAGTACGTACCATTCTTAAGCGTAATGTAAGAAATGTTCCTGTTGTTGATACGGACGGACATACTTTAATTGGACTTGTAACACGTTCTAACCTAGTTGATATCGTATATGATACACTTTGGGGTGGAACGACTACTGAAAATCAAGGTATTGTGGATCCTAAAGAAATTGGGGCTGATAACGTATGAATTATTTAGTAGAAAATAGTGGTATGTTACTGAATAAAACGTTAGAGCATCTTTACATTTCTATCATGGCTCTCATACTTGCTATGATTGTTGCCATTCCTTTAGGTATTTTGTTGTCAAAGAAAGAAAAGCTATCAAAGGTGTCGTTAACTATAGCTGGTATTTTACAAACGATTCCTACACTAGCGATTTTAGCTTTAATGATTCCCTTATTTGGTGTAGGTAAAGTAACGGCAATTATTGCGTTATTTATATATGTTTTACTACCTATATTAAATAATACAATTGTGGGTGTTCAAAATATAGATCGTAATATTGTAGAAGCTGGCCGCAGTATGGGAATGACTAATTTTCAATTAATGAAAGATATTGAATTACCTTTAGCATTACCAATGGTTCTAAGTGGGATTCGTTTGTCGTCAGTCTATGTGATTAGTTGGGCAGCACTTGCGAGTTATGTTGGCGCTGGTGGTTTAGGTGACTTAATCTTTAATGGTTTAGCATTATATGAACCAGAAATGATTATCGTAGGTACGATTTTGGTAACGTTGTTAGCATTAATCGTTGATTTAATTTTAGCTCAAATTGAAAAATGGATTATACCAAAAGGACTTAAAATTTCCAGATAAACAATAAAGGAGGACATTATGAAATATTGTAAAAAGTATATTGTTGTTTTAGTGCTATGTCTAACTGTGTTATCTGGATGTAGCTTGCCAGGTTTAAAAAATAGTAGTTCAGATGATGAGGTTAGAATTACATCTCTAGGAACAAGTGAATCTCAAATTATTTCACATATGTTAAGACTACTCATTGAACATGATACAGATGGAAAGATTAAACCAACTTTAATCAATAACTTAGGGTCTAGTGTAATTCAACACAATGCTATTACGAGTGGCCAAGCTAATATGTCAGGTACGCGATATACAGGTACGGATTTAACTGGTGCATTAGGCGAAGATCCAATTAAAGATCCTGATAGAGCAATGAAAGTGACACAAAAAGGATTTGAAGAAAAGTTTAATCAGACTTTCTTTAATTCATATGGTTTTGAAAATACATATGCACTAATGGTAACAAAAGAAACAGCACAAAAATATAATTTAGAAACAGTTTCTGATTTAAAGAAACATGCTAAAGATTTGAGAGTAGGAATGGATAGTTCATGGCAAAATCGTAAGGGTGATGGATATCCTGGATTTAAACAAGAATACGGTATCCATTTTGGTACTGTTAGACCAATGCAAATTGGTTTAGTATACGACGCATTACATTCAGGTAACTTAGATGTCGCTGTAGGCTACTCAACTGATGGTCGTATCGCGGCTTATGATTTAAAAGTACTGAAAGATGACAAGCAGTTCTTTCCACCTTATGATGCTAGTCCTTTAGCAACAGATAAACTATTAAAAGAAAAACCACAATTAAAACCAATTATTGAAAAATTAGAAGGTAAGATTTCAACTGAACAGATGCAAGAATTAAATTATCAAGCAGATGGAAAAGGTAAAGAGCCAGCAACAGTAGCAGAAGATTTCTTGAAAAAACATGATTATTTTGAAAATGATGCAAAACAGAAAGGCGGTCGAAATTAATGAATGGTAATTTATTTGAACAACTTATTTCTTACTATCAAACAAATTCAGGCTACCTTTTTGAATTGTTTATTAATCATTTCCTAATGTCAGTGTATGGTGTATTATTTGCGTCAATTATAGGTATTCCTTTAGGCATCATTATTGCACGATTTGGAAAATTATCAGGCGTTATCATTACTTTAGCGAATATCATACAGACTGTTCCTGTCATTGCGATGTTAGCGATGCTTATGTTAGTAATAGGATTAGGCATCAATACGGTTATTTTTACAGTATTCTTGTATGCTTTACTTCCAATTATAAAAAATACTTATACCGGTATTAAAGAAGTAGATATTAATATTAAAGATGCTGGAAAAGGAATGGGAATGACACGTAATCAAGTCTTACGTATGATTGAGTTACCACTTTCTTTATCAGTAATTATTGGTGGCATACGTATTGCACTCGTAGTTGCAATAGGTGTTGTTGCTGTTGGTTCGTTCATTGGAGCGCCTTCACTTGGTGATGTCGTTATTCGTGGTACGAATGCTACTGATGGTACACTATTTATCTTGGCTGGTGCATTACCAATTGTTGTGATAGTAGTTCTTATAGATATTGTTTTACGTCTAGTAGAGAAAAAATTAGATCCAGCTACACAAACGAATAATTAATAAAGTATTTAAGGAGTAGATAATATGGCTTTAATCCAGATGAATTACTTATCAAAAACACTTGGAATGCATCAATCTTTAAATATTATTTTACCTGAAGATGACAGTTACTTTGATCCATCGAACGAGACAAAAAAACTTAAAACAATGTTGTTATTTCATGGACTATCTAGCGACACTCACTCGTATATAAGATATACAAGTATAGAACGATATGCTAATGAATATCAATTAGCGATTATAATGCCTAATGCAGATCACAGTTTTTATACGAATATGGCTTTCGGACACAGTTATTATGATTACATTTTAGAAGTTTACAATTATGTACACCAGATTTTACCGTTGTCTAGAAAAAGAGAAGATAATTTTATTGCAGGGCATTCAATGGGAGGATATGGAACAATTAAATTTGCACTAACACAAAGTCAATTGTTCTCTAAAGCTGCTCCTTTATCTGCCGCATTCGACGTTTCCATGCTTAAAAATTACAAATGGTATGATTTTTCACCAGAATCTATAGTCGGAACGAATAAAGAAATAGTTGGTAGTAATTTTG
The DNA here is from genome assembly GCF_001808085.1 of Staphylococcus sp. HMSC14C01. NCBI lineage: Bacteria > Bacillati > Bacillota > Bacilli > Caryophanales > Staphylococcaceae > Staphylococcus > Staphylococcus sp. HMSC14C01. The sequence goes on from NZ_KV792037.1 coordinate 180,446, forward strand.
ATCCTTATTATCTTGTTGATAAAGCTATAGAGAAAAATATTGATTTACCAGAGTTATTAATTATGTGTGGTACAGAAGATGAACTTTATAAAGGTAACTTAGATTTTATTAACTATTTAGATAAAAAAAATGTACAGTATGACTTTATAAAGAGCCCAGGAAAACATGATTATGCATTTTGGGATAAAGCTATTGAGAAAGTAATTAAAATATTTACAAATAATATATAAAATAATAAGACCATTAGTCTAACAATTTTGACTAGTGGTCTTATTATTTTATTCTTATATAGAAAGATTTAATATTGATTATTCATTTACAAGTTAATTTAAAAATCAATATATATTATTTAAGGCAATAGCAACAATTGAGTTTTATTAAAAAGGATATTTTGTTATTAAACAAATAATTCAATAATTTTATAGATTATATGTAACTAATAAAGAAATTGATAAATAAATTATTACAAATATAAATGAGGGGAGAAGATATAAAAATTTTATTATTAAAAAGAAATTATGAAATAATTATTCATATCTTCCCAAAGTTTTGTAATTTTAATGCTTTTTTTCGTGCTTAGTAAGCCATGTAATTTTGAAGTATAGAAAAATGTAATTTTACTTCTTTTATATTTTGTTGATAGCAACTCTATTAGTCATATTTTCTAATCTTCTTTTGTTTCTAATTTTTCTAGACGAGACAAAGGAGTATCAAACATTACTATAGCTTTAATAGCGGTTTTGATTAATCCAAAGCCTTATTAATAGATACTTTTTTATTTATTTATACGAAGCTTAATCATTAGTTAAACCTACTACTTGCTTAATATTCTTAGCTCTTTTTTTTAGTTTTTTTAAATCAGATTCAATATCGTCCACTAAACTATTTAAACTTGTTATCATGGTAGAATAGCCTCGAAACATAGTAATGCCATTTTCTACAGTTGGGTTACTATTGGGTCTGTAAGGCATTATATTATGTGTGTATTCATCTCTATATCTCATAGTACGTATAGGAACATCTTTATTAAGGATATTGCCGATTTGTCTATGTGTGTCGTTATTTGAAGCTATCAAATTTTCTACTAAATTTCGTTTAAAACCTATATCTTTTTTTACTTCATAATGTGAAGTATATTCTTGAGCTAATGAATATAATAAATCATTTAATGTATGTAGAAAATGTAAAGTAATATTATGAAAATAAAAAACCCAATAATAGTTTCTTTCTTCTTCGTTAACAGTTTCAATTAAATTTATTGAATATTTTAAATTTACAAAAGAATTACAGAAATATTCACAGGTATCATGTATAGAATTAATAGTAGAAACTATATTTGAGCCTAACCTATCCAAACCATTAATCAAATCATTAAATTTAGAAAAGTCGAATATATCTAATTCTTTAAGTAGCTGATCGTATTCATATTCAAAATAATTTTCATCAATAAAAAATGGTTTCATTGATTTTAGTTCCCTTCATTTTTGAGTATAATTATTTTAATATATTTTGAACAATAGGTAAAAGCTTACAAAAAACTAAAAGAGGTAAAGTGAATGAAGTGGTATAAAAATGAACAATTATTGAATTACGCGAAGAAAGCTGATGAAGCTTTAGATAAAAAGGATCCCAATTCATTATATGAAATTAGTGAGAAATTGGAAAAATTATCAACCGATTATGTTGAATCTAAGATGATGTATGCTTATTATTTGTACATTAGTTTTACTAGTTTAAATAATTACATTGATATAAAAGTTAATAACAAAGAAACCGTAGAATGGGAAAAACTAATTGAAAAAAGCTTGTTTTTAGCTAGAACTGCGATTAATTCAATGGACGAATATTTAAAAGATACTGAAATTGATGAGATAGAATACATATATTTAAATGGTATATATAATAGTGTAAAAACCAATTATTGTAATCTACTTATTTCTATAGGGAAATATTCATCTGCAATATTTGAGATGAGAAAATTAGCAACTTCTCAGTTTGGTATGGCAATTGGAAATTTAGGGACAGAAATTTTTGATTATGCTTGTTTTGATTATACAGATAATAAAGAGTCTCTTTATAAATACGCTTATCAATTGTTAGATACGGCTTTAACTTATGAGGATAGTATAGTACATCCTAATGCAAAAGCTTTTTATCAAAGTAAAATTGATATTCTCGATGAAATCGATAATTTTAATCCGTATGATACAGAGTACAATGTGGAATCTATATTAAAAAAAGATAGATTAGATGATCATAACTTTACAAATAATATTACTAATGAAGACTACTGGGATTGGGTGGCAGAAAATAGTTTAGCATTGAACACAATAAATGATATAGATTATATGACTAAAAATAATCAAGACACTCTTCATTTGCCAAATATATTAACGTCAATTAATGATCATTCATCATTTTATGGAATTTTTAATCAAATTAAACAAGAGTATTGTTCTGCCAGATATATACTTTATGAAGGGATGTATAATAACAAGAATCATTTTTCAGATGAAAATGTATATTTAGTAAATACAATTGACTATCCTAAATATGGTTTAAATATAGAAAGAGTAAAGGCAGCATATAGAAGTGCTTATGCATTGTTTGATAGAATTGGATATTTTTTAAATAAATATTTCAAATTAGGATTGAAAGATCGTGAAGTTTCTTTTAAAAGAATTTGGCAAAGTGCTAATAATGAAATATATGAGGTGTTTAAAAATAATATTGCCTTAAAAGGCATGTATTGGACGTATAAAGATTTATTCGCTAAAACTAAATCAAAGAATTTGGATTGTATAGATAAAAAGTTAAGACGTACTTATACGATAAGAAATATAATGGAACATAGGTATTTAAAGGTATTAGATAGTAATTTTATAGATCAAGCCACTAGTGATTATGATAACTTATCATATACTATTACATCAGATGAATTAAATGAGTTAGGGATTAATTTAATTAGAATATGTAGAGAATTAATTATATTATTATGCTTTACAGTAAATATAAATGAAAATAATATAAATAAAGATGAAAAAGATAAATTTGTAATTATGGCGCTCCGCGAATTTAGTGACGAATGGAAAATTTAAAATAAAGTAGATTTATAAGCTAGCGATAAAATCAAGTCGCTAGTTTTTTCAGTTTAAAAATTAAAAGGTTAAATTTAACCGTTGACAATTAAAGGGTAGTGCTATATACTTAGGTTAACGTTAACCGAGGGAGGAAATTATGTTGGATTTATTGAAACAAGTAAACACATTAAGGGGTTCAATGACATTAGAAGAATTACAGGAATTAGTAATTAAAAAAATTAGCAAACAAGAAATTGACAATGAGTTTAAGGATAATTCGACTAAAGAAATAATCAAACAATTAGAAAATAAGACAGTTCAAGAATTACAAAGTATTTATTATGACTTGCAAATTATGAATCGTCATTCAGTATCAACTTATACTGAGTCTATCGAATCGCTATCTTTAGAGATTTTCAAAACTTATAGTAATCAAAATTCACTATTAGATTTAGGTTCGGGAACAGGACATATGCTATGGAGAGCGAATAAGGAAGGTCATTTTAAATACTTAAGGGGTGAAGAAATTAATCATAACGTAGCTGAAATTAGCGAACAGCTTCTATCTCAATCAGAAACGAATATAGAAATTAAAAAAATTGATTCTACTTTAAATTTTGGAAGCAATGATAAATTTGAATGTATTTATTCAGATGCATTATTTTTAAATGCAGATAATAAACGTTTAAAACAAATTGAAGATTCCGCTTCTAACAGTTATCTAAAGACAAGAAGTAAATTCTCTGAATGGATATTTACAAATCGTATTTTAAATAATTTAGAGGATAAGGGTGTAGGAACTATTGTAGTAAGAAACGCTGCTACATTTACTGAAATGGCTAAAGATATACGTAAAGAGTTGATAGAGAAGAATTTAATAAAAGCAGTTATTCAACTTCCTTCGAACTTGATTACTAATACGGCTATACCTACAACTTTATTAATTTTGCAAAAAGACAATAGCGATAAGATTACATTTATTGATGCTTCAGAAATTTATACTCAAAAGGGCAGAATGCAGAATACTTTTGAAGATGAAAATATTACAACTATTATGAAAGCGCTAGAAGAAGAAACTGAAATTTCTGTAAAAGTGAATAAACAAGAAGTCAAAGATAATGACTATAATTTATCTCCTATTCGTTATTTAGTTAATATTGAAGATCGTCTTGTAAGTCCTACCGAGTTAACTAACATCGTAGAAACGATTCGTGGAAAAGATGTATCTAAAAAAAGATTAGATGAGGAAGAAAGTAAAGATAAATCAGGTTACTTACTTAATTTATCTGATGTAAAAGATTATAAAATTGATACTCCTAAACAACAAATCAGTCAAGATATACTCGATGAATATGAGAGATATCTATTAAAACCTAAGGATATTGTATTAAGTACAAGAAGTTCGGATTTAAAAATAGCTATTGTTACCGAAAGTTTAGCTAAAGATAATCTAATTATTTCTTCTAATTTTAATATTTTAAGAATTAAAGACGATAAAGTGAGTCCTTACTATTTATTTGCATTTTTAACAAGTGAAATAGGTGTTGAACAGTTAAAACAACTAATGACAGGAACTGTGATTAATGTTATTTCACAAAAATCTTTGCAAGAATATAAGGTGTCTATGCTAGATGAAGAAACTCAAGAAGACATCGCCTTTAAAATGGAAGAAGAATTACTCGAATATTATAGTTATCTGAAAAAAGTCAAAAACTTTAAAGAAAAATTACCACAACTTTTTAATGAAAACGGAGGGGAATAGGATTGGGTAAATTAAGTATCGAAGAACTAAATGATTTTTTAGAAGAATTGTTCGAGAGATTAAAACAAGAAGCAAGGCTATACAATCAACAAAGTGAATTTGATACTTTCTTAGAACGTTATCAATTTGAGAAAAATGATAGTAATCAAGGTCATCTTTATAATGACAATGCTAAAGTTCTCATTTTAGGGGTAAGAAACGGGGGCTTAAAAGCTAAAGATATTAACGGCATATTTAAAAAAGCGAGTTTAAAAGATAGATATGAAATTGTTGAATATGATGATTTAACAAATTTTGATATTTCTACTTTAGAAAATTCAACACAATACACGGATGTATTTATTGGTGCTGTCCCTCACAAAATGAGAGGGATAGGTGACACCGATAATCCAGTCCAAACGATTATGGATGGATCAGAAACGATTTATCCTAAAATACATAAACTAATGACAAGTTCAGGCTTAAAAATAACTAAAACAAATCTAACAGATGCTATAGCTAGTTCAGTAATATTTGATAATACGAGAGTAATTACTAGTTAGAACATAAACTAAGGGGGAACAAAAATGAATTTATACGTAATTGGGAATGGCTTTGACATAGACCATCACATTGCTTCAGCTTATACAAACTTTAAAGAATCTTTAGCTGATTCAGATGATGATAATGCGAAATTATTGCTTGAAATAATTGAAATAGCTCATCAAGAAAATCAAGAAAATTTATGGAAAGATTTAGAAGAAAGTATAGGTAGACTAGATTTAGATTACGTTGTTAAAAAGAGCGATAAGTATATAAATCCAGCTATTACTTTTTCTACAAGTTTTAGCTTTTTTTTTAAAAAGTGGATAGAAAAATTAAAAAATGATAAAATTTCTGAAGCAACTCCTAAAAAAGATTTGAAATATTTATTTAATAAAAATGAAGATATATTTTTAAGTTTGAATTATACCCCTACTTTGGAAATGCTTTACAACATTAATAAGAATAATATTAAATATATTCATGTAGTTAAAGATGGCGTAGGTTATGAATTTGGACATAAAAAAGTAGAAAATATTCATTCAATAGGCCATTCAGCCTTTGGTTTTAATAACTACCTAAAACATCAGTTAATAAAAGATACTTCTAGAATATATAAAGATAATCAAAATTGGTTTGAAGATTTATCCGACAAAAAAATTGAAAATATATATTTTTATGGTTTTAGTTTTGCGGATATCGATTTAATATATATAAAAGGTATTTTTAATAATATTAATAAAAACGAATTAGAAAATATCTATTTATATAATTATAAAACTCAAAAAGAACAAGAATACGAAGAGCAAAAGAGTATATTAAATAGTTTAATAGACGAAGCTGAATTAAATAAAAAAGTAAAAAGATTTCTAATATTAGAGGATTAAAAGAAAGTATCCCTCATTTTGAAGGGATGCTTTTTATTTACAAATTAAAGTAAAAGGAAATATAAATAAATTCAAACTCAAAATTTAATGTAAATTATACTATTACAATATATATATCTATGCTATTATGACTTTAATTTACTGAATAATTAGGAATTTTTACTGAAGGGGGATCGGGATGAAGTTTGGGTACGAGGTCAATGAACATGTTAAGTTGAAAATTTTGGAAGAACGTGAAGCGGATCAACTTTTTAAATTAGTAGATAGTAATCGTGAGTCTCTAGGGGAGTTCTTGCCATTTGTAGCGTACACAACTGAGGTTGAACACAGTAAGAAGTTTATTCATTCGGCCTTACAACAATTTGCGCGTGGAGATGGATTCCATTGTGGCATTTGGTATGACCAAAAACTTGTAGGAGTCATTGGCTTACATTATTTAGACTTGGTTAACAAACGCACGTCGATTGGTTATTATTTAGCTGAAGATTTCCAAAAGAAAGGCATCATGACTAGATGCACTAAAGCACTTATTCAATATGTATATGAAGAATATGATATTAATCGAATCGAAATACGAATGTCTACTAAAAATAAGAAAAGTCGAGCTATACCAATAAGACTTGGATTCACACA
>NZ_KV792037.1:187349-256313 GCF_001808085.1 Staphylococcus sp. HMSC14C01
GCTATACCAATAAGACTTGGATTCACACAAGAAGGTATATTGAGAAGTGATGAACGTGTACAAGGGAAATTCTCAAATAGTTATGTGTATAGTTTGCTTAGAGAAGAATATGATGATTAATTCTATTGTAAATACACATTCAAATTTATCTTCAAGACGATTTTATAATTATTTTTTAAGTAATCAATAAACGTATGATATCCACTTATAGATTCATTCCGAACATAATAGAGAATAGAATCATCTCTTTCTATTTTAAGCTTATTGTTTAGTAAACCTATATATAATAAATTAAAAAAACCACTTTCAATTTACGCTCCAGAATAAATTGAAAGTGGTTAAAATTTTTATGTTAGATTAAGAGTAATACAAGCATAGGATAACACAATAAAACCTATTGTAAAGATAGAGTCAATTATAGGTTATAAATTATAATATTACAATATTTAAGTTTTAAAGTGATAATTTAATGAAGTTTTAGCTAATATGTGGACAATTATATTTAATAGATTAATAATGGAAGTGTAGAGAGAAATCAATTTTTTAAGCAACTTAATCTTTCTTTTGATTCTTATTTTTCGTATTGTAATGGTAAATACGCTAATATGTATTTTCTATATCATATATTTGTGAGCGTAATTTACTGAAGAGTTATTAAATGATGCAGTATAAATATTTATTATGGAGGGAAAGCTCTATGGCAAAAATTATTTATCAATCTCCAGGAAGATATGTACAAGGAAAAGGAGTTATCGAATCTATCGCAGATGAAACACAACGTTTAGGTTCACATGCATTAATAATCTCAGATGAAGTTGTTTGGAATATAACTAAAGATCAAATTGATCAAAGTTTTTCAAATAATTCAGAAGTTAATTATGATTACGAAACATTTAAAGGCGAATCTTCAGAAAATGAAATTAATCGTATCGTTGATGAAGCTAAGACAAAAGGCATAGATGTAGTCATTGGTTTAGGTGGTGGAAAGGCACTTGATACAGGTAAAGCAGTAGCCAATGCTTTAAATGCAAGTGTTATCGATTTCGCTTCTACTGCATCAATGGATGCACCTACGGCAGCCGTATCTGTTATTTATGATGATAATGGCGTATTTAGTGGTTATGAATTTTACCCTAAGAATCCTGATACAGTAATGGTGGATTCACAAATTGTTGCGCAAGCGCCTGTACGTTTATTTGCTTCAGGGATGAGTGATGGATTAGCTACTTTAGTTGAGGTAGAATCTACGTTACGTAGACAAGGAAAAAATATGTTTAGTGGAAAACCATCATTAGCTAGCTTAGCGATTGCGCAGAAATGTGAAGAAGTAATTTTTGAATATGGACATAGTGCATATGAAGCAATTAAAAATCATATTGTATCTCCACAAGTTGAAGCAGTGATTGAAGCGAACACATTACTTTCAGGTTTAGGATTTGAAAATGGAGGACTTGCAGCTGCTCATGCAATTCATAATGGTTTTACAGCACTTGAAGGCGATATTCATCATTTAACGCATGGTGAAAAAGTGGCCTATGGTATTTTAGTCCAATTAGTATTGGAAAATGCGCCAACAGAAAAATTTGTAAAATATCAACAATTTTTAAGTAGTATCCATATGCCAACGACTTTAGAAGAACTCCACATTGCCGATAAAAGTTATGAAGATTTGGTTCGCGTAGGTAAGCGTGCTTTAGAACCAAATGATACTTTTGCAAATTTAAGTGATAAGTTAAATGCAGATGACATTGCAGACGCTATTTTAACAGTAAGTGAATTATCTAAAAGTACGTTGAATTCCAAAGGTTAATTTTCGTAAAGAAGATAACTAAGAATAGATAAGTAATTAGAAGGATAAAGATAAAACTTATGTCTTTATCCTTTTTTGAAAGAGTATTTTTATATTTACTAATATGAAAATTCCAAGTTTAAATAAAGAAAATGATGTTGATATTTAATCTTAGATAAACTTACTTTGAATATGCCAAAAGGAGTCGCTTTTTGATGAAAAAATTAATTAAAGAAAAAAATAATATTTTAACAGACATGTTAGAGGGTCTCGCTTTAACGAATGATAATATTGAAATTATTTCAGAAACAGTTGTTGTTAAAAAAAATAAAAAAAATTCAGGAGTTGCCTTGGTATCAGGCGGTGGTAGTGGTCATGAACCAGCACATGCGGGTTATGTAGCTAATGGTATGCTTGATGCGGCAGTATGTGGTGAAGTTTTTACATCTCCGACTCCAGATAAAATTTTAGATGCTATTAAAGCAGTCGATACAGGCGACGGTGTATTATTAATCGTTAAAAATTATGCTGGAGACGTTATGAACTTTGAGATGGCTCAAGAAATGGCACAAATGGAAGATATTAAAGTTGAACGTGTCATTGTGAATGATGATATTGCTGTTTCAGATGTAGAAAAACGTCGTGGCGTGGCTGGTACGGGATTCGTTCATAAATATGCAGGTTATTTAGCGGACCAAGGCCTATCTTTAAAAGATATTAAAAACAAAATTGAAGCGTTTATTCCTAAAATTAAAAGTATTGGGATGGCGCTTACTTCACCAATGGTGCCAACAACTGGGAAATATAGTTTCGATATTGATGATAATGAAATGGAAATAGGTATCGGCATTCATGGTGAAAAAGGGTTACACCGTGAAGCGATTCAATCGGTTGATGTTATTATTGAGCGTTTACTAGATGAGTTGTTAAAAGAAGTGAAAGATCAATCATTAATTGTTATGGTAAATGGTATGGGAGGCACGCCTTTATCTGAATTAAGTATTGTGGCGAAGTATTTAAATCAACAATTCCAAGAACATGACATAGCTGCTAAACAATGGTTTGTTGGTGATTATATGACATCACTTGATATGCAAGGTTTCTCCATTACAGTGGTTCCTTATAGTGAAGAAATAGAAAAAGGTCTTTTAGCTCCAACAACAAGTCGTTATTTTTAAATAAAAATAGAGATAATGAGGTGACTTTTCAATGAATGTACAAGACATGAAAACAAGACTACTTAGTTTAGTTGAAACTTTTAAAGAAAAAGAAAGTGAATTAACTGATTTAGATCGTGCCATTGGTGATGGCGACCATGGAGTGAATATGGTCAGAGGATTTGAAGCGTTAGAACAAGGTCTGGATGACACAGATATGAAGTCATTATTTAAATCAACAGGAATGACATTAATGTCTAAAGTGGGCGGTGCCTCAGGTCCTTTATACGGTTTTAGCTTTGTTAAAATGGCAAATGTCGTTAAAGATGATATTGACAAAGAAAATTTAAAAGAGATGATTGCTGCTTTTTCAGAAGCCGTTAAACAACGTGGAAAAGTAGAATTAAATGAAAAAACGATGTATGACGTAATTGAACGTACAAGAGAAGCATTAGATAATGATGAAAACATTGATTTTAACACATTACAATCATATGCTGATGAAACTAAAAACATGATAGCTACGAAAGGACGAGCATCATATTTTAAAGAAGATTCAAAAGGTTATATCGATCCAGGTGCTCAAAGTAGTGTTTACATTTTAAATGCGATGATAGGAGGAGAGGTAGAATGACTTCAATAGTAATTGTGAGTCACAGTTATAAAATTGCTGAAGGTGTCAAAGATTTAAATTTACAAATGACAGATAATGACGTCAATATTATTGATGTTGGTGGCTTAGATGATAAAGGGATTGGCACATCTTTCGATCGTATTCTTTCAGTCATAAATGAATTAGATGATGATGCAATATGTTTTTATGATATAGGGTCTGCTGGGATGAACCTTGATATGGCAATCGAAATGTATGAAGGCTCTCATCGTATTGAAAAAATGGAGGCGCCCGTCGTAGAAGGTAGTTTTATCGCGAGTGTGGCACTTAAATCGAATATGACGATGGATGAAACTATCGCAGAAGTCAAAGAACAATTAAAAAATGATTAAGTGAATATATTATGAGGTCAAAGATGTGTAGAGGTCTTTGTCCTCTTTTTTTATTAATTTAAACTGCAGTGATTGAATGTCAATGTTCATAGTGGTTTTATATAATAAATAAATTATCTTTCAAGTTTTTTGAAATACACATTATAAATGAAAACTAAAATAAAAATTACTATAATATAGCAATAGAAAGGATTAAAAAGATGGCTAGAAAATATAATGCGATTAAATACGTCATTAAGAAAAATAATGACGATCTTGAATTATATGGATTAAGATTGTATGAGTTTAATATAAAGGATGGAAAAGCTATAAATATTAGCCAACCGATTTTTGTGAATAGAGATATTTTAATTGATAAAATACAAGATGGTGAAGCATTTACTCGTGCCTTTAGAGTAAGTCAAAATGATTATTATGCAGGCCAATCGATTGCTCTATCGGTTAATAAGCATGGATATATTAATAATAATTTTGAGGTTTCGCGAGATGTGATTAGAAACGTTGAAGAAAGTATCTTAGATTATAAATAAAGTCATCAGTTATAGAAAAGCGTTAAATTAAAAAGGAAGTATAGTACTCCCTTTTTAATTTAATATATAAGTGACTTATTTTTTTAATAAAATTTTAATTCCTCTGATAATGTTGAGGATATATAATATTAAAGCAATTAAAAAGAACACAATAGCAATGATTAAAGCAATAACAAATATTAATAATTGATGATCGAATGGTTTATCAAAGACCTCTTTTGAAAAAATAAATGCCGCTCTACCTATAAAAAAACTGATCCACGTTATAACATGGTTCCCTAATGCTTTTTTACCATGCTCAGACGTTGGCTCTTCCGCAAGTATCCATACCAATAAAGGTAAAATGATAGGTGCAAAAAAGATACTTAAATAACTCAATGCTGATAAAACATAACTATTGTCATTTTTATGCATTTTACTATTTGTATTTTCCACTTTTTTCACCTTCTTTCTCTTTACTTATTATAAAAACATCAATAATAAAATATTACAACAATTAATAGATAAACTTACAACACTGTAAGTATTGAGAAAAGAAAAATATCGTTTGTATACTTTTTCTAAATAAATAACTAATAAGTTTGTATTTAGGATTTTATATAACTAAAAGTATCAATTGTGTATTTATAAATATTAAAATTAATAAAATATTATATTTGAAAATTACTTGTTTGCTATATAAAGTTTTGATAGCATTAAATAAGTAAGCGTTTTCACTAATTTTATAGGGAGGTGCATAAAATGAATAATTCCTCAATAAAACAATTTATTGAAGCGGGTAATTTAACAATTGGTATTGAATTTGGTTCAACTAGAATTAAAACGGTAGCAATTGATGACAACTGTAAAACATTAGCTACAGGAACGTTTGGATGGGAAAATACATATCAAGACGGATATTGGACATATTCTATGAACGATGCATGGATAGGTCTACAAAAAAGTTATAGTGAAATGACTAAAGTTATAAAAGAACAGTATGGGACTACAGTGAAAAAAATTAAATCATTAGGCATTAGTGGGATGATGCATGGTTATTTAGTATTTGATCAACAAGAAGATTTGCTCGTTCCATTTCGAACTTGGCGTAATAACAATGCTAATCAGGCGGCTAAGATTTTAAGAGAATCATTTCAAGTAAATATTCCAGAAAGATGGAGCATAGCTCAATTATATCAATCAGCTATAAATAATGAGTCTCATGTTGCTAAAGTAGATTACATGACAACACTTGCTGGTTATATTCATTGGTACTTAACAGATGAAAAAGTATTAGGTATAGGCGATGCCTCAGGCATGTTTCCCGTTGATGTAGAAACTAAAGAGTATCGACAAGATATTGCTAAAACATTTAATCAGCTTTTTTCTGAAATGGGATATCATCAAGATATTTTAGAAGTATTACCAAAAGTTGTGGTAGCAGGTGAAAATGCAGGTTATTTAACAGAAACAGGAGCAAAACTTATTGATCCAAATGGTCAATTAGAAGCAGGCTGTCCTATGTGTGCTCCAGAAGCTGATGCTGCAACTGGAATGGTAGCTACAAATAGCGTAGCACCAAAGACTGGTAATATATCTGCAGGAACAAGTATCTTTTCAATGATTGTATTAGACAAATCTTTAAAAAATATTTATCCAGAAGTGGATATTGTCACAACACCAGATGGCTATGAAGTAGCCATGATACATGCGAATAATTGCACATCTGATATTAATGCATGGGTTGATTTATTTGGAGAAGTATTAGAAGTAATGGGTGTCAAATATGAAAAAAGTGAACTTTTTACAAAATTATTCGAAAACGCTTTAAATGGTGATGATAAACTTGGGAAATTACTTTCATATGGATATATATCTGGAGAATTTATTACAGAGGTTCAACAGGGTTACCCTATGTTAGTACGATCGATAGATAGTTCATTCAATTTAGCTAATGTAATGAAGACTCATATATATAGTGCATTTAGTACATTAAAAATTGGTATTGATTTATTAAAAGAAAATGAAGATATTGAAATTCATTCAATATATGGGCACGGAGGTATATTCAAAACCAAAAAAGTTGCTCAAACATTTTTAGCAGCAGCAATGCAAAGTCCTGTTAGTGTTATGCAAACAGCTGGTGAAGGTGGAGCATGGGGGATTGCTGTTTTAGCTAGGTATCTTATAGCAGAAAACGATGTAAATTTATCTAGTTATCTTAATGAAATTGCTTTTAAAGATACTGAGTCCATCAAAATTGAACCAAATGAAAAAGAAATAGAAAGCTTTAATCGTTATATTGAACGTTTTAAAAAAGGTCTTCCTATAGAACGTCTTGCTAATGAACAACTTTAAAGAAATCACAAATAAGCAAAGGGAGAAAGTGGAATTATTGTGACTAATGATTTAACTAAACAAAATCGTCAGCTTTTAGGATTACCTAGAGTATTAATTGGGGTTATGTAGCGGTAGCTATATTTATGACAGGTGATAGATTTGAACAAGCGTTTTTGTCTAAGTATATTATCGATCTTGGATATAGTGATTCACAAGCAGGTAGAGTGATAGCTATATATGGATTAATAGTAGCACTGGCTTCATGGATGTCTGGAGTACTAGCAGAAGTATTTAGTCCACGTCGACTGATGACTTTAGCATTTATAATATGGATTATTTTTCATGTTGGATTTTTAACTTTAGGTTTAGCTCAACAAAATTAAGCAATGATGATAATTATGTATGGTATTCGTGGATTCACACAAGAGGGTATATTGAGAAGTGATGAACGTGTAGAAGGGAAATCCTCAGATAGTTATGTGTATAGTGTGTTGAGAGAAGAATATGAAAATGAATATAAATAACAACACATCCTGATACTTCGTCTTGCTCAAGTACTTTAGTATCAGGATGTTATATATTATATAGGAAAGTGATAAATTTGATCGCTCATTATCAACATATCACTTATATTTAAGATGGTTTGATAGCAAATGCACGGACAGGGAAACCTGGCGCATCTTTCGGTTTGGGACTAATTGCATAAATGACTGCGCCACGCGTAGGCAATTGGTCTAGGTTTGTTAAGAGTTCAAGTTGGAAGGTATCTTGTCCAAGTATATAACGTTCTCCAACAATATCGCCATTTTTAGCTGTATCTACTGATGCATCTGTATCGAATGTTTCATGACCAATCGATTTTACACCGCGTTCTTCAATTAAGAATTTTAAAGCATCTAGTCCCCAACCTGGTAAATGTTGGTTACCATCAGCATCTCTATTTTCGAATTGTTCAATATCTGGCCAACGTTTTGACCAATCTGTACGTAAAGCAACAAAGGTACCTTCTTCAATGCGCCCATTCTCCGCTTCCCACTGTTCTAAATGTTGGCGTGTCACGATAAAGTCATCATTATTTTTTACTTCTTTTGAATAATCTAACACGATAAGTGGTAAGACTAATTCTTTTAAATCAAGATCCTCAAGATAACGTTTATTCTCTACAAAATGTATCGGTGCGTCAATGTGTGTGCCGTATTGTGTAACGATATTCCAACGTTGTACATAAAAGCCATGTTCTTTGACTGTAAATAATGTGGATACTTGGCCTTTTTCAAATTCACTAAATCGTGGAATGTCTGGATCGAAAGTATGGGTTAAATCTACCCACTCTGCTGTTTTTAATTGTTGTAATTGGTCCCACAATGGATAATTTGTCATATGTTTCACCTCGAAAGTCTAATATAAGAATAAAAGAGGGAGAAAACTCAATTTCTCCCTCACATGTTTATCTGTATCTTATGCGACAGGTTTATTTTTTTCTTCACGTTTTTTACGAACAGTATTTACAAGTACTGTTAAGGCATCTTTCACTTCGTCTTCTTTACGTGTTTTTAGACCACAGTCAGGGTTAACCCAGAATAAAGAACGGTCGATTTGTTGTAAAGAACGATCAATTGCTGTTGCAATTTCTTCTTCAGTAGGAATACGTGGACTATGAATATCATATACACCTAATCCAATACCTAAATCATAGTTAATATCTTCAAAGTCTTTGATTAAATCACCATGGCTACGTGATGTTTCAATTGAAATAACATCTGCATCTAAGTCATGAATTGCATGAATGATTTGACCAAATTGAGAATAACACATATGCGTATGAATTTGTGTTTCATCTTGGACTGAAGATGTTGCAAGTTTAAATGAATTTACCGCATCAGCAAGGTATTGTTCATGGTATTCAGAACGTAATGGTAAACCTTCACGTAATGCTGGTTCATCTACTTGAATGACGCTAATACCTGCTTCTTCAAGTGCTAATACTTCTTCGTCAATAGCTAAGGCAATTTGATCTTGAACGACTTTACGAGGAACATCTACACGTTCGAATGACCAGTTTAAGATAGTGACTGGACCAGTTAACATACCTTTAACAGGTTTATCAGTTAAGCTTTGTGCATAAACAGTTTCTTTAACTGTTAAAGGTGCAGTCCATTTTACATCTCCATAAATGACTGGTGGTTTTACAGCACGTGAACCATAAGATTGAACCCATCCAAATTTTGTGACTAAGAAACCTTGAAGTTTTTCACCGAAGAATTCAACCATGTCATTACGTTCGAATTCACCGTGTACAAGTACATCTAAGCCAATCTCTTCTTGGATTTTAATCCAACGTGCGATTTCATTTTCTAAGAAGTTGTTATATTCTTCGTCTGAAATTCGATTATTTTTCCAGTCTGCACGGTATTTACGTACTTCTCTTGTTTGAGGGAATGAGCCGATCGTTGTTGTTGGTAAATCTGGTAAATGTAAACGAGCGTCTTGTGCTTTTTTACGGTCTTTAAAATCAGATTTACGACTGGTTGGTACGCTATCAAAATCATATTCAAGGTTTTTGAATGATTGACTTTGGAATCGTTCATAGCGTGCTTTTAACTCATCATATTTTTTATTATCATTATTATTAAATAATCGACGTAATGCATCTAACTCATCTAATTTTTCAGTAGCAAAGCTTAAGCCTTCTTCAATTGATGTATCTAATGTTTCATCATCTAATGATACCGGAACGTGTAATAATGAAGAGGAAGGTTGAATTACAATTGCTTTAGTATAAGGTTGTAAAGTTTCGATTAATTCTTTTTTCGCTTCAATATCTGCAGCCCAAACATTACGACCGTCAATAATACCAGCATATAATGTTTTAGATTTATCGAAATCTCCTGCTTTAATTTGTTCTAAGTTATAACCCTGATCATGAACAAAATCTAAACCAAGACCAGCCACTGGTAAACGGCTTAAGAATTTTACATTAACACGTTCAAAATAGGTTTGTATGACTAATTTTTCTCCTAAACCAGCATCAGCAAAGTAGTCATAAGCCTCTTTAGTAATATTTTCATAATTTTCACTTTCATCTGTTACAAGAACAGGTTCATCGACTTGAATGTATTCAGCACCTGCATCTACTAAAGATTGTAATACTTCTTTATATAGTGGAAGTAATGTTTGAACTTTTTCTTCAAAAGATTGATTACCACCTTTAGAAAGTTTCACAAAAGTGATTGGACCAACAATGACAGGATGTGCATTTACATTAATTGATTTAGCATAGTTAAAACGGTCTAATAATACATTGCGATTCACCTTAGGTTCAACATTATCCCATTCAGGAACAATATAGTGATAGTTTGTGTTAAACCATTTAATTAATGCACTTGCAACATGTTCTTTATTACCACGTGCAATATCAAACAATAAATCATCATCTACTATACGTCCTTGGAAACGTTCAGGAATAATGTTGAAAAGTAATGATGTATCAAGAATATGGTCATATAATGAGAAATCACCAACAGGTACACTGTCTAAATTATAATTCTTTTGAAGTAATAAATTTTCTTTATGTAAGTCTGTTAATGTTTGATCTAATTCAGTTTTATCGATTTTTTTAGCCCAATAGCTTTCGATTGCTTTTTTCCATTCTCTTTTTCTACCTAATCTTGGGAATCCTAAGTTTGAAGTTTTAATTGTTGTCATGATATTGCCTCCTTGTTTTGGGTAATTGCTTTAGAATATGCTGCGAGCTCTAATGAATAATCAATACGTTGGAAAGGTGTAATGAGATATAAACCATTAAAGTATTCATGTACCGTATCGATTAATTCTTTAGACAGTCTCAAACTTAATTCTTTTGTTTTTTCTTTATCATCTTTTACTGCTTTAAATTGATTTAATACATCTTCTGACATTTTAATTCCAGGCACTTCGTTATGTAAGAAAAGTGCGTTATTGTAGCTTGCAATAGGCATGATACCGATAAAAAGTGGGGTATCAAGATGTTTAGTTGCTTCATATACCTCTTTGATTTTTTCTTTACTATATACAGGTTGGGTAATAAAGTAACTCATACCTGCCGCTACTTTTTTCTCAAGACGTTTAACTGCTCCGTCTAATTTACGAACGTTTGGATCGAACGCTCCGGCGATGTTAAAGTTGGTATGTTTCTTCAGCGCATCACCATCAACATTAATACCTTGATTAAATCGTAGTGCAAGTTCTGTTAGGCCTTTTGAGTTAACATCATACACATTTGTTGCGCCTGGTAGATGACCTACTTTTGAAGGGTCTCCTGTAATAGCTAAAATTTCACTCACACCGATGAGTGAAAGGCCAAGTAGATGAGATTGTAAACCAATTAGATTCCGATCTCGACATGTGATATGAACAAGAGGTTCAATCTCGTATCGTTGTTTGATTAAACTTGCAGCAGCAATGTTGCTGACTCTTACAGTAGCGAGAGAGTTATCTGCGAGTGTTACTGCATCAATATTTGCTTCATCTAGCTTACCTATATTCTCAAAGAACAATTCTGTATCGAGATGTTTTGGAGTGTCTAATTCAACAATCACAGTAGGTCTTTGTTTTACTTTTGATGTTAAATTTTGTTTTAATGTACGTTTTGCATTTGTATTAATTGTTCGATGAATTGGAATAACTTTTTTAGTTTTAATTGGTTTTAAATGTTTTACAGATTCTTTAATGTAAGAGATATGTTCCGGTGTAGTACCACAACAACCACCAATTAAACGAACGCCTTCGTTAATTAATTCTTGTGCAACATCACCAAAATATTTAGCATTGTTACTATATTTAAATTCACTATTTTCAATATCGAGTAGACTCGCATTAGGATAACATGAGAGATAGGCATGTTCTGGTAGTTCGATATGTGAAAATGAGCGTTGCATGTGATGTGGGCCATGGTGACAATTTAAGCCCACCACATTTGCGCCACATTCAATGAGATGTTTTAACGCCTCGTTAATTTCTGTACCGTCAACGAGATAATTCGTATTGGAAGCGGTCAGTTGTGCGATAATTGGAATATCGTACTTTTGACGTGTCGCTGTTATCACACTCGTTAATTCATCTAAATCGTAGTAGGTTTCAAATAGTAAACCATCTACACCTTCTTCAATTAAAGTATCAATTTGATTGTCTGTATGATATTGAATAGTAGAAAGCGATAAGTCTTCTTGTTTTATTCCTCTGAAGCCACCCACCGTTCCTAAGATAAATGTCTCTTTATTGGCTGCGCGTTTTGCAATTTGTACAGCGGCTTTATGAATTTCTTTTACTTTATGCTCTAAGCCAAATACTTTTAATTTTTCAAAGTTAGCGCCATACGTATTTGTCTGAATGACATCAGCTCCTGCTTCTATATATGAACGATGAATACGTTCAACTTTATTGGGATGTGTAAGATTATATGCTTCAGGACAAGTATCTAGGCCCTCGGAATAGAGGATTGTTCCCATTGCGCCATCAGCTACTAAAACGTTGTTCTTCAAATGGTTCAATAATCGACTCATTAAATGCCTCCTTCAATGCGTAGTCAATATCAGCTATGAGTTCTTCAGGTTGTTCAAGACCTACGCTTAGACGGAATAGACCAAATGTAATGCCACGTTCGTTTCTCACTTCTTCTGGAACAGCTGCATGAGACATTGTGGCTGGATGTGAGAGAATCGTTTCTACTCCTCCTAAACTTACAGATACAAGTGGTAAAGTTAGCGCATCTACAAATGCTTGAGCTTTTGTTTCATCTTTTAGACGAAAGCCAATGACTGCACCGCCACTTTTAGCTTGTGATAAATGTAAATTACTATTTCCCGGATAATACACTTCAGCAACTTCATCTCTTTGACTTAGAAAGTCTACAAGCTTTTCAGCATTCGATGTAGATTGTCTAAAACGAACAGGTAATGTTTTTAAATGTTTGGCTAAAGTCCAACTATCATGTGCAGATAGGGAAGTTCCTGTTCCATTTTGGAGTAGGTAAAGTGCTTCAGCGACGTCTTTGCGATTTGTAATAGCAGCGCCAGCAATAATATCACTATGTCCACCTAAGAATTTTGTTGCAGAATGAACCACTATATCAGCACCAAGTGCAAGTGGAGATTGACCTAATGGAGTCATAAATGTATTATCTACTGCTAAAAGTAGATCATGCTTTTTAGCGATATGAGCAACTGCTTTAATATTAGTGATTTTAAAGCATGGGTTCGATGGTGTTTCTATATAAATTAATTTTGTATTAGGTTGAATGGCTTGTTCAATTTCTTCAGGATGAGTCGCATTTACCGTCGTAAATTTAATATTAAAACGATTTAAAATACGTTCAGTTAGTCTAAATGTTCCGCCATACACATCATCTGGTAAAATGACATGATCTTCAGCTTGTAATGTGAGTAATACGGCTGATATTGCTGCAATACCTGAAGCATAAGCAAATCCATATTGGCCGCCTTCAAGTTTAGCTAATTTTTCTTCTAATAATTGACGATTAGGATTACCACTTCTGGCATAATCAAATTTTGCGTTATCACCAAGTACTTTTTGATGGAAAGTTGAAGAATCATATAATGGTGGGTTTGCTGAATCGTAATCTACACCTCTATGTTCATCAAATATCACTTCTGTTTCTTTAGATAAGCTCATGAAATCACTCCTACTTTAGAATTTTCTAATGCTTGAATAATATCTGCTTCAACATCCTTATAATCTTCAATACCAATGGATAAGCGAATTAAATGTTCATCAATACCGCGTTTGTCTTTTTCATCATCTGGCATGTCGACGTGTGTTTGTGTATATGGGAAAGTAATAAAGGTTTCAGTTCCTCCTAAACTTTCTGCAAAAATACAAATTTCTAAATTTTCTAAAAATTTAGCTACGCTATAAGCCTTATTAAGACGTAAACTTAGCATACCTGTTTTTCCACTATAGAGTACTTCATCAATAGAATCGGATGTTTCACAACGTTTTGCGAGACGACGTGCATTGTCTTGAGATCGTTCTATTCTGAGATGTAGTGTTTTCAAACCTCTTTGAAGTAAGTAACAATCAAGTGGAGACAATGTGGCGCCAATCATATTGTGAAATTGACCTAATTGTTCAGCAAGTGTGTCATCTTTAACTGTCACTACACCTGCAAGTACATCATTATGACCACCTATATACTTTGTAGCTGAGTGTAAAACAATGTCAGCACCTTGTTCTAAAGGTGTTGATAAGTATGGAGTTAAAAACGTGTTGTCGATAATGGTTAATAGATGATGTTTTTTACTTAGAACATAATATGGTTCTACATCAATTTGAATCATTTGAGGATTCGAAATTGGTTCGATAAAGAGTGCTTTCGTGTGTTTATTTATACTATTTTCGACTTCTTCATAATTTAAAAAATCAACGTATTTAAAATGAATTCCATATTGTTGTTCATAATAATCAAATAATCTAAATGTTCCTCCATATAAATCAAAAGCTACTAAAATTTCATCACCAGGTTTAAATAAGTTACAAATAAGTTGAACTGCTGCCATACCACTTGAAGTTGCAAATGAAGCTGTACCACCTTCTAATTTGGCAAATGCTTCTTCAAATGAAGAGCGCGTTGGATTTTTCGTTCGTGTGTAATCATATCCTGTAGACTGACCTAGGTGAGGATGTTGATATGCCGTCGATAAGTAAATTGGATTAGCAATTGCGCCAGTCAAATCCTTTGTTAATGAAATTTGTGCTAATTGAGTATCTTTCATTTCAAATCCTCCTATCATTTTCTAAATAAAAAAAGCTTCCGTCCTTTAAACCCGATATGTATCGGATGTAAAGGACGAAAGCTTGTTTCGTGGTACCACCTTTGTTTGCTACTTTATTGCTAAAGTAACCTCAAACAGTACGCCATCATGTTTTAGGAGTACTTGAAAAAGTGACACACATTATCGTAAAATATCAGATATATCTGTAATAAAAAAACTCATTTAACTTTTAATGATAAATGAGTATTAACGATAATTTAGTGACGTCGGTGATTCCAGTACGCCATTAAACAATAAATGTTAATACTGTATCGCTATAACGGGCGAACCCGTTGATACCTCATATTGGCATCAACACTCAAAGGCCATTTTCAAACTTTCTTTCAATGTCTCTTCTCAGCTTACAAGACTCTCTGTATCTGCAGTGTAAGTTTTACTTTCCTTATTACCGTGTGTAATTTGTGTTTTTTTAAGTTAATTCATAGCTTACAGACATAAATTACATTTGTCAACAACTTTTCTGAAAATTATGATTAAATAATAAATTCAGAAAGCGGTTGAATGATTGATATATATACTTTCTACCTAGTAAAATTTTTCTTAAAAAAGTTTATAAGACTTGTAGATATAACACGCTTTTTTTAAAATTAAGTAATGACTTTAAAGATAAGGGAGGACTATGAGTGGACCATATTGAAGATCAACGTATTCAATTAAATAATGATGAACACGTACAACATATTAAAATTTCAAGTATTAAAGTTAATCCCTATCAACCTAGAAAAACATTTGATGAGGAGAAACTTCAAGATTTAGCAGATTCTATAACAACTCATGGTATACTTCAACCTATTGTTTTAAGAAAAACGATCAATGGATATTATATCGTTGTAGGAGAACGACGTTTTCGAGCTTCTAAATTAGCTGGGTTAGAGGAAGTTCCTGCAATTGTAAAATCCCTTTCTGATTCTGACATGATGGAATTAGCCATTATAGAAAACTTACAAAGAGAAGATTTGAATGCAATTGAAGAAGCTGAAAGTTATCAACGATTAATGAACGATCTTGGTCTGACACAACAAAAAGTTGCTGAAAGGTTAGGAAAATCACGTCCTTACATTGCTAATATGCTAAGATTACTAAATTTACCCTCTGATATTGCTAAGCTTGTAAGAGAGCATCGCATGTCAGGTGCCCATGGACGTACTTTACTTGCATTAAAAGATGTAAATACGATGAAACGTATAGGTAAACAAGCAATCAAAGAGGGGTGGAGTGTACGTTATTTAGAGAAAGTTGTTTCTGAAATTCAAGACGGTGGGCAGTCTAAAAAAGAAAAATTAAATACTCCAAGTAAACCCAAATTCATACAGAAACAAGAACGTGCGCTTAAGGAAAAATTTGGAACTCATATAGATATATCTGTATCTAAAAATGTTGGGAAAATTGTGTTTGAGTTTAAATCCGAGGCTGAGTTTAGACGTATTATAGATAAACTTAATAAATAGTATCCTATTAATAAAATAAAAAAGAAAATGATAAATCAAAAGACTGATACAATTTTAGAAGAATTTTTGTATAATAAATAAATTGGAATACAAATTTAATGTGGACTAAATGGAAAAGGAGGGGGCTATATGAATCAGTTGAAGAACGTGTTAACATCGCTATTTCAACCATTAACAGAACCCGAAGTATATACAAATTTAGCAACTAAATTAGCAATGGTTATTATTTATATTTTAGTAGGCTTAATTGTAATTGGAATTATTAATAAAGCGATAGAAGAAGCATTTAAATTTCAAAATAAAAGTAATAGAGGAAATAAAAAACGCTCTAAAACGCTCGTGTCCCTTATCAAAAATGTTGTAAGATACATTGTGTGGTTTATCGTGCTCACAACAGTATTAAGTAAATTTGGAATTAGCGTAAACGGAATTATCGCCAGCGCCGGTGTTGTAGGTATCGCTGTTGGTTTTGGAGCCCAGACTATAGTCAAAGATATTATTACTGGATTTTTCATTATTTTTGAAAATCAGTTTGATGTAGGTGATTATGTTAAAATTAATAGCGGTGGTACTACAGTTGCTGAAGGAACAGTAAAATCTATAGGATTGAGATCAACGCGTATTAATACCATCACTGGGGAGTTAACTATTTTACCAAATGGTAGTATGGGTGAGATTACTAACTATTCTATTACTAATGGTACGTCAATTGTAGAAATTCCAGTCTCAGTTGATGAAAATTTAGATAAAGTTGAAAAGAAATTAAATAAATTATTTACAGCAATGCGTAGTAAATACTACTTATTCATTACTGATCCAGTTGTTTTAGGAATTGATGGGTTAGATGAAACAAAAGTTATCATAAGAATATCAGCAGAAACTATTCCTGGAGAAGGTGCTTCAGGTTCTAGAATTTTACGCAAAGAAATTCAAAAAATGTTTGTACAAGAAGGTATTAAATTGCCACAACCCATGTACGTAAGAAATACCGATAAACAAGACGCTTAATAAATGTTGGGGGTAATGTTGTGACACCAAAATATGGTATAAATGATATAGTAGAAATGAAAAAACAACATGCTTGTGGAACAAATCGATTTAAAATTATTCGCATGGGTGCAGATATACGAATTAAATGTGAAAATTGTCAAAGAAGTATTATGATTCCACGACAAGTGTTTGATAAAAAAATAAAAAAAATATTAGTATCTCATCAAGATACAGAAAGTTAGGAGAATGATTCATGGCTTTAACAGCAGGTATCGTAGGTTTGCCTAATGTTGGTAAATCTACTCTATTTAATGCAATTACAAAAGCAGGTGCGCTCGCTGCGAACTATCCCTTCGCTACGATTGACCCGAATGTCGGGATTGTAGAAGTACCAGATACACGTTTGAATAAATTAACAGAAATGGTAGAACCTAAGAAAACGATTCCTACCACTTTCGAATTCACAGATATTGCAGGTATTGTTAAAGGTGCTTCAAAAGGTGAAGGTTTAGGAAATAAATTCTTATCACATATTCGTGAAGTAGACGCTATTTGTCAGGTAGTACGTGCTTTCGATGATGAAAATGTGACACACGTCGCTGGCCGTGTAAATCCATTAGATGATATTGAAGTCATTAATATGGAACTTGTTTTAGCTGATTTAGAATCAGTAGAGAAACGTTTGCCTCGAATTGAAAAAATGGCACGTCAAAAAGATAAAACAGCCGAAATGGAGTTCCGCATTTTATCTAGAATAAAAGAAGCGTTAGAAGAAGGAAATCCAGTTCGTAGTTTAGATTTTAACGAAGAAGATCAAAAATATGTAAATCAAGCTCAATTATTAACATCTAAAAAAATGTTATATATTGCAAACGTTGGCGAAGATGAAATTGGTGACGATGAAAATGATAAAGTGAAAACCATTCGTGAGTACGCAGCAAAAGAAGATTCTGAAGTTATCGTCATTAGCGCAAAAATCGAGGAAGAAATTGCAACACTTGATGATGAAGATAAAGAAATGTTTTTAGAAGACTTAGGTATTGAAGAACCAGGCCTCGATCGTCTTATCAGAACAACATATGATTTGTTAGGATTATCTACTTACTTTACAGCAGGTGTTCAAGAAGTACGTGCTTGGACATTTAGACAAGGGATGACGGCACCACAATGTGCAGGTATCATTCATACAGACTTCGAACGTGGTTTCATTCGTGCCGAAGTAACAAGTTATGACGACTATGTTGAGCATGGTGGTGAGCAAGGTGCGAAAGAAGCAGGTAAACAACGTTTAGAAGGTAAAGATTATATTATGCAAGACGGAGATATTGTTCACTTCCGATTTAATGTATAGGAATATAAAAAAGCGCGACATCTATTTATTATAGACGTCGCGCTTTAGTTATATCATTATGGTTATATCTTAAAAAAACGGTATAACTTTACTTGCTTTAACAATATCTTTGGTGCTAAAAAACTGTTTACCTTCTCCAGTATAAGCTGGCTCAAGAATCATATTGGCTTTTGCACAGTATAGCCACTCTGGAGTGATACCGCAATTTAAGATTTCTTGAAACTCTTGAAAATCTTTATTCCAATCTAAATCTAATTGCATAGTTACACCTCAAGGACATTATAGAATATCAGTTCTCTTTTGAAAAGATATGTTTAAAGTTTGAATATAAATTTATAGGCCAATACGATAAATCTTATCCACTTTCAGACAAAATATTTCAAATAATATTTATTGTAAAAAGTAATCACCTATGCTATAATTCTTGATTGTGAGTAATGAAAATTATTCCTTGCCTATGGATAGGATTCGATAGGCCGCATAGACCACAAGGAGGTGCAATTATAAAATGAGAACATATGAAATTATGTATGTCGTACGTCCTAACATTGAAGAAGATGCTAAAAAAGCAGTTGTTGAACGCTTTAACGGTATCTTAGCTTCAGAAGGATCAGAAGTTTTAGAAGAAAAAGACTGGGGTAAACGCCGTCTTGCTTACGAAATTGAAGATTTCAAAGAAGGCTTCTACTTCATCGTACGCATTAAAACAGATAATAACAAAGCTACAGACGAATTCCAACGTTTAGCTAAAATCAATGACGATATTATCCGTTATATCGTTATCCGTGAAGACCAAGATAAGTAATAATTAAATGGGGGCGTTGAAATGATAAATCGAGTTGTATTAGTAGGTCGTTTAACTAAGGATCCAGAATACAGAAGTACTCCCTCAGGCGTAAGTGTAGCGACATTTACTCTAGCAGTTAATCGTACTTTCACGAATGCTCAAGGGGAACGCGAAGCTGACTTTATTAACGTTGTTGTATTTAGAAGACAAGCAGAAAACGTAAATAACTATCTTTCAAAAGGTAGTTTAGCTGGCGTTGATGGTCGCATACAATCACGCAGTTATGAAAATCAAGAAGGTCGTCGTATATTTGTCACTGAAGTTGTAGCGGATAGTGTTCAATTCCTTGAACCTAAAAATGCACAAGGTGGACAACGTCATCAAGGAAATAATGATTTCCAAGATTATGGCCAAGGATTTGGTGGTTCACAATCAGGACAAAATACATCTTATAATAATAACAATCGTGCATCAAACAATAATCAATCAGATAACCCATTTGCAAATGCGAATGGTCCAATTGATATTAGTGATGATGACTTACCATTCTAACGAAAGAATGAGATTAAAAATATAAAAGGAGGTAATTAACCATGGCAGGTGGACCAAGAAGAGGCGGACGTCGTCGTAAAAAAGTATGCTATTTCACAGCAAATGGTATTACACATATTGATTATAAAGACACTGAATTATTAAAACGTTTTATCTCAGAACGCGGTAAAATTTTACCACGTCGTGTAACTGGTACTTCAGCTAAATATCAACGTATGTTGACTACAGCTATTAAACGTGCTCGTCATATGGCTTTATTACCATATGTTAAAGACGAAAACTAATATATAATTAGGGTTAAACCCCGTAAGCTCAAGGCTTGCGGGGTTATTTTTATGTCGAGTAATAAAAAATGAGCAGATTATACATATTAAGTTGATTTTAAAATGTATTGGGTAATATCTTTAAGGGATGCAATATAAAATGTTATCATTAAAAGAGATATACATAAGGAGTTTTGATGATAATGAGAGGAAAATATTTATTAGCAGGTATTGTTGCATCTACTTTACTTTTGGGTGCTTGTGATTTAAATATTCATTTACCAGGCGGAAATAATGATAGTTCAGAGGATAAACAAAAAACTGAGAAGAGTGATAATAATAACAAAACGCCTAATAGTTCAAATAAAAATAATAATACTAATAATGAGAAGAATATAGATTCATCAGATACACAACAAAATGATAATGATGAAAATACTAATTATAATCAAACTGAAGATATTCAACCAAATGATAATAATAGTATTCAGTCATCCGAACAGAATACTCAAAACCAATCTGAAAACGGAATCAATGGAAATAATGAAACGACTACAAATGAAAGTCATTCAACTAGTGACAATCAATCAAACGATTCTTCGAATAAAGAACTTACACCTCAGCAAGCAGAGGATGTTGTCTATGATTGGTATAAAAATCAAGGATTTGGACATCGTTTAAGAAATGAATTTAATTACAATCCTAGTAAAAGTACTGACGATATGTATTATATAGATTATGCAGCAAGTGACGCTTATGGTACTGGTACACCTTATGTAGCTATTGTAGATAAACATACAGGTAGTATTGTTGATAATTATAATAATATGACAGATGAAGAAAAAGCTAAAAGAAAACAAATGAATGAAAGTAAATTAGAACAAAGTAACCGACAACGAAATAATGATGTACAAAATAATGAAACAAAGAATAATAATGAAACGCAACATACATCATCTAATGAAGAAAATCAAAATAGCGCGCAATCTGAAACTCAAAATGATGTCCAGACATCGAATCAATCCGAGAACAATCATTCAACTTCAACAGACGCTTCTACACAAACTAAAGAAGAACCCACAACTTCTCAAATGGATCGTAATGAACAAGCACAACCAAATCATCAAAGTACAAATACCGAAGAATAAAAACAAAGGAACAAGACATTATATTCAACATGAATATGTTTTGTTCCTTTAAAGTTGTTTATAGTCGAATATCAACATCATCAAATTGTTGTTGATATTCTTTATATTTACTTTCAACTAGAACTTGATAAGATGTATTGAAATAATCTGCCAGAATCATTGCATCTTTGAACTTTGGTTCATGTTGATGATTTTCCCATTCGTATAATTGATGTGGTTCGTAATGTGTGCCATACTTTTTGTTTAGGATTTCAGTTAATTCATTAATTTCAAGATGTCTTTTTTTTCTTAAGTTATACAGTGCATGTGAACTCATAATACATAACCTCCTAAGTATCAATTTTGTATATAAACAAAATTTTATTATATGAAAATTTATTAAGTCTTTTATATATTTTATTATAATATGCTTGTTCATAATGTTTAGCAAGTATTTTATATAAAAATAGTTGCTATTTTTAGGAGCCTTATATTTTTAATCATTAATTGAATAAATACTAATAAAATATGTGGGTGTTATTATTTAGTTGTTTTTGTTATAAAAAATAAATTATTTTAATAATGATGTTTATAAAATTGAAATAGGTGGTATGAATAAGAAGTAAATAAAATAAAACTATAAGGAGTAATCTAACTATGGGCTTTATTATTATGATAATAGTTGGTGGATTAATCGGTTGGATTGCTGGCATGATCATGGGTAAAGATATCCCTGGTGGTATCTTAGGTAATATCATTGCTGGTTTAATCGGTTCATTCATCGGAAGTAAATTGTTAGGTACTTGGGGTCCTGTTTGGGGCGGAGTACCAATCTTCCCAGCATTAATCGGTGCAATTATTCTTATTTTTATTGTTTCTTTAATTTTAAAAGCAATCAAAAAATAAGTATAGTATTTAAAGAGGACTACGTTATGTAGTGCTCTTTTTTTATTTATTAAACTAAAAAAAGAGGATGACGTCGGGTTAAGACGTCATCCAGGAGTATTATGTTCATGAATATAAAAGACTTGTAGTTATTAAATAACTACAAGTTAATAGTATCATGCAATATAAATATTGACAATCATAAAAACTTATATTATTTAAAAATATATAATTTGTATTATTAGTAGACTTCATTCAATTATTATTTAATATAATAAATTGAAATAGGAGGTAAAACATGAATTTATATCTTATTCGACATGGTGAATCACAGTCTAATTACGATAATAAGTACAATCGAGCATATTATTGTGGTCAGTTAGACGTTCCTTTAACTGAAAGGGGCATTGAAAGTGCAAAAAACTTAAAGACGTATTTTTATAATATAAAAATTGATGATGTGTATGTATCTGATTTAACAAGAACAAAAGAAACATATCAATATATCTTCCCTTACGATATCCCAACTACAGTTACCTCATTATTACGTGAACGTTCATTGGGTCTATTTGAAGGTCAATTTAAGGATAAACTTATGAAAAATAATAAGTATCATCGCTATTTTCATGATTCAAATTATAAAGATTTTCGACATAGCTTTATTCAAAAAGCGCCTGAGGGGGAAAGTTATAATGATGTTTATCATAGAGTGAAACAGTTTTTCGAAACGATCCATATTCAAGATAATCACACGATAGTCATTATTGCACATCAAGTTGTGATACGTTGTATTATGGTTTACTTTGGCTATATAAATAAAGAAGAAGCATTAACTAAAGTAATTGAAAATTGTAAGCCATATCTTATTGAGTTATAAAAAAATCTGAGACATCATTCATCGTCTCAGATTTTTTATATATTAGACGTCACCATTAATGGATTGAATAACATATTCAAACGGATACTACCTATTCTATTTATCAAAAACGTCTGTTTTGATATCTTTCTTATTTAAGAAAGATTTGATTTTATTTTGTTGGTTTCCATTTACATCTCCAGCATAATGAGTAGGAACATCTACAACGTTAATTGTATTTTGAGGTTGGTAATTCAGTTGTTCGATACTTTCATCAACATTTGCAATTGTACTATTCAAAGCATGAAAGTATTTAATAATACGATTTACATGATCTTTATAGCCGTCTGGCAATGTGTTATTTTCAACATATTTTTTAAAGTGTAAGTCATTTTTAACAGCAATATTAGATAAATTACTAAGTTTTGTAGCTTGTTTATCAGTGATTTTTGTTTGTCCTGAACTTTGACGGTCGATTTGACTTTGCATTATATATTTATTATCTAAAATATCACTATTAACATCTAGATATTTTTTGATTGCTTGGTTCATTTCATCTTCAGTAAGCTTTTGATGTGATTTATTTGATGTAAAAATATCATTTTCAGTTAAGTTTTTAGCATGTTTCGGTGCATTAACACCGTTACTTTGATTATGATTGTCTTCATTATTATCATTATTAGGTGCACAAGCACTTAATATTAATAACAATGCTAAAAAACTACTAATAATCATACTCTTTTTCATAGATTTCAATAATCTCCTTTATTAGTAAACGTTTCTATTTAAGCATAATAATAGAGTATCATTTATAGAAACAGAATTGAATGTTTAAGACCTAAAATTAATATAAATCTATGAACAAATTGTGGCAATATCAGTAAAAAAATAAATTAAAAAAGCAGAGCCATTAATAAAATGACTCTGCTTAAAATGAAGATATTTGATAGGTTAAGTTCTAAGTCTTACTTTCATGTAGAAAGTTAAACTGTAAATTAATTTCTAATAATATAATCAAATGCACTCAATGCTGCGTTAGCACCTGAACCCATTGATATAATGATTTGTTTATATTTTTGGTCAGTAACGTCACCAGCAGCAAAAATACCAGGAACGTTTGTGTTATTTTCACGATCCACAACGACTTCTCCACGGTTATTTAACTCTACTGCGTCACCAATCCATTTTGTATTTGGCACAAGGCCAATTTGTACAAAGATACCATCTAAGCTTAATTCTTTCATTTCACCAGATGACATATCTTCATAGCTTAAACCAGTAACATGATCTTCACCTAGAACTTCAGCAGTTCTAGCATTTGTGTGAATATCAACATTAGGGAAAGAACGTAAACGTTCTTGTAACACTGTATCCGCTTTTAGTTCTGGAGCGAATTCAAATAGTGTCACATGTTTAACTATTCCTGCTAAATCGATAGCTGCTTCAACACCAGAGTTACCACCACCGATAACTGCAACGTTTTTATTTTCAAATAAAGGTCCGTCACAGTGAGGGCAGAAAGCAACACCTTTATTGATTAAGCGATCTTCACCAGGAATGTTTAATTTACGCCAGCTTGCACCAGTCGAAATAATAGCAGTTTTACTTTCAAGAACTGCATCATTTTCTAAAGTTACTCGGATAGCTTTATCAGTTTTTTCAATTTTAGTTGCACGAATACCAGTCATAGCATCAATATCATACTCTTCGATATGTGCAGCTAAATTAGAAGAGAATTCTGATCCAGTGGTTTGTTTAACAGTAATAAAGTTTTCAATACCAGCTGTATCGTTAACTTGACCACCAATTCTATCTGCAACAATACCAGTGCGTAAACCTTTACGCGCAGTATAAATTGCAGCACTACCACTTGCTGGCCCACCACCGATGATTAATACATCGTATGGATCTTTATCTTCGTATTCTGAAGCATCTTGTGTACTGCCAAGTTTAGATAAAATATCAGAAATTGTCATACGACCATTACCGAATTCTTCACCATCTAAAAATACAGCAGGGACTGCCATGATATCCTTAGATTCTTCACGGAATACAGCACCATCAATCATTGTATGAGTGATATTTGGATTAATTACACTCATTAAGTTTAATGCTTGAACTACATCTGGACATTTTTGACAAGTTAAACTTACATAAGTTTCAAAATTGTAGTTACCTTCAAGACCTTTAATTTGATCAATGATTGATTGTTTTTCTTTAGGCGCACGACCACTTACTTGTAAAATGGCAAGCACAAGTGAATTAAACTCATGACCTAAAGGAATACCAGCAAATGTGATACCAGTATCTTCTTCAGGTTTACTTACTTGAAAACTTGGTGTGCGTTTTAATTCTTTTTCAACGATTGTAATATAATCTGTCATCTCAGCGATTTCATCTAATAAATCTTTTAATTCTTTAGATTTATCATCAGAGCCGATACTTGCTCTAAATTCTACATCGCCTTCCATAAGTTGTAATAATTGTTGTAATTGTTGTTTTAAATCAGCATTAAGCATACTTAAATGCCTCCTTAAATTTTACCTACTAAGTCTAATCCTGGTTGTAATGATTCAGAACCTTCTTCCCATTTTGCTGGGCAAACTTCACCTGGATGTTGACGTACGTATTGTGCGGCTTTGATTTTATTTACTAATGTACTTGCATCACGGCCAATACCATCTGCATTAATTTCTGCTGCTTGAACTACACCATCAGGGTCAACGATAAATGTACCACGTTGTGCCAAACCTGCTTCTTCATCTAATACATCGAAGTTACGAGTGATGATTTGAGAAGGGTCACCAATCATAGTGTATTGGATTTTGCTGATTGCGTCTGAATGATCGTGCCAAGCTTTGTGTACGAAATGAGTATCAGTTGAAACTGAGAATACATTAACACCTAAATCTTGTAATTGGCTATATTGGTTTTGTAAATCTTCTAATTCAGTTGGACATACGAAAGAGAAGTCAGCTGGATAGAAGCAAACAACGCTCCAAGAACCTTTTAAATCATCTTGGCTTACTTCTTTGAATTCATCATTTTTAGGATCATATGCTTGAGCTGTGAAAGGTAAGATTTCTTTATTAATTAAAGACATAACTTAAATTCCTCCTGATTTATCGAATATTAATTAGAACTACATAATAATTATTGCTTATTTATAATAATTCTAATCTCTTGATTAATATTATTACATGTAGATTTTATTTCGTCAACATAATATACTTAAAAGTAAGAAAAACATTATAAAGCACTGATATAATAAGGTTTATATAAAAAATATTAACTTTTTTAAGATATTGTGAGGTTTATTTTTCCTAATTAAAAAATGTAAATTGTAAATACAAATACATCTTTTCGCTTAAATCTATTCTCAACTAAAGGAAAGTATTTGATAATGGAAATCAAAAATAATAGATGAAAACTCTCTTCAAGTTACGCTATGAAACATATAAATCTGAAGAGAGTATCAAGTATTTTCAATATTATTTTATTAAAATCAGTCTTTGACTTCTACTTTTACGCTTCCTACTTTCTCGTATTCAGCAATATAAATACCTTTTTCTAAATGTAGTGGTGAAATAAATGTACCTGAAGAAATAAATTGACCTTTTTCTAAACGTTTTCCATGTGAATGTAATTTTTTATTTAACCATTTTATAGATTCAATAGGATTTCCTAGTACGTCACTAGAATGTCCTGTTTCAATTTCTTGATCGTTTTTAAATAACTTTAAGTTAATATCAGCAAACGATTTGTAATCAAGAGGTGTTACTCTTTTTCCAACCACAATTAAACCTGTTGCAGTATTATCTGAAATTAAATCTGATAAAGCAAAGTTAGGGAACCAATCTTTATAACGTGCGTCAGGAATTTCAATACCTGGAGCTACTTTTACACTTTCTAAGATGGTTTGAACATCTGCATTCTCTGGTAAATCTGCAGTTAATTCAAAGATAAGTTCAGGTTCAAGTAATGGATCAAATAATGTTGATAATGAGATAGAGTTACCACCTTCGACTACTTGAGTAGATAAAATAGTACCGTACGCAGGCTCATTTGTATTGGCAATGGCTTGAGTGGCGGCACTTGTCATACTTACTTTGTAACCTTTAATTTCTGATTTTTGCTTATTTTTTAATTGATTAATGAGATCATCTTGTGTGTGATAGGCTTCTAACTCATTTAGTTCAAAAGAGGAACTGATAAAATCAATCGGTTTTTTTGATGTAAAAGCTTGATATAAGGCTGTTGAAACTTCTTTGTTAGCGTGAGTCATAGTATCTCTCCTTTGATATCTGAAAATTGTCATTATTATGATAACTTTAATTAGTTTAGCATGCAAATCTTAATTTAAAATAAAGGGCAATTTAGAAGAAAAATAAAATATAAATTGTTAACATATATTCAGTAATTAAAAAAGGAGTGGACTTAATGTCAGATTATGTTTACGAATTAGCTAAAAAACATCATTCAGTTCGAAAATTTAAAGATCAACCTTTAAGTGAAGACGTTGTTAGAAAGTTAGTTGAAGCTGGGCAAAGTGCTTCAACATCTAGTTATTTACAAACGTATTCAATTATTGGAGTAGAAGACCCAGAAATTAAAGCAGAACTCAAAGAAGTATCAGGACAACATTATGTGGTAGATAATGGCTATTTATTCGTATTTGTTTTAGATTATTATCGTCATAGTCTTATTAATGAAGATGTAGAACAACAAATGGAGACGTCATTTGAGTCAGCTGAGGGCTTATTAGTTGGTGCCATTGATGTTGCATTAGTATCAGAAAATATTGCTTTAGCAGCTGAAGATATGGGCTATGGCATTGTATACTTAGGTTCGCTTCGCAATGATGTCGGACGTGTACGTGAGATTTTAGACTTACCTGAATATGCCTTCCCTCTATTTGGTATGGCTATAGGGGAGCCAGCTGAGGATGAAAATGGATCACCAAAACCACGTTTACCTTTTGGACATGTCTTCCATAAAAATGTCTATAATAGTAATAAAGCACAACAAAAAGAAACATTAAACGCTTATGATCAAATGGTTAGTAAATACTATCAAGACCGTACAAATGGTGTGAGAAATGAAACCTGGTCTCAACAAGTTGCTGGATTTTTAAGTGGAAAAGCACGATTGGATATGTTAGAGCAATTAAATAAATCTGGATTAATGAAAAGATAAAATAAAACCGAAAAAAGAGAGGCAGAATTTGTTCGAAATTCTGCCTCTCTTGTTATTTATGATTCTGTGGATAATTCTCCATAATGATTAGAATTAAATTTTTCTTTATCTAAGTTACCTGTTAAATGTGCTGTACCAGTACCTGCTAATATAGAATCATTGACATTTAGAGCAGTACGACCCATATCAATAATTGGTTCGATAGAAATTAATACACCCGCTAATGCAACTGGTAAGTTTAAAGTTGATAATACAAGAATTGAAGCGAAAGTTGCACCGCCACCAACGCCAGCTACACCAAATGAACTAATAACTACAACAGCAATTAGTGTAAGAATGAATGGTATATCTATGTCAACATGAGCAACAGGAGCAACCATAATAGCAAGCATTGCTGGATAAATACCAGCACATCCATTTTGGCCAATAGACAAGCCGAATGAAGCTGAGAAGTTTGCAATACCTTCAGGTACTCCTAAACGTTGCGTTTGAGTTTGCACATTTAAAGGAAGCGCTCCTGCACTTGAACGTGATGTAAATGCAAAAATCAGTACTTCAAGTGTTTTTTTGACATAACGAATAGGGTTGATTCCCATAATCGCTAAAATAATTAAATGAATAACATACATTGTAAGTAAAGCTGCATAAGATGCAATCATGAATTTACCTAATGTCCAAATTGCTGCAAAATCACTTGTAGCAATTGTAGAAGCCATAATTGCGATAATTCCATAAGGAGTTAATCTTAAAACAAAGGTAACAATTGACATGATGAGAGCATAAACAGCATCAATACCACGTTTTAATAAGCTACCATTATCAGGTTGTTTACGTGCAACACGTAAGTATGCAAATCCTACAAAAATGGCAAATATTACTACTGCAATAGTTGAAGTTGTTCTCTGACCAGTAAAATCTAAGAACGGATTGCTTGGTAATAATTCAAGAATTTGTTGTGGTAGTGTATTCGCTGTAAGTTGCTTCGCCTCACTACTAATTTCATTTCCTCGTGCATGTTCTGCACTACCTAAATCGATACTTGAAGCATCAAGGCCAAATACAATGGCATAAAAAATACCTACAACGGCTGCAATAGCGACAGTACCAATTAAAAACATAAAAATATAAGAACCTATCTTAGCAAATTTATCGCCAATTTGTATCTTACTAAATGCTGAAACAATAGAAATAAAAATAAGAGGCATAACAATCATTTGTAATAATGTCACATAGCCATCTCCAACGATGCTAAACCAATCAGTTGTAGTTTCAAGCACTTTAGAATTAACACCATAAATAAGGTGTAAAATAATACCATATACAATTCCTAATCCTAGAGCGGTAAAGACTCGTTTAGGGAATGATACATGTTTTTTAGCCATAATGAATAAGCCGATAATGAAAATCAACATTATGACAATATTAATAATTGAAAATAATGTTCCCATATAATGATTCTCCTTTTATTAGTTAAATCCGACACATTTCATAAGAATAGTATTAAATATATAATAATTCAATACTTTAAATAACATAAATTACTAAATATTTTTACAAATTAATTATAAATAGACACTAAATGAGTATTAAAACAAAAAAACAGGATCGAAATCTTTTTAATTTCAATCCTGTTTTAGTAAATAGCACTATATACAATTGTTACATTAAAGATTAAATAGTCTAGCTAAGAATCCTTTTTTCTCATTTGAAGATGAAACATAAGTTTGATGTTCTTTTAAATTATCAATCGCTTGTTGATTGTTATCATTAATTTCTTTAACTAAGTTATTTTTAGTATAATCAGATTGTTCTTTTTGAGCAGTTTGAAGGGCTTGTTGTGATGTTTGGATGGCAGCTAATGACTCATTATTTGCTTTCAATTTTTCAGTAATTTGACTTTGTAATTCTTTAAGTTCATTTTGCTGTTGATGAACTTGAGTAATCATCTGACCTAACATTTGACGTTCTTCACGCATTTTTTGTATTTCCGTACGTAAGTCTTCTACCAATTGTGTGACGCCTTGATCAGCTGGTAACTGTTGTTGGTCTTCTTTAACGATAACTTGTAAAAAATCTTTTTCTTTTTCTAATTCTTCGAAAGCTAAATCATAGCTATTTGTTTGTTTTACCTTTTCTGCAATATCTTGGAAAAGTTCAATATCTTCTTCTTTAAAGTCTGTAGCCTCACGACCACGATATTCAGTCTTACTAAGTTGATATCCTCGTTCTTCTAAATGTTGGACGATTTTGCGGACTTGTTTTTCACTTAGTTTGACACGTTGAGCGAATTCTTTAGTTAACATAATTTGAAGTCCTTTCGTATCTATAGAATATTGTTCATTTACACTGACGTTTGTCTTCGGTTAGTGACACGTCAGTCTAACCTCGCATATTAGTTTAACCTTTTATATCGCGCTTTTCAAGTGTTCTATCAAGGTAAACGTAAATTCATCTTTTCTAAAAGGGGGTATATAATATCTCTAGAAATTCCATTCGCAAATACATATTTGAGAATATAATTAGATTTCACACTAGCAGGATAGATGTCTTTTGTAAGTTCAATGTTAGATTTAATAAATAAGTCAGTACGTATAGGTGTTTCTTCAAACGTATAGTTAGGATGCAAATAATCAATGTCATATTGTTGTTCAAAGTCATTTTCTAATAAGGTATGATGACGTCGTTTAATTAATTGATTATCTAATATACTATTATCAAGTTTCGGGACTTCAATCATTAAAAAGTTAATATCTCTAGCATGTACTTTATTAGATAATATATTTAGGTGAGTTTCAACTTCATTTAAAGTTTGAGATATGATTTCATCATAGTTTGAATCAACTACAGCTAATAAGTGGACTAAAAAGGCTGAATTTGTTGTTGCCTCGTAGTGCGCTGTAGCCAAACTGATTATATTTTCTTTCTCAATACCAACAATCAAAACATAATCATTTTCTGTTTTATTATTCTGTAAGGACCGTTTTGTGATAATGCTGTCTTCAAAAAAATCAACATCTAATTGTTTATTATAAAACTCGACGGCTTTTTGATAATAAGCGTCTTCTAAAGAATGAATAGTGTGAAATTTCATAGCGATCTCCCCGCATCATATTTTTTTAAGTATAGCACATTTGTAAAGTAGCACATCATAATACAAAATATATTAAAAAACTTCTTTCAAAGTTATAAATGATTCACACTTTACTTTGAAAGAAGCATATATTAATTTTTGACTGTTAATTTGTAAGAAATTATATTCATTTAACAATCGACATGAATAAATACAATGAATGGTTAAACTTATTTTTAAGATTTTGGACCCTTAGACTCATTAGCGTAATGAGTGATATCAACTTCTTCATAAGCTGCGTTGTTTTTTTCAACTTCATTATGTGAAGAAGCGTCTTTTCTAGCGATTACTAAAAATTTGCCATCAAGCATATCTTTTTTATATTGTTCTGCTTGGTTATCAGATAGTTTGAAATTATTCAATACAGCTTCTTCACCATCTTCACCGGTTAATAAGCGTGACATGCGATCACTGAATGAACCACTTGTTGCTATAAGTGTTACTTGAGAATTATGTAAATCATCTAAATGTAATTTAGATTTACTGATAACAAATATCTCATTTTCTGAATATCCTTCTGCTTTTTTCTTTTCAATCACATTGTAAATTTGATTTTCATTATCTATAACTGTAATATCTGGCATATTCATCGTCCTCCATCATTTCATGCTACTTTTAAATATTTATACCCTAATGAATAGATATAAAACGTTTCTATATAATTATATAATTAAACATATGTGTTTTACAAATACAGTTTTTTTATATGATATTAAACGCTTACATTTATAAGTAGTGTGATTACAAGGATAAACTCTCCATCAGTTATTGAAAATAAGCTTAAAATTTGCTATTATCATTAAATAATTTATATTGCTCATATAATCTGAAGAATATGGCTTTAGAAGTTTCTACCGTGTTGCCATAAACAACGCGACTATGAGTTCAAGTACAAAGGTAAGGAAGTTAATGAGAAGTTTGAGGATTGGCTAAGATGTCTTATACTATATTATCATTTGTATAATGTAAAGTAGTGTTTATCATCTATAAATCTAAATTATTTACTTCTAAGTTACAAATGAATGTGTATCGTACTTGTTCACTTATAGATCCTGAAACTAGATAAAAGTTTCGGGTTTTTTTATATAAAGTTTAGGAGGTTTTGAAGTGGAAGCGCTCGAACAAAAAGTCAAGGAAGATGGCGTAGTCATTGATGAAAAAATATTAAAAGTTGATGGATTTTTAAATCATCAAATTGATGCCAAATTAATGTATGAAGTGGGTCAAACATTTTATAAACAATTTAAGGATAAAGGGATTACGAAAATTTTAACTATTGAGGCTTCCGGTATTGCTCCTGCAATCATGGCTGCATTACATTTCGATGTGCCATGCTTATTTGCAAAAAAAGCAAAGCCAAGTACTTTAAAAGATGGATTTTACAGTACTGATATCCATTCATTTACTAAAAATAAAACAAGTACAGTGATTGTATCAGAAGAATTTTTAGGGTCTGAAGATAAAGTATTAATTATTGATGATTTCTTAGCAAATGGTGATGCTTCACTTGGATTGTACGACATTGCACAACAAGCTAAAGCAGAAACAGTAGGCATAGGAATTGTTGTAGAAAAAAGTTTCCAAGATGGACGACAAAGATTGGAAGAGGCTGGTTTAACTGTTTCTTCATTATGTAAAGTTGCTTCCTTAACAGGGAATAAAGTGACTTTACTAGGTGAAGATGAATGAAAAATTTAATTTTAAGTGTACAACATTTATTAGCAATGTATGCAGGTGCTATTTTAGTACCTATCATTGTAGGAACAAGTTTAAAATTCTCACCTGAAGAGATTGCTTATTTAATTACAGTAGATATTTTTATGTGTGGAGTAGCTACATTTTTACAAGCAAATAAGATTACTGGTACAGGGCTACCTATTGTTTTAGGATGTACATTTACTGCTGTAGCACCTATGATTTTAATTGGACAGACTAAAGGTTTAGACGTGTTATATGGATCATTGTTCCTATCAGGTATCTTAGTTGTGATCATTGCTCCATTCTTTTCTTATTTAGTTAAATTTTTCCCACCTGTTGTTACAGGTAGTGTAGTTACAATTATCGGAATTAACTTAATGCCCGTTGCTATGAATTATCTTGCTGGTGGTCAAGGCGCTAAAGATTATGGTAACCCTAAAAATCTAATTTTAGGTGGAGTGACACTTATTGTTATCTTACTATTACAACGATTTACAACGGGATTCTTAAAATCTATTGCAATTTTGATTGGTTTAGTTATAGGCACTATATTGGCTAGTATCTTTGGATTAGTTAATATTAGCCAAGTTGGTGACGCACATTGGCTCGGTATTCCACGACCATTCCGTTTCTCAGGATTTGGCTTTGATTTCGGTGCAACATTAGTGTTTACAATTGTAGCAATTGTAAGTCTGATTGAATCAACTGGTGTATATCATGCATTAAGTGAAATCACTGGTCGTAAGCTAGAACGTAAAGATTTTCGTAAAGGTTACACTGCGGAAGGTCTAGCCATCATTTTAGGATCAATCTTTAATTCTTTCCCTTATACAGCTTATTCGCAAAATGTAGGACTTGTTTCACTTTCTGGAGCTAAGAAAAATAAAGTCATATACGGAATGGTAGTCTTACTTTTAATAAGTGGTTGTATACCTAAACTAGGTGCTCTGGCTAATATTATTCCTTTACCTGTATTAGGCGGTGCAATGATTGCTATGTTTGGTATGGTAATGGCTTATGGGGTAAGTATTTTAGGAAATATTGATTTCAAAAATCAAAATAATTTATTAATTATTGCTGTATCAGTCGGACTTGGTACAGGAATTAGTGCTGTACCTCAAGCATTTAAAGCTTTAGGAGAACAGTTCGCTTGGTTAACTCAAAATGGTATTGTTTTAGGAGCAATCTCTGCTATTATTCTTAATTTCTTTTTTAACGGTATAAAGTATAAACAAAACGACGAAAATGTGAAATAATAAGATTAACTATATAAAAAATGGAGGCTGTGTTATAAATGTGGGAAAATAAGTTTGCTAAAGAATCATTAACTTTTGACGATGTTTTGTTAATTCCAGCTGCATCAGACGTATTACCAAGTGATGTTGATTTAAGCGTAGAATTATCAGATAAAATTAAATTAAATATTCCAGTTATTTCTGCTGGTATGGATACAGTAACTGAATCTAAAATGGCTATTGCTATGGCACGTCAAGGTGGTTTAGGTGTCATCCATAAAAACATGGGCATTGAAGAGCAAGCTGATGAAGTACAAAAAGTAAAACGTTCAGAAAATGGTGTTATTACGAATCCATTCTTCTTAACACCAGATGAAAGTGTTTATGAAGCAGAAGCATTAATGGGTAAATATCGTATTTCAGGTGTGCCTATTGTAAAAGATGAAGAATCAAGAACACTCGTTGGTATTATTACAAACCGTGACTTACGTTTTATTGAAGATTTCTCAATTAAAATTTCAGATGTGATGACTAAAGAAAATTTAATTACAGCTCCAGTTGGTACAACATTAGATGAAGCAGAAGCAATCCTTCAAAAGCATAAAATTGAAAAATTACCATTAGTAGAAAATGGTCGTTTAGAAGGTCTCATCACAATTAAAGATATAGAAAAAGTACTTGAATTCCCTCATGCAGCGAAAGATGAGCATGGTCGTTTACTTGCAGCAGCAGCTATCGGTACATCTAAAGATACTGAAATTCGTGCACAAAAACTTGTAGAAGCAGGAGTAGATGCGTTAATTATTGATACAGCGCATGGACATTCTAAAGGTGTGATTGAGCAAGTCAAAAAAATGAAAGATAAATATCCTGACCTTACAATTATTGCAGGAAATGTTGCAACTGCTGAAGCGACACGCGCTTTATTTGAAGCAGGTGCAGACGTGGTTAAAGTAGGTATTGGACCAGGATCAATCTGTACAACACGTGTCGTTGCAGGTGTAGGTGTACCACAAATTACTGCAGTATATGACTGTGCTACTGAAGCACGTAAACATGGTAAAGCGATTATTGCTGACGGTGGTATTAAATTCTCTGGTGATATTATTAAAGCATTAGCGGCTGGTGGTCATGCTGTTATGTTAGGTAGCTTATTAGCTGGTACTGAAGAAAGCCCAGGCGCTACTGAAGTCTTCCAAGGTAGACAATATAAAGTATATCGTGGAATGGGTTCTCTTGGAGCCATGGAAAAAGGGTCAAATGATCGTTACTTCCAAGAAGATAAATCTCCTAGAAAATTTGTTCCAGAAGGTATTGAAGGTCGCACAGCTTATAAAGGACCATTACAAGATACCATTTATCAACTTATGGGTGGAGTAAGAGCTGGTATGGGTTATACTGGTTCACCAAACTTAAAAGTATTGCGTGAAGAAGCACAATTCACACGTATGGGCCCTGCAGGTTTAGCGGAAAGTCATCCACATAACATACAAATTACTAAAGAATCACCAAACTATTCATTTTAATGTAAGGTGAGCAAGAAGCGATTAAATTAAGAAAGTACGCTTTTCTATAAATTGTTTATAGAGGTTGAAATTATTTATTGTCTTTATAAATATGAAAAGCGTCTTTCTATTGTTTACATAAATTAATTTAAAGGAGATTTACTATTATGGAAATGGCTAAAGAACAAGAGTTAATTCTTGTCTTAGATTTCGGTAGTCAATATAACCAGTTAATTACACGTCGTATTCGTGAAATGGGCGTTTACAGTGAATTACACGATCATGAAATTTCTATAGATGAAATTAAACGTATGAATCCTAAAGGTATTATTCTTTCAGGAGGTCCAAATTCTGTTTATGAAGAAGGTTCATTTACGATTGATCCTGAAATTTATAATTTAGGTATTCCAGTGTTAGGTATTTGTTACGGTATGCAACTTACAACCAAACTATTAGGCGGTAAAGTTGAACGTGCAAATGAACGTGAATATGGTAAAGCAATTATTAAAGCAAAATCTGATGAGTTATTCTTTGGTTTACCAGAAGAACAAACAGTGTGGATGAGTCATTCAGATAAAGTCATTGAAATTCCTGAAGGTTTTGAAGTTATTGCTGATAGCCCAAGTACAAATTATGCTGCTATCGAAGATAAAAAACGTCGTATTTATGGTGTGCAATTCCACCCAGAAGTACGTCATACAGAATACGGTAATGATTTACTAAGAAATTTTGTCCGTCGTGTATGTAATTGTACAGGTGAATGGACAATGGAAAACTTCATTGAAATTGAAATCGAAAAAATTCGTGAACGTGTAGGCAATCGTAAAGTATTATGTGCCATGAGCGGTGGTGTAGATTCATCAGTTGTTGCAGTATTATTGCATAAGGCCATTGGTGATCAATTAACATGTATTTTTGTAGACCATGGTTTACTTCGTAAAGGCGAAGGCGATATGGTAATGGAACAATTCGGTGAAGGCTTTGATATGAATATTATTCGTGTAAATGCCAAAGAACGTTTTATGGAAAAACTAAAAGGCGTTTCTGATCCAGAAAAAAAACGTAAAATCATTGGTAATGAATTTGTATATGTGTTTGATGATGAAGCGGCTAAATTAACAGATGTTGATTTCTTAGCACAAGGTACACTTTACACAGATGTGATTGAATCAGGTACAAAAACAGCGCAAACAATTAAATCTCACCATAATGTAGGTGGATTACCTGAAGACATGGAATTTGAATTGATTGAACCTATTAATACATTATTTAAAGATGAAGTTCGTGCCTTAGGTATTGAATTAGGTATCCCTGAACATTTAGTATGGAGACAACCATTCCCAGGTCCTGGTTTAGGTATTCGTGTGTTAGGTGAAATTACGGAAGATAAATTAGAAATCGTTCGTGAATCTGATGCGATTTTACGTGAAGTGATTCGAGAAGAAGGTCTTGAAAGAGAGATTTGGCAATACTTCACAGTACTACCAGGTATTCAATCTGTAGGTGTTATGGGTGATTATCGTACGTATGATCATACAGTAGGTATTCGTGCTGTAACATCAATTGATGGTATGACAAGTGATTTTGCACGTATCGATTGGGAAGTATTACAAAAAATTTCTAGTCGTATAGTTAATGAAGTAGACCATGTAAACCGTGTCGTCTATGACATTACTTCTAAGCCACCAAGCACTATAGAATGGGAGTAGCCCATTAAAAAAAGCGAGCATTTTCGTGAGAAATGCTCGCTTTTTTTTATTAAATTCAATAATTTGGACGTTTATGCTAATTTCTTTTTGATTGAAATGATTATCGTCTTTGTTGTAATGATGTTCTATGGTGTACTTTTTGAAGAATATATTGATACACCATCAATGATATGAATAACCATGAAAAACTAAAAAATATGCCGCCAACTACGTCAGTGAGATAGTGAGCATGGAAGTATAATCTTGAAAATAAAATACCTAACCATACTACAATTAACACCGTATTTATTATGCGTTTTACCCAGATAGTTCCTA
Source organism: Staphylococcus sp. HMSC14C01 (assembly GCF_001808085.1). Classification (NCBI taxonomy): domain Bacteria; kingdom Bacillati; phylum Bacillota; class Bacilli; order Caryophanales; family Staphylococcaceae; genus Staphylococcus; species Staphylococcus sp. HMSC14C01. Next base: position 225,026 of record NZ_KV792037.1, read on the forward strand.
ATTTAGGGATAAGTACAAAAATAAGAGCAAAAATAACAATCGTACTTGTTAAAGCATGTCCGCTTGGGAATGAAAATCCTGCATCAATTGTTAAGTGATCATAAGGTCTTGAATGATGAATGATGTCTTTTAACGCAATACCTATGATACCTGCTGAAGCTACTGTTGTCGGTAACCATATTGCTAATAAGAAGCGTCGCTTAATTAAAACAATAGTTGCGATGATAAGGGTCAGGGTAATAAAGGTTGCAATATCACCGTATGATGCTAGAAACGTCATAAAGTCATTGAACCAATTACCTTTGAAATTCATTTTTGGTTCGCCAAATGTGTTTAAGAACCAATAGAATGATTGTAAATCTAATATATGTGTCCATAACGACTTAGTAAAAACCGAAAAAATAGTTATTAAAAAAATGAGACTACTTATTATAAATGAAATGGTTAATGTATATTGTTTATTTTGCATCAGTACTATACCTTTCTTTATTTTAATCTAGTTTAACTTGTTAAAGCGCTAAAGTTATCGATACAAAGAATGATTTAATATTAAAATAAATTTAAAGACAAAAAAGCTAAGGTAATCACAAAAATATGATAGTCATCCTTCATTATTCAAAAAAAGCAAATAAAATATAAAAAAACTTTACAAAAAAATTAAGCGTTTTCACAGAATTGTTACATGAATATTGAACAAAATATGTTATTTTATAAGTAATGAAGTAAATTCATTTTATCCGTGAGAGTTTGGGACATACTTTATCGTCTCAAACTCTTTTTATATATTAGAAATTTGACTTTTAGTTGATATTTTCATATATTGTATTTAATATGCATTAAATTATACATAGGTTTATATCAAGCAATGAGGCAAAAAGTATCATTTACTTTATTGTTTAATTGAAGGGTAAAACTAATGTACTTAAATCTAAATTATAGGTTGCTTAAAGAGCATTAATAAATATATTGAATGAGCATAAAAGAAGCCTACAATAGATAGTCGTCCTTTTTAATGGGATAAAACTAAACTATTGTAGGTGTTTTATTATATTATAAGCAATAGTTATATATAGGTTACAGTTTAAAAGTGGAGGAATGATAATGTTAAGTATGAGTAGTTTACTTATATTATTTTTTATAACGCTTATTATGGCAGCGTTAAGTGGGTTGATTGTTTTAATCCCCTCAGTTCCAGTTAAATACATAAGATTTCACTTAGCTTTACTTCTATTGCCAGTTATTGTAGGTATTGTAGGGTTAGTGACTATAAATGAAAGAGAAGTTATTGGCATATTTGCCTTAGATAAACTTGCTTGGTTAGTAGGTGCTTTTGTTTTAGCGTTAGGTTTTATTATTCAAAAGTTTTCAACGCGTTATTTATTAGGAGATCACAATTATCGTAAGTATTTTCCTTTATATACATTTATAACTATTTTTGCTTCACTAGGATGGTTAAGCAATGACTTACGTTTAATGACTTTATGCTGGGGATTAACGTTATTTTGTTTAACGCAACTAATTAGATTGAATAAAACTTGGAAAGTTCCAGCGGAGGCAGCAAAAGTTTCTGCACGTTCCTTTATTATTGGATGGTTAGCGCTATTAATTGCGGTTATTTTGCTATACATAGGAACAGGAGAATGGACAATCGATCCTTCTCAAAATTATGACTATGCTCTAAATCATGGTCTAAAATTAGTTATTGATTTATTGCTTGTTGTTGCTGTTATTATTCCAGCTGCGCAATATCCATTTCAGAGTTGGTTAATTGAATCAGTTGTTGCGCCTACACCTGTATCAGCTATTATGCATGCCGGTATAGTTAATGCGGGGGGCATTATTTTAACGCGTTTTTCACCGATATTTGATAATTCTATTGCTCTTACAATATTATTAATTATTTCTAGTATTTCAGTATTGATTGGTTCGGGCATTAGTTTAGTACATGTTGATTATAAACGACAACTTGTTGGATCAACGATGAGTCAAATGGGTTTTATGCTCGTTCAATGTGCAATGGGTGTTTATTCAGCTGCGATTATCCATTTAATATTGCATGGTATATTTAAAGCTACATTATTCTTACAATCAGGCTCAGTTGTCAGACGATTTAATATACCAACTCCACCTAATATTAAGAAATCATATGGATGGATAATACTTGGAAGAGCTCTTGCATTGATTATTGCAATTGTATTTTTTATGACAAGTGACCATAGTCCATATATTTTGATTAGTGCATTTATCTTAGCTTGGTCTATCTCTGTATCATGGAATCAACTTGTAGCATTAAATAAAGGAGTAATGGGACGCTTTATAGGTATTACAATGATTGTAGTTGTTGCAATGGTTTATATTGTGACTCATCAAGTATTTGTTAATATACTCCATCATGTATATATGGCTCCTGCCCATCCACCGTTAATTAGTATTATCATTAGTATTGCAATTTTAGTGCTAGGTAGTATTTTTAGTATTTGGGTCGCTCGCCATCGTACATCTACAGCCTTTGCTAAAGTTTACTTATGGTTAATTAAAATTGGAGAAGCTAAATTTAAATCTGTAGAAAGCCATCCAAATTATTTAAAGAAATATTTATAAGAGGTGAACATTTACATGACTATTAATATAGAAGACGTTGTTCAATCTGCACGTCGTGTGATTACGCCACTTTCACCAATTTCAATCTTTGCAGCACGTAATCCATGGGAAGAACTTGAGTATCAAACCTTTGATCAAGTTGCACAATGGTTTAAACATGTGCGTGATATTGATTTATATCCAAGCCATGCTTCTGTAATGACAGCGCTTGAAAATGGTGAGATTGATAAACATATCGTTGAAGAAGAAGTACAACAAGCTATTCAATCTTATAAGACGGATATTCCTAAGACTCATGTGGATACGTACTGCAAAAATGCTATGAATATTAAAGATATTCCGAGAGATTTAATTACTAAAGAAGCCTATCTGAAATTAGAAGTCTCAAAACTCAAAAAAGTATTCGAAAATGAGTCATTCGCTTATGCACGTTCAAAAAGTGCAAATGCATTTAATGCTAAAGGCGAATCTTTAATGGATGAGTTAAATACTCATATTATTAAATGGTCAAAATTATATTTAGATACTTTCCAATCAAGTTGGACAATGCCTAAACGCGAAGAAGGGTTCTATGTAGCCTGGTTACATTTAGCGAAATATGATCCAATGTTGACTAAAACTCAACGTAAAATGATTAAGATGTTGCCACACAACTATGAAGACGCATTAATCATGGCACTTAATCATCTAGATATTGCTGAAGATGAATATGAATTTTATTTAACTGGACATCTTTTATCGTTACCAGGTTGGGCAGGTATGATGTATTATCGTGCTGAAAAACATGAACATGAAAAAGACTTATTAACTCAATATCTTGCAATACGCCTTACAATGGAATGTATTCTATTAGATACTGAAAAAATGAGCCGTCCGGCAGTCTTAAATGTTGAAAAAAGAATAAAAGAACTTGTGAGTAAATGGTTATATTATGGTGAAATGACGATTGATGAATGGGCTGAGATGTCTATTGAGGGTCAAATTGAACACTTGAAGTTTGCTCATGATTTTAATCCATTATACTTCAAGAAATTATGGTTAGAGGCTTGGGAAGAAACTCACGAACGCAAACTTGTTGAGATGATTTACGATAAATCGGTCAAGCGTGACAAACAACCTACAAAAGTACAACTTGCATTTTGTATCGATGTACGTTCTGAACCATTTCGTCGTCATTTAGAAAATCAAGGGCCATTTGAAACTATAGGAATTGCAGGTTTCTTTGGTTTACCTATACGAAAAAAAGCATTAGATGAACAGTTTAGTCATGATTCTTTACCAGTGATGGTACCTCCTGCATATACTATTAAAGAATATGCAGAGCGACATGCATTAAATACGTATAATCAACAGCAACATTCCATTACATCCATGTTTTATACTTTTAAATTAATGAAGAATAATGTGCTACCTAGTTTATTATTGCCAGAATTAAGTGGGCCATTTTTAAGTTTAAATACACTTGCAAGTACATTAATGCCAAAGAAAACAGGCGTATTTATTCGTAAATTGACTAAAAATTGGTTAAAAAAACCGAATGCTAAGCTAACGATTGATAGAGATCATCATGTACATAGTGATTTGCCTGTTGGATTTACTGAAGAAGAACAAATTGCTTTTACGAAACAAGCGTTACAATTAATGGATTTAACTACAAATTTTGCGCCATTAGTAGTACTTGGAGGGCATGGAAGCGAAACAAACAATAATCCCTACCATGCATCATTAGAATGTGGTGCTTGTGGAGGAGCTTCAAGTGGATTTAATGCGAAATTACTTGCCATGATGTGCAATTTACCTTTAGTACGTCAAGGGTTAGCCGCTGAAGGCATTCATATTCCGGATGAGACAGTATTTGTTGCTGCAGAACATAAAACATCAATTGATGAATTAGAATGGATTTACGTTCCCTCATTAACATCAGAAGCAAAGAAAGCATTTGATATTTTAGAAGAAGCCATGCCACGTGTAAGTTATCATGCAAATTTAGAACGTCTTGCTCAATTACCTCGTTTAAGCGATAGAGAATTGAAACATCCAATTGCGGAAGCACATCGCTTTGCAAATGATTGGAGCGAAATCCGTCCAGAATGGGGCTTAGCACGTAATGCAGAATTTATTATTGGGCAACGAAGTATTACAGAAGGTAGTAATTTAGAAGGACGTGCATTTTTACATAATTATGATTATGCGAAAGATCCTGATGGTCAATTACTAAATACAATTATTTCTGGTCCAGCACTCGTTGCACAGTGGATTAACCTACAGTATTATGCCTCTACAGTGGCACCACATTTTTATGGTAGCGGTAATAAAACAACACAATCTGTCACTTCTGGTGTTGGCGTTATGCAAGGGAATTCAAGTGATTTATTAGCTGGATTGCCATGGCAGTCTGTGATGGCAGGGGACAATAAAATTTATCATGCTCCAATTCGATTATTAGTCGTGATTCAAGCACCAGATCGTTATATACAACGTTTACTTAATGATAATATTAAGTTTAAACAAAAAGTCGATCATCAATGGGTACGTCTTGCAAGTATTGATGAAAAGGGTAGTTTTAAAGATTGGTAAGCTATTCGATTTTAATTTAAAAAATGATACACTAATGTTAATTAAACATTAGGAGATTTGTTATAGCAATGACGAAATCGAAAGGTATGTATGAAGCAGAAATTAGTAAAGCAATTACGCAATGGGAAAAAGATTTTCTTGGACGTGGTTCGTTGTCAGTAAAGACAGATATTCTACGAGATATGATTATCGTCAACTTACAAGGTATTTTGACGCCTGCGGAGTATCGTGTATGTGAAACTCAAGAGGGATTACTTAACATTAAACGTACACGCTCAGAACTGGTGGAATCTGGACAAGATGATTTAATGCAACTTGTTTTCAAAATCACAGGTACTGAAGTTAAAAGCTTCCATAGTGATTTAAGTACAATTACTGGTGAACGTATTATTGTTTTTAAATTAGATAAGAACCTTGAAAAATCACTTTAAAATAAAATGTTATAAGTACGAGAAGAGATTAGGAAATGTTATATAAAAAATAATTCCTAATCTCTTTTTTTACAAGCGAATTTTTATCATTTATTGTAAAATCTAACTAACATTAAAAGAGAGATAGAGATGCGAACGAATCAATTCAATCAGAACCTCTTACTCATTATCATTTGTCCGACTATTCTGATGCTAGAGGTATAAAAGGGCAATACGATCAATGAGTTAAGTTAAGTAGTCAACATATTGATGAATGAATTGTGTGATACATCTTCAAACTTTAATGAATATGAAGAACGGATATATTATTTGAAAGAGTTTTCATAAAATATTAGTATCAAATGTAGTAAAGGAAAAACAAATATGAAAAATAAATTAGAAGTATCGCCAACTAAAACTATTTCTATGTTTGTTGTTGGATTAATTATTTTTATAATAACGGCAATGAATGTCATTTATCATACCACACTAATGCAAAAATTAGATTTAAACTCATTACATGAGTTGACCAACTATTTTGGTAAACCTAGAAGACACTATGACGGTACAATTTGGCATAAAATGATGACGTTTTGTGCTAATTTTGGAGAAGTAAAATCCATTCTCTACATAACGTTATTTTTAGCACTTATCTTAATTTTTAAAAATTATAAACTTTCATTGTGGTTATTAGTTACGATTTATACAGGAACTTATGTTAATTTTTTAATTAAACAAATAATAGCTCGTCCTCGTCCGTATAACCATCTTTTAGTAGACCATGGATATTCATTTCCAAGTGGTCATTCAAATGCCAGTACATTATTTGCTTTAGCTATACTCTTAGTTGTTATTCCACTTATTAAAAACAAAGCGATACGATATAGTATTGCTATAGTTGTCGTTATATTTTGGATAGGCGTATTAAGTTGTAGGTTATATTTCCACGCTCACTATCTAACTGATGTCATTGGTGGTTTTTCGTTAGGAATGATTTGGGTTGCTTTATTTTCAATGACGTTACCACTCTTTAATATTAAATTAAGAAAGAAGTAAAGCTTAAGTTTCATAACATAAGTATTTTAAAAGGGGAGAATACTATGAAAATCAAATCACCACATCCGATTTATTTAGAAGGTTCAAGAAAAGAAGCGATATTATTACTTCACTCATTTACAGGAACTGTTCGTGATGTAAAACCATTAGCTAAGGCGCTTAATGAAGAAAACTTCACATGCTTTGCACCAAATTATCAGGGACATGGCTTACCTTTAGACCAATTTACTCAATTTACGATTCAGGATTGGTGGAATGATGTATTAGAAGGGTATCAATTTTTAAAAAATAAAGGGTTTGACACTATTTTTGTAACGGGGATCTCACTAGGGGGACTATTTACATTAAAGTTAGCTGAGTTATTTGATGTTTCTAAAATAGCAGTGATGTCTGCACCAAGTGAAAAAGAAGAAAAAAGTATTGCGTGGCGTATGGAACGTTATGGTCAGCGCATGAATCAATTATTGAAATTTGATGAAACTACTTCACAACAACAACTTGGAACAATTCAAGACTATCAACCACATATCGCAGAATTTAAAGCATTTATTGAGATAATTTCTAATGAATTAGAACGTATACATGTTCCCGCTCGTATTTTGTATGGTGGTAATGATGATGCCTTTTATCAAAATAGTGCCCATTATATTTTTAATCATATTGATAGTAATAACAAAGATTTAACATGTCATCCGTTAAGTCGTCATTTAATGACTTATGGAGATGGACATGAAGACGTTATCACTCAAGTTGTAACTTTTTTTAAATCTGAATAAAGGAGTAATAAGATGAAACGTACATTCTTACTTATATATACAACGGTTTCTGGAACTACTTATAAAGAATTTAAAACGTTCCAAGATGGTCCAGACTATGACACATGCATACAGCGTATTATTGATGAATTTGATGAATTGGCCTATTTATTTCTAAAAGATGACTCACAAGTTCATTACATTAATGTTGATCATATCGAAAGTTTGAATATTCAAGAAGTAGATGAAGGTCAATCCATAATATATGATTTTGAAAAATAAATGTAACAGTAAGTTTAAACGATAAGAATAGTTGAGAGATGTCATTTACATCTATTCTTATCTTTTTAATACTCATTTATATGCATATTGCACTATTTAGTCAGACATGTTAGAGTAGAACTTAATCGCACACATGCTTTAACGCGTTAAAGGGAGATAGAAAATGAGTAATCAATCACAATGGAAAACATCAACCGGATTTATTCTAGCAAGTGCTGGTTCTGCTATAGGATTAGGCGCAATGTGGAAGTTTCCATATATGGCTGGTATTTATGGTGGTGGCGCTTTTTTATTTTTATTTTTAATCTTTACTATTTTTGTAGGATTACCGTTACTGATTATGGAATTTACGGTAGGAATAATGGGGCGCACTTATACGACTCGAATTTATAGTAAATTAACAGGAAAAAAATGGTTAAATATTATTGGGTGGAATGGAAATTTAGCTGTTTTTATTTTATTCGGCTTTTATAGTGTTATCGGTGGCTGGATTGTTATATATATTGGGAATGTGTTTTTACAATTATTATCTGTTGAACATACGTCATTAACTCAAATTAAATTTGAAAAAATAATTAGTAACCCGTGGTTAACTGTGTTGGGACAGGGTATTTTTATTCTTTTAACAATGATTATCGTTATGCTAGGTGTAGAAAAAGGTTTAGAGAAAGCTTCTAAAATGATGATGCCCTTATTATTTGTTTTTCTAATTATTGTTGTTGCTAAATCATTGACATTAGACGGAGCATTAGAGGGCGTTCGCTATATATTACAACCGAGAATAGAAGATATTTCAGTTAAGGGTGTCTTATTTGCATTAGGTCAATCGTTCTTTACACTATCCTTAGGCACGACAGGTATGATTACATATGCGAGTTATGCGCCTAAGGAAATGACGATTAAATCTTCCGCCATTTCAATTGTTATTATGAATATTTTAGTTTCTGTATTAGCAGGACTTGCAATATTCCCAGCTTTAAAAACATTTGGTTATGCACCTCAAGAAGGACCAGGACTCTTATTTAAAGTGTTACCGTTAGTATTTAATCAAATGGGCTTTGGTATTGTATTTTATTTAATTTTCTTAATTCTATTTTTATTTGCGGCATTAACGTCTTCTATTTCTTTATTGGAATTAAATGTCTCAAATTTCACTAAAAATGATAATACTAAACGAAAAGCTATATCAGTTATTGCAAGTATATTAGTATTTATTATTAGTATCCCAGCAACACTATCATTTAGCAGTTTAAGTGGAATTAAGTTTGGAGCGGGTACAATTTTTGATAATATGGATTTTATCGTATCGAATATCTTGATGCCATTAGGAGCATTAGGAACGACATTAGTTGTAGGTCAATTATTAGATAAACAAGCATTAAAAGAGAGCTTTGGGAAAGATAAATTTAAACTTTTTGTTCCATGGTATATTTTAATTAAATATATGATGCCCATTATTATTATATTAGTTTTTATTGTTCAATTATTTTAACATTAACAAAAATAAACAGAGTCTAGAATACAAATCGTTGTTCTAGACTCTGTTTAGCATAAAGATAATTTGAATTACATATTTTCAAACGTAACATCTTGTTTATGTAATTCTTTTAATATTTTTTCAGGAATTGAAGAATTATTAATAGTGACATGTTTAAATATACAATCTTTTATTTTTACATTTTCAAAATGACACAAATCCATAGTGACATTTTCAAAAATCACTTTTTTAAACGTGACGTTATCAAATTTTACATTACGTATATTGCTATTTTTAAAAATAGAATGTTCAATCGTTAATGTATTAAAATGATTTTCATCAAATGAGGTAACAGTTAAATTTGATTTACTAATCAGCGTCTTGAAAAAATTTACATTTTCAAAGATACTTTTATCAAAATTACAATTGATCATTTTTGAATTTGAAATAGTGCTTACATTCCTAAAAATACCTTCGCTAAAATCACAATGTTTAAAGTGACTTTTATTTACTTCAATTTCGTCGTACATTGAGTTTCTAAATGTACTATTTTTATAATTTAAATTTTTATAATCATCCTTAGTAAAGACGGATAAAGATAAGTCTGCTTTAGATGTCATCATCGATTCTCCTTTGTACGTTGATTCATCGTAAAATTTAATTCATTTCCAGTAGTTCACTTTTATCATAATATGAGTACTTAAACGCAATAACTAATTACATTTTACATAAAGAATCTAGCTTTTTGCAATAAGATATAAGTTAGCGTATAATTCGTAGCGGTTGAGTAAGAATTAAAATTAAATATTGGAAATGAATATGATTATAGAAAGTAGGTATGTTCAGACATTACATGAGTGTATTGAACGAAAGATATGATTACTTATGATTTAATAGGACAAACGCCACTAGTATTATTAGAAAGTTTTAGCGATGAACATGTACAAATTTATGCGAAGTTAGAACAATTTAATCCTGGTGGAAGTATTAAAGATCGACTAGGGAAATATCTTGTAGAAACTGCGCTAAAAGAAAAACGTATTGTAAAAGGAGATACCATCGTTGAAGCTACAGCTGGTAATACAGGAATTGGATTAGCAATGGCCGCTAATCGTTATCATTTAAAGTGTGTGATTTTTGCCCCAGAAGGATTTTCAGAAGAAAAAATTTCAATTATGCGAGTATTGGGTGCTGAAATCAAACGAACACCTAAAAATAAGGGAATGATTGGTGCACAAAAAGAAGCGCGTCATTATGCTGACAAATACGATGCAGTATATATGAACCAGTTTGAAACTGAACATAATCCAGAAGCCTATACGCATACACTTGGAAAAGAAATTACAGAGGCATTACCACACATTGATTATTTTGTAGCTGGTGCTGGATCTGGAGGAACGTTTACCGGTGTAGCTAAACATTTACAACAATTTAATGTTAAAAATATTATTGTTGAACCTGAAGGCTCAGTCTTGAATGGTGGCAAAGCACATGCTCATGATATTGAAGGTATTGGCTCTGAAAAATGGCCGGTATTTTTAGAAAAATCTATCGTTGATGATATTATTACAGTTAGTGATAATCAAGGATTTGAAAATGTAAAACGATTAGCTAAACAAGAAGGACTACTTGTTGGTAGCTCATCTGGTGCAGCATTACAAGGTGCTTTAGATATTAAACGTCGTATTGATAAAGGTATTATTGTAACAATTTTTCCAGATGGCAGTGATCGTTATATGTCAAAAAAAATATTTGAATACAAAGGAGAATAATAATGAAGAAAAAAACACAAATGATTCATGGTGGACATACGACGGATGATTTTACTGGAGCAGTAACGACACCAATTTATCAAACAAGTACTTATTTGCAAGATGATATTGGTGATTTAAGACAGGGTTATGAATATTCACGTACTGCAAACCCAACACGTGCTTCTATTGAAAGCGTCATTGCGAATTTAGAAAATGGTAAACATGGATTTGCATTTGGTTCAGGTATGGCTGCGATTAGCGCTGTTATAATGTTATTAGATAAAGGTGATCATTTAATTTTAAATTCTGATGTGTATGGTGGAACTTATCGTGCTTTAACAAAAGTCTTTACACGATTTGGTATTGATGTTGATTTCGTTGATACTACAAATATTGAAAACGTAAAAGATTATATTAAACCAGAAACAAAAATGTTATATATCGAAACGCCGTCTAATCCTTTATTACGTGTGACAGATATTCGACGTGCAGCAGAAATTGCGAAAGAAAATCAACTCATTTCTGTAGTCGATAACACATTTATGACACCGTACTATCAAAATCCGTTAGATTTTGGAATCGATATTGTATTACATTCAGCAACAAAATATATTGGTGGACACAGTGATGTTGTTGCAGGTTTAGTCGCTACATCTAATGATGAATTAGGTGAACGCTTAGCATTTATTTCTAACTCTACAGGTGGTGTATTAGGACCACAAGATAGTTATTTATTAATTCGAGGAATTAAAACACTGGGGTTACGTATGGAACAAATCAATCGTAACGTAGAAGGTATTGTGAAAATGTTACAAGAACATCCATCAGTACAACAAGTGTTCCATCCTAGTATTGAAAGTCATCTTAATCATGATATTCATATCGCTCAAGCAAGTGGTCATACTGGCGTTGTTGCATTTGAAGTCAAAGATACAGAAGCAGCTAAACAATTAATTCGTGAAACACACTATTTCACCCTTGCTGAAAGCTTAGGTGCGGTGGAAAGCTTAATTTCTGTACCTGCTTTGATGACACATGCATCTATTCCAGCAGATGTGCGTGCTAAAGAAGGAATTACAGATGGTTTAGTTCGATTATCAATCGGTATTGAAGACACTGAAGATTTAGTACAAGATTTAAAACAAGCCATAGATACGCTAAATAAATAGAATATAGTGAAAGTATTAATGCAAGAGTGCAATAGAAATTGAAACGATATTTATTGTACTCTTGTATTTTTATTATGATATTTGGAACTAAAAGAGTAATTCAATACTAAAAATATCTGAAATTTTCAATTTTTTAAAAAACTATATTGACGCATCCTTAACTTTTGCCTATACTTCATATCATACGAATTTAATCAGAATTAGATAAGGGTGAACATAGTGATTGAATTTCAGGGTGTAAATAAAGTATTTCGAAAGAAACGAGAAACCATCCACGCTTTAAAAGATGTTTCTTTTAAAATTGATGCGCGTGATGTGTTTGGTGTGATTGGTTATAGTGGTGCTGGTAAAAGTACACTAGTACGTTTAGTTAACCAATTAGAACAAGCTACAGAGGGCCATGTTATTGTAGATGGACATGATATTAATACATATAGTGAAAAAGAACTTCGCAACGTAAAAAAAGATATAGGAATGATTTTCCAACATTTTAATCTTTTAAATTCTAAAACCGTTTTTAAAAATGTAGCAATGCCATTGATACTGAGTCACAAAAGTAATTCTGAGATTAAAGAGAAAGTTGAAGAAATGCTAGAGTTTGTGGGACTTGCAGATAAGAAAAATCAATTTCCAGATGAGCTTTCCGGAGGACAAAAACAACGTGTTGCAATTGCAAGAGCACTTGTAACAAATCCTAAAATATTATTGTGCGATGAAGCGACAAGTGCATTAGACCCTGCGACAACAAGTTCTATTCTTCAATTACTTAAAAATGTGAATGAAACATTTGGGGTTACGATTATGATGATTACTCACGAAATGAGCGTGATTCAAAAAATCTGTAATCGTGTAGCTGTAATGGAACACGGGGAAGTTGTAGAAATTGGTACAGTAAAAGATGTGTTTAGTCATCCGAAAACGAAAACAGCACAAAATTTTGTATCAACAGTTATTAGTACAGAGCCTTCTAAAGCATTACGTGCCTCATTTGAAAGAGCAGATAATCATTATACAGATTACAGACTTTTCTTAGATAAAAAGCAAATTGATTATCCATTAATGAACGAGTTAATAAACCAATATGGTTTTAATGTAAATATTCTATTCTCGTCTATGTCAGATATTCAAGATGAAACGATTTGTTATTTATGGTTACGCTTTGAACACGATGCACAATTTAGTCGTGACACGGTAGAATCATATTTTAATGAGCGACATATTCATTATGAGGAGGTGCGTTAAATGTTTGGTTCAAGCATAGAGTCATCTCAATTAATGCAAGCATTGTATGAAACACTTTATATGGTAACAGTATCATTAATTATTGGTGCATTGATTGGTATCCCATTAGGTATTTTACTTGTAGTCACTCGAAAACATGGAATCTGGCCTAATGTCGTTATTCACCAAATTCTTAATCCAATTATTAATATTTTAAGATCTATTCCATTCATCATTTTATTAATCGCAATTGTACCTTTTACTAAATTAGTTGCAGGTACGTCAATCGGTACGACAGCTGCAATTGTTCCACTTACAGTATATGTAGCACCATATATTGCGCGTTTAGTAGAAAATTCACTTTTAGAAGTAGATGATGGCATTATTGAAGCAGCAAAAGCTATGGGAGCATCACCACTTCAAATTATTCGTCATTTTTTATTGCCTGAAGCATTAGGTTCACTTGTACTAGCTATTACTACAGCGATTATTGGTTTAATTGGTAGTACAGCTATGGCCGGTGCTGTAGGTGGCGGTGGTATTGGAGATTTAGCGCTTGTTTATGGTTACCAACGCTTTGATACATTGGTCATTATTATTACAGTTGTCGTTCTAGTTATTATCGTACAAATTATTCAGTCATTAGGTAACTTTATTTCTAGAATAATTCGCAGAAATTAGTTATTTAAATAAATTATTTTAATATTGGGAGGCAGTTTTTAATGAAGAGAATAATCGGTTTATTATTAGCATCTATTATTGTCCTTGCAGCATGTTCAGGCGGAGGAAATAGTAAGAAAGTAACAGTTGGCGTAGCATCAAATGATACTGCTGCTTGGGAAAAAGTAAAAGAATTAGCAAAAAAAGATGATATTGATTTAGAAATTAAGCACTTTTCAGATTATAACGTACCTAATAAAGCATTAAGTGATGGAGATATCGATATGAATGCATTCCAACACTTTGCTTTCTTAAATGAATATAAAAAAGCACATAAAGATGCAAAAATTGAAGCAATTAGTACAACCGTATTAGCACCTTTAGGCATCTATTCTAAAAAAGTAAAAGATATTAAAGATGTTAAAGATGGCGCGCAAGTGATGATTCCAAATGATGTTTCTAACCAAGCGCGTGCTTTAAAATTATTAGAATCAGCAGGACTTATTAAATTAAAAGATAACTTTGGTTTAAGTGGTACAACAAAAGATATTAAAGATAACCCTAAACATTTAAAAATTAAAGAAGTAGATGCTCAACAAACTGCACGTGCATTAGATGATGTTGATATTTCAGTTATCAACAATGGTGTAGCAACGAAAGCAGGCTTAGATGCTAAGAAAGATCCAATTTATTTAGAAAGTTCTACTTCAGATGCAGTTAAACCATACATTAATTTAATTGCCGTTAACTCAAAAGATAAAGATAATAAAACATACAAAAAAATTGTAGATCTATATCATAGTAAAGAAGCACAAGAAGCATTGAAAAAAGACACTAAAGATGGCGAAAAAGCAGTCGATTTATCTCAAAAAGAAATTAAAGACATTGAAGATAGCTTAAAATAGTAAGTTAAAAATTGTAGAATATCAATCGTTGTTTAGTCGTTTAGCATGTATCGTAGGTTAATGAATTAAAAATACACATATATCAAGCTTTTTTCGACTCTTGGAGTGGGACAGCTAATTCAAACATGAATTCTGTCTCGCTCTTTTTTTATATCATTTTCAATAGTATCATAAATTTTTGATTAAATATAATCACATTAAAAAAATCCTTATTTGCGTTATGCAATAATTAGACTAAAGAAATTGATTTTTATAAAGTTTTAAATTTATAAGTATCGTACTAAAATTTCATCATTATGTAATCAAATTGAAATGGAATATTATGATGAAATATATTAATTTATATAAGTAGACTACTTGAGTAGAAAAAATTAAAGTTAAAGCACTAGAATTAACGTAATAAAACTAAGCGTTAATACAACAATTGTCATGAGGACATGTCAAAGATAAGCATAAAATTAAGGAGGCGCTTATTTATGAATAAAAAAGTTCTTGCAACAGCAATTATTGGAACTGGGGCATTTAGTACAATATTTGCACATCAAGCAGAAGCAGCAACAACTCACACCGTAAAAAGTGGAGAATCATTATGGTCTATTTCAAATCGCTATGGTATAACAATAGCTAAATTAAAATCATTAAATGGTTTGACATCAAATCTTATTTTTCCAAATCAAGTATTAACTGTTTCAGGCTCTAGTTCATCCCATTCTTATAGTAATAACTCAAGCAGTACATATACAGTAAAAAGTGGAGATAGTTTATCATCAATTGCTAGTCGCTATGGTACAACGTACCGCCATATTATGGAATTAAATGGACTTCATAGCTTTTTAATTTTTCCAGGTCAAACATTAAAAGTTTCAGGGACAGCACGTTCGAGTAGCCACACACAAAGTAGCTCAAATTCATCTAGTTCTTCAAGCTACTATACTGTGCGTTACGGTGATTCATTATCGGGCATCGCTTGGAAATATAATACGACATATCAAAATATTATGCGTTTAAATGGGTTAAATAATTTCTTTATTTACCCAGGTCAAACATTACGCGTAAGCGGCACAGCATCATCAAGTAGTAATACAAATAGTACAAGTTCATCATCAAATTATTATTATCATACACCGATTTTTAATCATAGAAATTTATATGATTGGGGTCAATGTACATGGCATGTCTTTAATCGTCGTGCTCAAATCGGTAAAGGTATTAGTACATATTGGTGGAATGCAAATAACTGGGATAATGCAGCTGAAAGAGATGGCTATAGAATTGATTATCATCCTACTGTAGGATCAATTGCTCAATCAGATGCTGGCTACTATGGTCATGTTGCATTTGTAGAACGCGTCAATAGTAATGGAAGTATTTTAGTATCTGAAATGAACTTTAGTGCAGGTCCAGGAATTTTAACATATCGTACAATTCCAGCCTATCAAGTTAGACAATATAAATTTATTCATTAGTAAAAAAATGAAGGAAATGGGACAGAATTCATTTTGAATCCGTCGTCCTACCTTGGCAACGTATCCCTAATTTGCGTTGGACATAGACTTTCTTATTGAAAGTCTTTATGTTGGGAATCCGGGACTAGAATTGAAAAAAGCTTGATACAAGCGTATTTTTACTTCAGTCATCGACTGCCAATATATTAAAAATGCCTAAGACAATTCATTATGTCTTAGGCTCGTTTTTTTATTCGAAATGATAATCTTCTTTCACTTTTCTAAAGCTTGAAGCTAAGCGTGTCACATTAACAATAAATGAGATAAATGATGTGAATTTACGGAATTTACGTGGTGATCTCATAGAAACTATAAAATCGAACACAGTACCCGCTGTGCTAAGTGCTAGTGATAGATAAACTAAATTTTTATTTTTTGCACTATATTTAAGTCCATTATATCCATCCACAATAAATCCTGCTGTACTTACTAAACTAGATAAGCGTGAAAGTTTTGATTGTTTTGCCATCATACAAGACCTCCATAAAAATAAAAAACAAATCTGAATGTTATACCACTCATTAAGAATTTGTCCCAATGTTTGTTTTAATGTATGTTAATATCATACTAAATTAAATTATTTTTTTGAAGTGAGAATATTTTAATAAGGATGAATAGAATGATTAAATGTGTATGTTTAGTGGAAGAAACAGAGGACCAAATTTTACTGGTACAAGTGCGTCACAGAGAAAAATATTATTTTCCTGGTGGGAAAATTGATGAAGGTGAAACGCTCTTAGAAGCTATTCAAAGAGAAATTGAAGAAGAACTACAACTTCATTTTTCTCAAGATGATTT
Organism: Staphylococcus sp. HMSC14C01; assembly: GCF_001808085.1. Lineage (NCBI taxonomy): Bacteria > Bacillati > Bacillota > Bacilli > Caryophanales > Staphylococcaceae > Staphylococcus > Staphylococcus sp. HMSC14C01. Next base: position 242,196 of record NZ_KV792037.1, read on the forward strand.
TACATATATTGGAAAAGTGATTGGTGAAGCCTATCCTCAACCAAATACTTTGACCGAATTAAATGGATTTAAGGTTAATCGAAGTATTAATTGGAATGAAGTTCAAATTGATAATGAAGTTACTGATATTCGTTGGTTCAATAAATTTGATACACAATATATCGCACCAGCTGTAATTAAGTGGATTGAAACATTTTCAACATAAGTATTGAATAAATAAAACAGTGACATTTGATGCTTTCAATCATTAAATGCCACTGTTTGGTCTTTACTATTTTATATCTTCGTTTAAGGATGAAGTAGTAATGTGGTGATCTGTTTGTTTAAGTTGATGATATTTAATCAACCGAGCACTAACCCAAGCCGTGATAGGAATACTTAACGCGACTGCAATGCCACCTAATAAGATTGAGATAAACTCTTGAGCAAAAATTTTAGAATTTAAAATATGCCCAAATGAATAATGAAGTTGAAAAAACCAAAAGAATAATGTTAATTGTCCACCAAAATAAGCTAAATAAATTGTATTAGCGGAAGTAGCAAGAATTTCTCTGCCCACACGCATACCAGATTGAAATAATTCTTTACGAGAAAGATTAGGATTGGTTTCATTCAACTCATACATTGGTGAACTTATTGTAATCGTTAAATCTATTACAGCAGCGATGACAGCCAACATAATAGTAAAAACAGAGAATTGTAGCATATTTATATCAATATTCATTGAAAATATATAGGTTTCATCTTGTTGTTCTGTAGCAAAACCTTGTAGATGACCAAATTTTACAGATAAATAGACGCCTATGATAAGAAGGACGGTTGTTACTATCGTTCCGATAAATGCGGCTTGTGTTTTAATATTGTAACTATTTAAAATAAAGAGGTTACAAGCAGCAATTACAAGACAAAAGATAAAGGCTACAAGATAGATTGGCATGCCAAACAGAATGAAAACAATACTAATAATAAGAATAATAAAATTTAAAAATAAAGTGAGATAGGAGATGAGTCCTTTTTTACCGCCAAGCAAAATCATTAAAATAAAAAGTAATAGTGCGAGTAAAAAAATTGTAGTCATCGGCTTACTCCTTTCCACTTAAATATAGTGACCATAAGTCCTATTGTTATAGGAATGGTCAATACAATACCGATACCACCAGTCAGTGCACGTGTCATTTCTAGAGACCAGTTCATAGATATAGTGTAAGTAAATGTATTCGCATTTTTTAAGTAAATTAATACCATAGCTAGACTACCTGATAAATATGAAAATAATAAGATATTGGTCATGGTACCCATAATATCTTGGCCAATATGACGTCCAGCTAAAACCCAACGAGCCATTGAAATGTGAGGCGTACGCTGGAGAATTTCGTACATTCCACTAGAAATTGTAATGGCTACATCCATCACCGCTCCTAATGTTCCTATAAGAACAGAAGACATAAAGACATCTTTTGGAGGTAGCGTTAAAAAACTCATTGTTTCATATTTGATGCCATTACCACCTGTAAACTGAATTAATAATTCAGTAATCCCTACACATAAAAACGTTCCAGATAAAGTAGCAACTATCGTAACCCAAGTTCGTTTTTGCCACCCAGTTACTAATACTAATGTAAGAATAGTTGATAAAATAATGGCTATACTCATTAATAAAAATAAATTTGTACCTGAAAAAGTATTATGAATGCCTATGGAAACAATAATAAACGCAGTGTTAAATAGTAGAGATAGAATTGATTGTAACCCTACATTTTTGCCTACAATTAAAAGTGTCACGATAAATATGCCTACAATCGCCACAGTAAGGCCATCGCGTTTTTTTTCTAGAATGGTAGCGTCAGATGGACCTTTTTGTATATGTAATAATACTTTTTCGTTTTTAGCAAATTGCTCTGAATCTGCTTGAGATTTTACAAAATGATTATTAACAGTTGTGATCTCGTTTTTATACTTACCGTTTAGAATGCGTATAGTTAATCGTTGATTATATTTTGTGTCAGTATTATGATGCTCGTCTGTGACTTTTTGACCATGACTTGTTTCGATATTTGTGATTTTACCAATAGGTATTTGATAAAATGAAGCATTAAAAAATGTAAAAATAAATAATCCAATCATTATGAAAGTAACAATAATAATTAGACGATGAGTGTTTTTAATTTTAGAAACATGAAGTGTCTTTATATTCATTAAACCTAAACCTCTTTTTAATTATATAATTTACCCCTTTATTGCAATAAAGTAAATATATGCGTGTTCAAAATGATATTCAATCACATGTTATGTGTTAGTGTTCGTTACAAGACCTAGTGATATGTTGAAACTTTATTTAGCAATGTTTGAATGAGATGAAATAGATTAAAGATATCTACTTTTTTATTGTCTTTTTTAAATACCACACAAAATGAACGTTTTAATTCTGTATGTGATAAAGAGATATCCTCTAATTGTTCAGATGAATGATCCAACGATATATAATCAGGTAAGAGTAGATGGCCACGACGTTGTTTTAATAGATACTGACCAAGAGACTTTGTACCTAGTGTATATATAGGTACTTTAATTACAGATTCTAATCGTTTTTTAATAGAATCAGGAAAATCGTGAAGTGTATATAAAGGATTTTTTTCAAATTGTTTAAGTTGTGTTAAGGGCGGATTAAATGATAAGGCAATAGCATCGTCTTTAGGTACGTATAAATGATATGTTTCTTCATATAAAGACGTAATTGAAAGAGTTGAGTTTGCTTGTAGTTCAGGTGTATTCTCAACAATAGCTATATCAATTTTTCCTGAATTTAAATAGTCTACTATCTGAGTATGATTCATTAAACTAGGTATAATGTGACTATCATATTCTCTTTCAAACGTTTGAATAATAGGTGTAATCATATGAGAAGCATAACTTTCTTCAAAACCTAAATTGATATGATGAGCGTTTTTAAGTTGTTCTTGTTGAAAAAGTGCAACTGTTTCATCAAGTTGTTCTAGTATGTGAGTTGCTTGTGTTAGTAACGCTTTACCGTGCGAAGTAAGATATATATTGCGACCTTGTCTATCAAATAATGGGACTTGTAATTCTTTTTCAAGTAAATTGATTTGGCGACTAATTGCAGATTGAGCAATATTAAGTTCCAATGCAGCCTCAGAAATATGTTCACGGCGAGCCACTTCAACAAAGTATCGTAATTGTTTAATTTCCATATTTTACCTCCTTAATCTAAGTATATCGTAAATATTCTAATTATTAGAATGATATCATCTATTTAATATATTGTTCAGATAAATATTTTACATTATATTAATTGTTATTAACAGTAAATTTTCTGAAAATTCTCAAAAGGAGTGGGCATCGTGTTTAAAGATAGACTAAAAAGAGGATTATATGATTACCGTGAGGAACATGATGCATGTGGAATCGGTTTTTATGCCAATATGGATAATTTAAGATCTCACGATATTATTGAAAAGTCATTAGAAATGTTGCGTAGATTAGACCATCGAGGCGGTATTGGAGCTGATGGTATTACTGGTGATGGCGCAGGAATTATGACAGAAATTCCCTTCGAATTTTTTAAAAAACATACTCATTTCGACTTACCTAATGAAGGTGAATATGCGGTAGGTCTTTTTTTCTCTAATCAAAAAGTTTCAGGTACACAGCATGAAACTGTATTTAACCAATACTTTAACGATGAAGGATTGAAAGTAATTGGTTATAGAGATGTACCTGTAGATACACAAGCATTAGCAGAACATGTTGCTTCTACAATGCCTTATGTACAACAAGTGTTTGTAGATTTAAACCAACATGAAACGCCTGTTAAACAGCTTTATTTAGCACGTAAACAAATTGAACAATATGCAGAACGCGAACATTTAGATTTATATTTTACAAGTTTATCTCATAAAACGATTGTCTATAAAGGTTGGTTACGTTCAGATCAAATCAAGACGTTATACCTAGACTTAAACAATGAGGATTATCAATCAAAATTAGGACTTGTTCATTCTAGATTTAGTACGAATACATTCCCTAGTTGGAAACGTGCACATCCTAACCGACTTCTTATGCATAACGGAGAAATTAATACGATTAAAGGTAATGTTAACTGGATGCGTGCTCGTCAACGTCAACTTATTAATACTTTATTTGGTAATGAAAGTGAAAAAATTCAAAATATTGTTGATGAAGACGGAAGCGACTCAGCTATTGTAGATAACGCGTTGGAGTTTTTAAGTTTAGCAATGGAGCCTGAAGAAGCGGCGATGTTACTTATACCAGAGCCATGGTTATATAATAAATCCAATGATGAACATGTACGTGCATTTTATGAATTTTATAGCTATTTAATGGAACCTTGGGATGGCCCAACAATGATTTCATTCTGTAATGGCGATAAAATTGGCGCATTAACGGATCGAAATGGATTACGACCAGGACGCTATACAATCACTAAAGATAATTTTATTGTTTTCTCATCTGAAGTGGGTGTGATTGATGTTCCAGAAGAAAACGTTGCTTTTAAAGGACAATTGAATCCTGGGAAATTATTGCTCGTTGATTTTAACTCTAATAAAGTCATCGAAAATAACGAACTTAAAACTCATATTGCACATAAATATCCTTATAAAGATTGGATTGATCAATACAAGATTGATTTAGAATTAGACGAAGTTCAATATCAACGTCAATTATTAGATGAAGCAACACTGTTTAAAGTACAAAAGCAGTTTGGCTACACTAAGGAAGATATTCATAAATATATGACAGATCTTTTGATAGGAAAAAAAGATCCTATTGGTGCCATGGGGTATGATGCGCCGCTCGCAGTACTAAATGAACGACCAGAATCATTATTTAACTATTTTAAACAACTGTTTGCTCAAGTAACGAATCCACCTATCGATGCTTATCGTGAAAAGATTGTAACAAGTGAGTTATCTTATCTAGGTAGTGAAGGAAATTTACTTCATCCAGAACCGAATGTCTTAAATCGTATACAGCTTACTAAACCAGTTCTTACATTAAATCAATTAGATAAAATTGAACAAAGTAAGTTTAACGTGAAACATTTATCGACCCTGTATCAAGATATTTCACTCGAAGAAGCTTTAAATCATATAGGAGAAGAAGCGATTCAAGCTACAAAAGAAGGTTACACAATTTTAGTGTTAGATGATAGCGCACTTATCAATACAACTCAATCGTTGCATTATGCTATGCCGATGTTATTAGCTGTAAGTCATATTCATCAATTACTTATTAAAGAAGATTTACGTATGAGTACAAGTATTGTTGCTTTATCAGGTGAAACACGTGAAGTGCATCATGTTGCTTGTTTACTTGGATATGGTGCTAATGCAGTCATTCCCTACTTAGCACAACAAACGATTGCTCATTTAACTGATAGTCATCATCTTGAAGGTTCGATTTCTGAAAATGTTGAAACATATACAAATGTTTTATCAGAAGGCGTTATTAAAGTTATGGCTAAAATGGGTATTTCTACCGTTCAAAGTTATCAAGGCGCACAAATATTTGAAGCAGTAGGCTTATCTCAAAATGTGATTGACACTTACTTTACAGGAACACAATCTAAATTATCAGGATTAAGTATTGAACAAATTGATGAAGAAAATAGAAAACGTCAAAGTAATGAAGAAGAATATCTAGCTTCTGGTAGTAACTTCCAATGGCGTCAACAAGGACAACATCATGTATTTAATCCAACCACGATTCATTTATTACAACATGCCTGTCGTGAAAATGATTACGAGCAATTTAAAACATTTACTAATGCTGTGCATGAAAATAGACACGACCATTTACGTGATTTACTAGAATTTAAATCTCAATCATCAATTCCTATTGAGCAAGTAGAATCTGTAGAATCGATTGTAAAACGTTTTAACACAGGTGCTATGAGCTATGGTTCTATTTCTGAGGAAGCACATCAAACTTTAGCAAAAGCGATGAATAAATTAGGAGGAAAAAGCAATAGCGGTGAAGGAGGAGAAAATCCTAAACGATATGTCATTCAAGAAGATGGCAGTTATTTATCAAGTGCGATTAAACAAGTTGCATCAGGACGATTTGGTGTAACTAGTGAGTATTTACAACACGCTAAAGAATTACAAATTAAAGTGGCTCAGGGTGCAAAACCTGGTGAAGGTGGACAACTTCCTGGCACTAAAGTATATCCATGGATTGCTGAAACACGTGGATCTACACCAGGTATTGGGCTTATTTCTCCACCACCACACCATGATATTTATTCAATTGAAGATTTAGCGCAATTGATTCACGATTTGAAAAATGCAAATAAAGATGCTGATATTGCTGTTAAACTTGTATCTAAAACAGGTATAGGAACGATCGCTTCAGGGGTAGCTAAAGCATTTGCAGATAAAATTGTAGTCAGTGGTTATGACGGTGGTACGGGTGCATCTCCTAAAACAAGTATTCAACATGCCGGATTACCATGGGAGCTTGGTTTAGCAGAAACACATCAAACATTAAAGTTAAATGATTTACGTAGCCGTGTACGTTTAGAAACAGACGGTAAGTTATTAACAGGTAGAGATGTAGCATTAGCGTGTGCATTAGGAGCAGAAGAATTTGGTTTTGCAACTGCACCTCTTGTTGTTCTCGGATGTATTATGATGAGAGTGTGTCATAATGATACTTGTCCAGTAGGAATAGCAACGCAAAATAAAGATTTACGTGCGCTTTATAGAGGTAAAGCGGATCATGTTGTCAATTTTATGCATTTCGTCGCTGAAGAATTAAGAGAAGTTCTCGCGGAACTTGGCTTGAAAACAGTCGAAGAACTAGTAGGACGTACTGACTTATTACAACGTTCTCGTCATATTAATCCTAAATCTAAAGCTGCATCACTTGATATTGAGAAATTACTTCATGCAGTTGATGGACCGAACACAAAAGAAATAGCTCAAAATCATCATTTAGATATTGGGTTCGATTTAAATTATTTATATAAAGAGGCAAAACAAAGTATTGAAAATGGTGAAACATTCAAAGGACAATATACAATTAATAATACTCAACGAAATGTTGGTGTAATTACGGGTAGTTATATTACGAAGCAATATGGTAGTAAAGGTTTACCTGAAGAAACGATTATTGCAGAAACGATGGGCCATGCTGGGCAAAGTTTAGGTGCATTTGCTCCTAAAGGACTATTAATACATCATACTGGAGATGCTAATGACTATGTAGGAAAAGGGTTATCTGGTGGAACAGTTGTTGTGAAAGCACCAAAGCATGCTCGTGAAAATGAAATTATTGCAGGTAATGTATGCTTCTATGGAGCCTCTAGTGGTAAAGCCTATATTAATGGTAGTGCTGGAGAACGTTTCTGTATTCGTAATAGTGGTGTTGATGTAGTTGTTGAAGGAATTGGAGATCATGGTTTGGAATATATGACAGGTGGACATGTTGTTATACTTGGTGATGTTGGCAAAAACTTTGGCCAAGGTATGAGTGGTGGAGTATGTTATATCTTCCCAAGTGATATCGAAGCATTTAAAAAAGCGAACCAACTTCCAACATTAGCATTTAAACGCGTGCAACATGATGAAGAAAAGCAGTTACTTAAATCAATGTTAGAAGAACATTATCGTTATACAGAAAGTACAAAAGCTAAAGATATCTTAAATCAATTTGAGAATGTCACTGAACATGTCATAAAAGTAATTCCAAAAGATTATGAATTAATGATGCAAAAAATCGAGTTACAACATCGTCATTTATCAGAAGATAACGAAGCAAAATTAGCTGCATTTTATGATCATCGCACATCGATTGAAAAAGACTTGCAACCAGCTGTGATTTATTAAAGAAAGGAAGGAAAAGTTATGGGTGAGTTTAAAGGGTTTATGAAATATGAGAAACAATCATTAGCAGAATTGTCACTCATTGAACGTTTAGAAGGACACGAAGCGTTCCAACAACGATTTTCTAGAGAAGAAGCCTCTATTCAAGGGGCAAGATGTATGGATTGTGGAACGCCATTTTGTCAAACTGGACTTCCTTTCGGACGAGAAACAATTGGTTGTCCAATAGGAAATTATATACCTGAATGGAATGATTTAGTGTATCATCAAGACTTTAAAGAAGCATACGAACGTCTAAGTGAGACGAATAATTTTCCTGAATTTACAGGACGTATTTGTCCTGCACCATGCGAGCAATCATGTGTTATGAAAATTAATCGTGATTCTGTAGCAATTAAAGGTATCGAACGCACGATTATTGATGAAGCTTATGACAATGGATGGGTAAAACCAAAATATCCAAAAGAACACAAAAATCAGAGCGTGGCAATTGTTGGAAGCGGTCCTGCGGGATTAGCAGCTGCGGAAGAATTAAATCATTTAGGCTATCAAGTTACTGTCTTTGAAAGAGCAGCTGAGCCAGGTGGTTTATTAATGTATGGTATTCCAAATATGAAGTTAGACAAAACTGTGGTTCGACGTAGAATTGAAATCATGCGTGAGGCAGGTATTACTTTCAAGACAAATACTAATATCGGTGTAGATATAACACGTGATGAATTAGAAGAACAATTTGATGCGATTATATTATGTACTGGTGCTCAAAAAGCACGTGACTTGCCTTTAGAAGGTAGAATGGGACAAGGTATTCATTTTGCTATGGATTACCTTACCGAGCAAATGCAAGTTCTAAATGGTGAGATTGAAGAAGCTTCAATTACGGCTAAAGATAAAAATGTAATTGTTATAGGAGCAGGGGATACTGGAGCAGACTGCGTAGCGACTGCTTTACGCGAAAATTGTAAATCTATTGTACAGTTTAACAAGTATACAAAAGCACCAGAAGAAATTACATTTGAAAGTAACACGTCTTGGCCTTTAGCATTACCTGTATTTAAAATGGATTATGCTCATAAAGAATATGAAGCACGATTTGGAAGAGAGCCTCGTGCATATGGCGTTCAAACTATGCGATATGATGTAGATGCGATTGGTAATATTCGCGGTGTTTATACCCAAATTTTGGAAGAAACACCTGAGGGTATGGTAGTGGTTGATGGTACAGAAAGACACTGGCCAGCAGATTTAGTATTATTATCAATCGGATTTGAAGGAACTGAAACAACAGTACCACGATCATTTGATATTAAAACTAAACAAAATAAAATCGTAGCAAATGAGCAGGATTATCGTACAAATCAAGAAAAAGTATTTGCTGCAGGAGATGCACGTCGTGGACAAAGTTTAGTCGTGTGGGCAATTAAAGAAGGACGAGCTGTAGCTAAATCAGTAGATCAATATCTCAAACAAAAAGTTTTAGCATAATAATATAAAAATATTGACTTCCAATGAATAATATTATATGATGGTTATTGTGTTCATTGGAGGAATACCCAAGTCCGGCTGAAGGGATCGGTCTTGAAAACCGACAGGGCCTTAACGGGCCGCGGGGGTTCGAATCCCTCTTCCTCCGCCATTATCATTAAAATCCAAGACTAATCAATATAAAGAAGATAAGCACTCAGTAACTTACTGAGTGCTTATTTTTATGTACTAAATTTTAAAAAAATCAAATCATTCAATGAATGAATTTTCTCGTCGACAAAATAAATAGTAATATTTTTGAATTGGTTTTTAACTTGAATGATTTATAAATAAATATACTATTTTACTTGCAACGTTAATACGTTTTATAGTATTATAAAACTTACCGTGCTAGGTGGGGAGGTAGCGGTTCCCTGTACTCGAAATCCGCTTTATGCGAGACTTAAATCCTTCGTTGAGGGTGTACTTTTGTGAAGTCTGCCCGAAGCACGAGGTGTTTGAAGATTTCGGTCCTATGCAATATGAACCCATGAATCATGTCAGGTCCTGACGGAAGCAGCATTAAGTGGACACTCATATGTGCCGTAGGGTAGCCGAGATTTAGCTATCGACTTCGGTAACGTTTATGATGTACACTCGATTCGAAGGTGCACGGTTATTTAATTTAAAATTAATCATTTCTATAAATAGATATACTTTACGAGTGACTTTAATTTAAAGTCACTCCTTTTTTATATAAACTATAGAAGAACTTAGAATACAGATAAAGATTCTTAAATCATTTAAATAAGTTGTTATCGAACAACTATAAACATCATACTTATATACAGATATTCAAAATAGGCATGTTGAGAAAAACAAACACCCTAAATTATTTTTATAATGAGGGTTATGGGTGTATACACTGATACATTTACTCAATTCATTTAATAGAAATATGATTAGAAACATGTTAATTATAGGGGGAAGTTATGCAAGTTTATTTAAGTACTTTAACTGAAATGGATTATATCGAGACTTTAGAAAAACTTGAAAAACATTATACTAATAACAAAGGTTTAGATGGTAAATCACATAGTAAAATAATTTCTAATTTAAGAAAACAACCTACATATAATTATGAATTAGAAGTTATTGCGAAAAAAGAAGATGGGGACATTATAGGGCACATCATGCTAAATGAAGTGAATCTCATTGATAATGAAGATACATTTAAAGTATTACAATTATCTTCTTTGATTGTAGCAACATCTTATCGAAACCAAGGTATAGGAAAAGCTTTAGTGCAAGCTGTAGAAGAGCGTGCGAAAGCTCATCATTATACTGCTATTATTGTAGATGATTGTCCTGAGTATTTTACAGCGTTAGGTTATGTATCAGCGGCACAACATCATATTATATCGAAAAATGATGATAAGTCTCTTTATGTGAAATTCTTGTGGGATCAATTAAGTGAATATCCACATGGGAAACTACAACCAATATCATAGAAGTATAAAAAATTAATATATCAAAGATATTGCATGATATAATTGATAAGTAATTGTATTGGAGGTGCGACTGTGAATTATCAAGCTTTATATCGAATGTTTAGACCTCAAAGTTTTAATGATGTTGTAGGTCAAGAACATGTCACTAAAACATTGAGAAATGCTATTTCAAAAGGAAAGCAATCTCATGCATATATTTTTAGTGGCCCAAGAGGAACTGGTAAAACAAGTATAGCTAAAGTGTTTGCTAAAGCTATTAACTGTTTAAATCCCCATGATGGTGAACCTTGTAATGAGTGTGCAGTATGTAAAGGCATTACACAAGGAACAAATGGTGACGTTATTGAAATTGATGCTGCTAGTAATAACGGTGTTGATGAAATTAGAAATATTAGAGATAAAGTTAAATACGCACCTAGTGAATCAAAATATAAGGTTTATATTATAGATGAAGTTCATATGCTTACAACAGGTGCTTTTAATGCTTTATTAAAAACATTAGAAGAACCTCCAGCACACGCTATTTTTATTTTAGCAACAACAGAACCGCATAAAATACCACCTACGATTATTTCACGTGCACAACGTTTTGATTTTAAAGCGATTAGTACCGAACAAATTGTCGAACGATTACGTTTTGTTGCACAAGAACAATCACTAGATTATGAGGAAGCGGCATTAGAATTTATTGCTAAAGCATCAGAAGGTGGTATGCGTGATGCATTAAGCATTATGGACCAAGCAATTGCTTTTGGAGATGAGCATCTTACCTTACAAGATGTATTAGACGTAACGGGTAGTGTAGATGAAGCATCGCTTAATGAATTATTTAACGATATCGTTAATGGAAATGTAAAAGAAGCATTTTCTCGTTATCATCACTTTGTATCTGAAGGTAAAGAAGTAAATAGACTTATTAATGATATGATTTATTTCGTAAGAGATACGATTATGAATAAAACAATCAATGAACAAACAAGTTACGATGCCTTAACTCAATTTGATTTAGAAACGTTATATCATATGATAGATATTATAAATGATACGCTCGTTTCTATTAGATTTAGTGTGAATCAGAATGTACACTTTGAAGTGTTATTAGTTAAATTAGCTGAAATGGTGAAAACAAATCCTACGAAAGTAGAAAATGTAGCAACAACGCCTGTTGCTACAGAACCTAATAATGAAGTGTTATTACAAAGAATGGAACAACTTGAAAATGAGTTAAAAACTCTAAAAGCACAAGGTATTTCACAGAGTAATAAAAAGCACACACAAACAAACACACATTCTAGAAATAAACGTCAAAGTAAAGCGGCATTTTCTATGACGCAGATAGCTAAAGTGTTAGATGAAGCAAATAAAGAAGATATTCAACTACTTAAAGAACATTGGCAAGAAGTAATTGATTATGCTAAAAGTAATGATAAAAAATCTTTAGTCAGCTTATTGCAAAACTCAATTCCAGTAGCAGCAAGTAGAAAACGTGTATTAATTCAATTTGATGAAGAAATACATTGTGAAATTGTTAATAAAGATGAAGAAAAAAGGAAAAACATTGAAAGCGTCGTTTGTAATATCATTGATAAAAACGTTGAAGTAGTAGGTGTCCCTTCAGATCAATGGATGAGAGTGAGAAGCGAGTATATTAATCATAGAAAACAAAATGATCATCATTCTTCTGAAAGTACAAAAGATAATACTAAAGAGGAAACGTCTGATATTGCTCAAAAAGCGAGAGATTTATTTGGTGAAGATACTGTGAATATTATAGATGAATAATAAAATATATCAGTTTGTTTATAAGGTAAGTTGAATGAGTCATACATGACAATAAATATAAACGTATGTATAATGAAATATAAATTATAATAAAATTAATGTGAAAATTTAAGGAGGAAATGAATGATGCGCGGTGGCGGAAATATGCAACAAATGATGAAGCAAATGCAAAAAATGCAAAAGAAAATGGCACAAGAACAAGAAAAACTTAAAGACGAACGTATTGTAGGAACAGCTGGTGGCGGTATGGTTGCCGTAACTGTAACTGGTCATAAAGAAGTTGTAGATGTAGAAATTAAAGAAGAAGCAGTAGATCCAGATGATATCGAAATGTTACAAGATTTAGTTTTAGCTGCAACAAATGAAGCAATGAATAAAGCAGATAATTTAACGCAAGAACGATTAGGTAAACATACTCAAGGCTTAAATATTCCAGGAATGTAGGTTAAGTATGCATTATCCTGAACCGATTTCAAAACTTATAGATAGTTTTATGAAACTGCCAGGCATTGGTCCCAAGACGGCTCAACGTCTGGCTTTTTATACATTAGACATGAAAGAAGACGATGTCGTAAAATTTGCTAAAGCCTTAGTAGATGTTAAGCGAGAACTTACCTATTGTAGTATTTGCGGTCATATTACTGAAAAAGATCCGTGTTACATTTGTGAAGATAAACAAAGGGATCGTTCAATTATTTGTGTGGTTGAAGATGATAAAGATGTTATTGCAATGGAAAAAATGAGAGAGTATAAAGGCCTTTATCATGTATTACATGGATCTATCTCTCCAATGGATGGTATAGGACCTGAAGATATCAATATACCCACACTTATTGATAGATTAAAAGATGAAGAAGTTAAAGAACTTATATTAGCTATGAATCCAAACTTAGAAGGTGAATCGACCGCCATGTATATTTCAAGACTTGTAAAACCTATTGGAATAAAAGTAACGCGTCTTGCACAAGGATTATCAGTTGGTGGCGATTTAGAGTATGCTGATGAAGTAACGCTTTCTAAAGCAATTGCTGGTAGAACCGAAATGTAAATTTTTATGTGCTATTTATAGTAGATGAGTATTGAATAGCGAGGATATTCCGCCTTCAACAATACTAAATCACACTGTAAATAGCTTTTTTTAAAATTATTTTAAAAAATGTAAATTTTTAAAAGTTTGTTTTATGAGATAAAAGTAATGTAAAAAAAGTTATAAACTGAAAGAAAACAACTTTAATATTAACTATTAACAAATTATTTTATATAATGTTCGTGTTTTGTGGGTTAGTCTCTATCTTTCGCTCTTTGTAGTGTAATTTTTACCATTGTACATTTGGGAGAAACCCTGTATAGTATTTATTTGTTGAGCGAAACAAATCAACGAACATTAAACACACAAAAAAATTAATTTAAAAAAGTTGTTGACTTTCATATCGATAGCGAGTATAATTAATTCTTGTGTTGAAGAAATGAACATTGAAAACTGAATGACAATATGT
>NZ_KV792038.1:0-3960 GCF_001808085.1 Staphylococcus sp. HMSC14C01
ACTAGATGAGTTACATATAACTTCCGATAAGTCATTTTATGAATAAATAACTATCAAAACAAGAAGAAACTCGTTTTCAACTAGTTTAAAACACGCAAAATAGCAAATTCAAATTTAACTAAAAGGAGAATGAAATGAACAAAATCGATTGGTCTAGAAATTTTGAATGGTTTGTAAATATCGGAGGTACAATATCCTCCATACTAGTAATAATTTATATGATTATATTAATTAAATATATATTGTTCGACAAAACAACAACATTAAAAGTTAATGTTTATGCAACTTTAACTGAACATTATCACGAAGCACTAACTAAAACTCCTGAAGAAATAAAGAACTATTTTCAAAATAAATTTCCAATAGGTAAAACGGAAATAATACCAAATGAATTTATAGCCGAAAAAAAAAGAAAGATTATGGCAGAAATAATACTAACTAACCCAAACAAGCTAGCAGTTGTAATTGGCTCAGATGAACACGATATAAAAATACTTAATATTTATAATCGCGAAGGTAATAAGATTGAACATATAAACGTTAATAAAAGAAAAGATATGCCTACCAAAAATCAAACAGAAATAGAAAAAGGTCAATTAAAATTAAATAAAGGTGATTATATAGCAATATTAACTCAAGAATTCGGAGAAAATGGTGAACAAGAAATAGAAATAGAAGTAGATGGACATAAAAAAACTATATCGTTATCTCCTCTTCATATGAATCCCAATCCGACTAATTACATAGAAGTAAAAAATAATATTAAAAGTTATATAATAAAATATTTAAAAAAATGATCAAATGCTCATCATAATTGTTTAAAGATAAATGAATCATACAAAACATATGGTCCCTGAATCATATTATTAAAAGTAATTGTCACAGGAATGATTTCTTTTATTTTCACGTATTTATTTTTTTTCGTAAGGGCATGATTATATGAAATATCCACTTCAAACTCTATTACAGAATTTGTTTTTTTAAAATCCATTCGATATGAATACATAGCTCCTAACAGTAAGGCTGAAAAAATACCAGGTAATTCTATTTCAAATGAATTTCCACCTTCTAAAATAGATTGTTGAACGTTCGTAGTTTCTGGCATACCAAAAACTTTATCCCAAGTGTAAAAAATATTACCAGATTTATCAGTTTCACAATAAAAATTATTGTCTTTCTCTTCTAATGCTTTATCCAACAAATAATAAAAAGTTTCATTTTTTAAGACATTCACAGACACAGATAAATCAATAATTTTAGCATCAGTATTATTAAAAAACTTAAGTAAAACATTATAATCTTTCAACTTCTCATAACCTTCAATTTCAAAATCGATTCCAATATAATCTGTTGTTTGCTTTTTTTGAGCTTCCAATAAAAGTTGAGGTCTTAATAGTTTATTATCTTTAGTTTTTTGATAGATTCTAGAACGTATAGAAGAGATAAGAGAAACAATAGCAATTATTATAGAAATTACAGACAAACATATCGAAAACAAATTTTTTATCGCTCCTTTTTTCTTTCAAAATAATATATCGATTTATTCTAATTGCTTATTGATGTTGAAGCTTGGATCTTTAACAATATCAAAACTCTTCGAATGGTCGCCTTAATAGATCACGCTATGCCTACATTTGTTTCAATCAATTTGATAAGTTAAAATTCCATATATCATCATGAATTACAATGTTATCTTTAAGCAACGCCAATATACCAGATTTGGATAAGTTTCTTATTATCAAAGAATGAACTTTGTATCGTTTCAACCTTCTACTATCTTCTCATTTGGTTATTTCTCTCTTGTTTCTTCTTCTTTTTATTATGATTAATATTGTTTTGTTTTTCAGTTTCGTTCGCATAGTACATAAGAAAGTCACTAGCATTTATCGTTGGTAAATTAATGTGATTAGTTTTTTCATTTTCATGTTCAAGATGATTGTCATCATTATTTCTATCCACTTGATGAATATGTTTTTCGATAACTTCTTCTTGATCGACATTATTATATTTCTCAAGTTTAATGAGTAATTGAACTTTCTCATTAGGTGTTTGGTCTTTGACTTTTTCAAAGTTTTTATCGCCTATATCTATTCTTAAATCATTATCAATATGTTCTTTATAGCTTTTAATTTCTTTCTCTTTTTCTTTAATGAATTGCAACTCAACGTTATATTCAAAGCTATCTTTTTCTAATTTTTTAAGATTTCTTTCACTAAAGAAAATATCCTTACTTGCTTTTTTATAAGTATCTTCTAGCAATATATCAGTAGGAATATTGTTATTTTGTTTGAATTGATATTGAACATTAGTTGCTTTTATAAAGTTACCTTTTTGTGCCTCATCAACAATAAATGCTTTCTCATCATTACTAAATTGTTTATGAGATTTAGGGTACATTTGTTGTATAATTAGATTATTTTTTTCACTTTCAGTAAGATAAACATCTTTAGCTGATTGATAAATTTCTTTACGCTTTTCTTCTCTGCTTTCTAACTTATTCTTTTCATTGAGTAATTCTTTAAAGTTAGATTTAACTGTATTAATAAACTCTTGTTGACTATATCCTTTGCTTTCAACTTCTCTTCTAAATTGATAATTAGTATCATAATTATCTGCATAAAATTTTAATTGACGTCTCTTAATTTCATTTTTGAGTAAGTCATTTTGAATTTTACGACCAAAAGTAGACGCACTATCAAACGTGTTTTTAATTGTTTCTTTTGCCTCTGAATAGCCAATATCATGTTTATATCTATCAAATAAAATAGAATAACTTTGTTCATTTTTACTTACTTGATCTTTAGCGTTTTGAACAAGTAATCTAATTGCATTTTGTGCTTGTTCTTTCTCTTTATCGTCATATACTTCTGATAATTCGTCACGATTGTATTGTCTAATCTGTTCATTTTTCTGTCCGTAATAAGTAACGGGTTGGTACTCGACACCCTCTTTTTCACAGCGTCTTTGTTCGTTTTTTTCTAGTCTATATTCTTCTCTTGTAAGTGGAATTTCGGCAATTTTTTCTAAACCTTGATCTTCAAAAGAACGACTATCATATCTTCTTAAACTTTGTTCACGTTCTGAATATTGATTTAATTTTAATTCCCAATGCTTACGAACTTCTTTGAAATCAAAATCAGCAAAACGTTCTTGCTTTCTAACTTTATTACCATTTTTATTTAAAATCGCATGACCGTTTTCATCGTATCGTGTTTTCGTTTTTGTCTTTTTTCCCCAAGTGCCGTCTGAATTGAAAGGTCTTTGAGTCAGCAAAACATGAGCGTGTGGATTGTTCATGTCATCTCTATGAATTGAAATATCAGCCACCATTCCTTTGTCTACAAACTCACTTTTTATAAAATCTTTTGTTAATTCTGTTTGTACTTCTCTATCAAAATCATTAGGCAAACTTAATAAGACTTCTTTTGCTAATCTAGGATTTTTTGTTTTCGCATTATTCTTTTCAACTTTATCAACTTCATTCCATAAACGCTGTCTATCTTTAGTCCATTCGGGTGCATGTTGAGGGGTTAAAATCATGCTTTCAGGCTTAACAATATGATTTCTAAACTTAATTTTTTCATCTGTACGTTCGCTATATAATGCTTTATCAGAACGATAAGACGCTGACGCAACGATATTTTTTGTTGCTCGATTAATATTGGTCACTCTCAACATAAAGTAACCTTTCTCCATGATTTTACCTCCTCTTTTTTTGAATTTAAACCCCTGTGGGAACTATAGCAATCAACCAGTATGGTTGCCCATTTTTATGCCAATTTTCAATTTGCATGTAAATGGGCAGTGTCTTAAGAACTGGTTATATTATACCATGAATGTGCGACTTACCCAATGAACGATGATATGCTTTATGTAGATAAACTAAAGGAGTTTTTTAATGTCTAAAATCAAACAAACAGATATTACGAAATTAAGTCAATTAGAACAACAAATTGAACA
>NZ_KV792038.1:3980-4184 GCF_001808085.1 Staphylococcus sp. HMSC14C01
CTATCTAATAAAATTGGTGGTTATTTTTTAAACGAACTTGATTTAAATATAATCAACTCTAGTGATGAATTGTATACAATCATGGATAAAGTCATTGAAGAATTTAATAAAAGTATCGAACAAAATAGCAGCGACGGGAACAACGAAAATTTAACAGAAAACAAAACTAACCAGAATAGTAAGTGATACGATGAATGATTTTAA
>NZ_KV792038.1:4204-10341 GCF_001808085.1 Staphylococcus sp. HMSC14C01
GAAACAGAAGAATTGTTAAAGATGTATTCCAATTATATTAATATGAATAAACCAAATAAATTTAAAAAGAAGTAGTTGATCACGTCAACAAATCTTGGCGTTTCACTTGAAGAAGATAATAGACAAGATCCCTATATAGTATCATTACAAGCAAAATAGCTAGTAGGATAATCCTTCAGCTATGCTGAATACCACCAAAGGTGGTACTGGATTTCCTTACGCTCATGTCAAATACTCTTTCAGAAGACTCTCGTGTTTGTAATATTTTCAAAAACAAAACGTACTTGAAGACAAAAGTGGCTATTCTTTTCTTTACTTTTTACTTTAAGTGCTTGTTTTTATTTTTAAAATAATCATCGTTAGTAAAATGATTGGAGATAAAAAAAGAAAGAGGCTGGGATATAATTCCTAGCTTCTTCCTTTCTTTAATTTTAATACTAATTTGTTGTAAATTGCATTAATTATAAACCATTATATACTTCAATGATTTCATTCGCTAACTGGTCATCTACTTTTGCGTATTCTTTTAAGAATGATTTTTCTCCATGAGAATCGATATAATTTCTCATTTCTACAGTTTCTTTGTCATTCATATCATCATATTTTAATAATAATGAGGCAGCTTTCAATAAACCTTTACGAGTTAAATCATTTTCATATAAATAAGTTAATGGTTTAATAATACGATCTTTAGATCCAATTTTACGAATTGTTCCACGACCCACACGTGTCACGTCATCAGATAAGTATGGATTTTCAAAACGTCCAATTATTTTATTCACGTAGTTTGACTGTTCTTCTTTATTAAAGTCAAAGTTATCTGTGATATATTGACTTGTTTCACTTAATACTTCATGCAATTCTTGCTTAATAGTGTTATCTTTAATTGCATCTAGTACAGTGTCTTTACCATAAAATTTGCCGGCATAGGCTAATAAGGCATGACCAGTATTAACTGTTAATAACTTACGTTCAATATAAGGTGTTAAATCATCTACGTATTTAATATGGTTTAGTTCTTTACCATACCAAGCATCTTTTTCAACAACCCACTCGAAGAAAGGTTCAACCATTACATCTAAGATATTTTCATTTTTTTGAAGTGGAACGATACGGTCTACTGCTGAATTTGCAAAATGGATATGATCTCCTAGTGGACCTGTAATATCTAAAATTGCTTCTTTGAGTGTATTTGTCGCCATAATGGCATTTTCACAAGCAACAATATTTACATGATTTTCTTTTTCTTTTAAAAATGGAGCAAATGATTTTGCAATAATTGGAAGAATATTGACACCTACTGCAGTTGTAATAATATCAGCATCAAGAATTGCTTGTTTTAATTCTTCAGAAGGTTTACTACTATTAATTGCTTTTACACCTGTGACTTGTGATGTAGTTTTATCTTCATTTGCAAGGATCACTTTGTATTCATGTTCATTATCTAATGCATTAATAATGTCGTCATTCACATCTGCGAATGTAACTTCTACATTATTGTCAGATAAGATATAACCAATAAATCCACGTCCAATATTACCAGCACCAAAATGTACAGCTTTCATTATACATCTGCCTCCTCGAATACTTGTTTAATTTCTTCAGCCGATTTTGCGTTTACAATACGATCTACGTTATCTTCTTCACTAAATGTAATTGCAATTTTAGAAAGTAAATCTAAATGTTCACCGTCTTTACCTGCAATACCTACAACTACTTTTACTTCTTCACCATTCCAGTCAACACCTTTAGGAATTTGAAGTAATGTTAAACTAGAAGCAATGACTTCGTCTTTCGCTTCATCAGTACCATGAGGAATAGCTAAGCCATTACCCATAAATGTTGAAACAACATTTTCACGATCTTTCATTGCTTGGATATAACCTTCTTTAACTGCGCCACTATCAACTAATGCGCGTCCTGCTTTTTCAATTGCCTCATCTTGATTACTTACAGATACATTTAAAAAGATGTTGTTATTACTAAATAATTCACTCATGTTTTACACTCCTAAATTAATTGTTTTTTTATTCGTTTTAAAAAACTGTTTCTTAAATTGTGTTTTAATTGTTCGGGTTGCTTCATAAAGTCATCGATATGGTCTAAGTGATGACCTAATTCAGCAGATAGTTCCCCAACTAACTGTGCCATTTCGTCGTTGTTTGGAATAAATAAACCGATTAAATATTTAATTTTAAATAGGTCATTATGAGCATTTTGCATCGTGATTGCTTGATCTAATATCGTAATTACAATCAAAGGATGCTGAATTAAATCGTCTTTTAAATGTGGAATAGCGATAGGATAGGGTTGTAATACCCATCCAGGATTTTGATTTAATTTATTCTGTAACAACTCAGCGAATGACGGTTGGGTGCCTTGTTGAATGGCACCATATTGTGCTAAGTAATCGGCTAAATATTGATTCCAATTATTTACGTCTTTGTATTCAATATGCATAGAGCTAAGTAGATTAATTCCTATTTCTATGCTTGATATGATTTGTTCTGCGTTTTGAATTGTGTCTACTTGCTCATGAGTTATCTTTTGTTTTTCGAATGTTTGATTTAATTTTAAAAATGAAGCCACATATTTTAAGTCAGCTTCTGGTAGTAGGGGATTAACAGTAATATAAGATTGTTTTATATCTAATTTTACTGTAGAGATAATCCCGTCAAATTCCTCTAGATTTAAATGTTTTAAATCACTTACAGAAGCCTGCGTGGTACTTTGAATATCATTGAATAACTGCTGTAAACGGGTTGATAAAATACGACTCGTTCCAACTCCACTACTACATACAACCAGTACTTGTAAATGGCGTTGAACTTCTTGATGTTTTAGAGCACCACCAAAGTGTAAGACAATAAAGGCTATTTCACTGTCTGGAAATGTTAAGTTTGGCCAAGTCTCACTTATTGCCTTTTCTACAATATTAAAAAGACGTGTATAGTTCTGCTTAATCATTTCAGTAAGAGGATTATACGTTTCAATATTCGCCTCTAGCCTATTAATAGCTGGATTAATATGAAGAGCTAATCCTTGTACAAGTGTTGGATAATCATCAAAATGCTGATTTAACAATTGTTCAACACGATTAACAAAGTTTTGAATGACTCGATCATCAAATTCACTGTTTTCAAATTCTCTAGAAGTTGAACGACGTTGCGCGCCACGTAAATGAATCGTTATAAATGCGATTTCAGGAACGGTAAATGTTATATCATAAATGGTTTCTAATCGCTTTGAAATTTCTGTTGCGACTTGATGTTCTAACGTCTTTTGAATTGAGTTATAGATATCATCATCTATAGAAACATATTCATGATTTTGAATCCGAGAGATACTTAACATAATATGAACAGTTAGAGTTAAGTAACTTGCTTCTGTTAGTGAATAAGGCAGTTCTTCTAAGTAATCCATTAGGATACGCTCAATTTTAAAAATCTCTTCTAAATTAACAAATGAAGCCTGCGATGAATTAATAGATTGGTAAACGAAATGATTCTCAATAACTGAATATACGCTTGTACTGTTAAGATTATTTACCATTAATTGACTTAAAAATTCACGTTTCTTAGACTCCGGTCCTTCTAAATAAACACCTTCTCCTCTTTTTCTTTGTAAGGTAAGTTGATAACTAGGTAGTTCATCTTCTAACTCATCTAATAACTTTGTTAACGCTTGAACCGATACACTTATTTCTTGAGCTAGACTAAATTGTTTTACAGCAAATTTGGACTGAATTAACGCATACAATATAATCGCTTTTTGCTCTTCAACAGTTAAATCGACGGTGGTATATTCAATAATGGCATCTTTTAATGTTTGTAAATGGGATGGTGTCCCAATTAAACGGATGCCCTTTTTATTTACACGTTCGAGTGTAATATAAAAGCTGTTAAGATATTCTTCAATATGCTTCAATTCACGATGTATAGTACGAGAGGATACACCAAGTTGTTGAGCAATTTCAGAAATGGTTACATATTGACTGTAGTACTTAATTAACAGTTCAATAATTTCTTTTTCTCGTGTACTCATTAACATTGTTGTACCCCCTTATTTGTAATATTTAGTTAGTCTTTATTTTTGTCTTTTTTTAAGCTATTTAATAATTCTTCATATCTAGGTGAATTTAAGAAATTATCAACAGAAATATGAATTGCATTTGGTGTTTGTTTAATCGCACGATCTGTTAAAGTTTTTTGTGTAATTACAAGTTGTGCATCACTAGGCAATTGGTTAATTGCTGTATTTGTTACATTAATATCTGTAAGCCCTGCTTTCTTAAATTTGTTTCGTAACATGCTTGCTCCCATTGCGCTAGAGCCCATACCGGCATCACATGCAAAGATAACATGATTTATCTTACTATAGTCATGTGCATTGACGTCTTCAGTATTATAATTATCAAGTAATTGTTCTTCTGATGACTCATTTGATTCGCTTTTATCTTCTTTATTTGATGATTGAGTAGTTGTGTTTGCAGTGCCACTGCCAGTAGTTTCACCAGTTAATTTAGAAGAAACGTTTGATTTTTTACCTTTTGTTGATTCCATTTGCGCTGTAGCTGCTTCTAAGTCTTGTTTAGGTTCTTTCGTAAACTTCATAATTAAAGCTGCAACGATGAATGATACAAGTGTTGCTAATACTACACCTAATAACATGTGTAAGAATTCTCCTCTAGGTGCATTTAAACAGTACACAATAAATGATCCTGGAGAAGCTGGACTTTTAAAACCAAATCCAGTTGCTTGATAAGTTGCTACGCCAGTCATACCACCTAAGATAACTGCTAGGAAAAGAAGTGGACGCATTAACACATATGGGAAGTAAATTTCATGTATACCACCTAAGAAGTGGATAATACCAGCACCATATGATGTTGCTTTTGCTGTTCCTTTTCCAAAAAGCATATAAGCTAATAGAATACCTAAACCTGGTCCAGGATTAGATTCAATCGTGAATAAAATAGATTGACCAGCATGGGTTACTTGATCAGCACCAAGTGGTGTGAAAACACCATGATTGATTGCGTTATTTAGGAATACTATTTTAGCCGGTTCAACAATAATACTTACAATTGGTAATAAATGTAAGTGCACTAAAAATTCAACTGCAACTGATAAAATATGCATAATGAATTTCATTAATGGAGCTAAAAGTTCAAAACTTAAAATCGTCATAATGAAACCAAGAATACCAGCTGAGAAATTATTGAATAACATTTCAAAACCTTGTGGTGTTCTAGGTTGAATAATTTCATCTGTTTTCTTCATTAGCCACCCTACTAATGGCCCCATAATCATAGCCCCGAGTAACATTGGTGTATCAGGTAATGCTACAATAACTCCCATTGTAGATGTAGCGGCAATAATACCACCACGTAATCCATGAATAAGACGACCACCACTAAAAGCAATTAGTAATGGAATTAGATACGTAATCATTGGTCCTGCTAATTGAGATAACTGTTTATTTGGAAACCAACCATTATCGATAAAGATCGCAGCAATAAAACCCCAGGCGATAAATGCACCGATGTTCGGCATAATCATACTACTAAGAAATGAACCAAACGCTTGAATTTTACGACTGAATCCTTTTTTCTCTTGTGCTTCTGCTTGAGCCATAATGACACCTCTTTTTCTATTTCTTTGTTAACTTAATTGTAAACGCTAAAAGTAAGCGCATACAATATAAAGAAAAATCAGATTTGTCATAATAAGTGTGACAATTTTGATTTAGAGTAGTGAATAGTATAATTTATGACATAACTTATAAATCATAAAATGAATTTATAAAGTAGATACACTCTTATACCGCTTATAACCTACGATATGTTTATAAAAGATAAAACTAAAAAATATAAAAGCGACATCTTTAACACTCAAAATTGGGATTATGATGAAATTAACGATGAATACATTTGTCGAAACAATAAGCGATTAAGTTTTAAAAGATATATCTATCGTCATAATAAATATGGTTTTAAACAGGTCTTTAAATTATATGAATGTGATGATTGTTCAGAATGTCCTCTAAAACACCAATGCATGAAGTTCAATTTAAAAATGAATAAAAAGCTTTCATAACCAAAAACAAAAACATCTACAGTCAAAGAAAAATTGATG
>NZ_KV792039.1:0-1885 GCF_001808085.1 Staphylococcus sp. HMSC14C01
CGACTTGAGTCACCTTTTCGCCCCTCGGCGACTGACTTGTGCGCCCAGCATGGGCGCCATCCTAGAGGTGAAAGTCCTCTCTTAAGCTGGCCACAGTGAATGAAGCGAAGCGCAACTGCAGAAGGGCGACCGACTGTGGGGAGGAAGCGTGGAGCGTAAACCGCGAGCCGAGGTACACAAATCGCATTCGAGGCGGATCCGGACAGGGCGAGCAGCCAAGTGACTGCAAAGCTCTTGTGGCCTAAGTGCCGGGTACGTAAATGCGGCGGTTGTGCGGTGAAGGATGGCGTTCTTACCTGGGGAGATCTCGCCTCATGCCTGAAAGGGCGACGGTGTGAGCCGGAGCGAGAAGTCAGCAGCGGTCATAGTAGCTGCGCTGCAGCGAAGGACCAAACGAGAAGAAGTGAGGTTTGACATGACGATACAGCAGGCCATGCATCAGATGCCCGGCAAACCGGGGCGGGACGCAATTGCAGAGGGTGAAGCCCCGCGTAAAGCATCCAGCGATGAAGCCGGCTGTCCGCGCCATGACTCAACCCCCACAGGGTCAGGGTTGCTGCAAGCTGCCCTGACAAGAGACAACCTGCAACTGGCGTTTAAACAGGTCCGCGCCAATAAGGGTGCTGCCGGTGTCGACGGTCTTGGGATCGCCGAAACAGCGGAGCACCTGAAGACGGCATGGCCCGGGATACGCGCACAGTTGTTGGCAGGGACGTACCGGCCTGATCCGGTTCGGCGAGTCTTGATCCCCAAACCCGGTGGCGGCGAGCGCAAGCTGGGCATTCCTACGGTGACGGACAGACTTATTCAGCAAGCATTACTGCAAGTGTTGCAGCCCTTGCTGGACCCTGACTTCAGCAACCACAGCTATGGTTTTCGTCCGGAGCGCAGTGCACACCAAGCGGTTTTGGCGGCACAGCAATACATCCACTCAGGGCGGCAAATTGTGGTCGATGTCGATCTGGAGCAGTTTTTCGACTGCGTCGAGCACGATCTGTTGATCGCCCGACTGGGCAGAAAAGTGAAGGATCGCGACGTTTTACGTTTGATTCGAGCTTATCTGAACAGTGGGGCATTGATCGAAGGCATGGTCATGACCAGCACGAGGGGCACACCGCAAGGTGGACCACTTTCACCGCTGCTGGCCAATGTGGTGCTGGACGAGGTAGACAAAGAGCTGGAGCGACGAGGCCATTGCTTCGTCAGGTACGCGGACGATGCGAACGTTTACGTACGTAGCCCCAAAGCCGGACAGCGGGTGATGGCATTGCTCCGTCGCCTTTACGGCCGTCTTGGGTTGCGCGTGAACGAGAGCAAGAGCGCCGTTGCCAGTGCGTTTGGCCGCAAGTTTCTGGGATTCAGCTTCTGGCAGTCTCCCAAAGGCGAGGTCAAACGGCGGGTAGCACTCAAGGCGCTACAGGTATTCAAACATCGCATCCGGGGGCTGACACCGCGTAGTGGCGGTCGCAGCCTGCCGCAAGTGGTGGAAAACCTGAGGCCCTACCTCCTCGGCTGGAAAGCGGACTTTGGATTGTCTCAGGCTCCCGGTTTATGGAAGAGTCTGGACGGCTGGATACGTCGAAGGCTCAGGGCAATTCAGCTCAAACAATGGAAGACTGGCAAAACCACCTACCGAGAGCTTCGCAAGTTGGGTGCAAATTCTGACTTGGCGGCAGCAATAGCCAGCGATAGCCATAGGATCTGGCACAACAGTGCCGGGCTGATCCATGGTGTGCTGACGGTAGCGTGGTTTGATCGGTTGGGTCTGCCTCGACTCTACTGACCTCAACCTCTCGAACCGCCCGGTGCGGACCCGCATGCCGGGTGGTGTGGCAGGGGTGCAGCCAGATGGCTGCCCCCTATGCCGATTGAAGGATCAAAGTAA
>NZ_KV792040.1:0-127938 GCF_001808085.1 Staphylococcus sp. HMSC14C01
TGTTAGGAATTATGTCCCAGCCTCTTTTTTATAAGATTAAAATTATTTAACTATTAAAACAGGGATAGTAGCACGTTTAGCAACTTTATGACTAACACTACCTAAAACAAATTTCTTTTGTTGTTCAGCTTTACGGTTACTTAATACGACAATGTCATATTTACCACTATTTGCATGTTTCACCAATTCATCTTTTGGATTTCCACGAACGATAATTTGATCATAATTAATACCATAATCATCTAAAGTATGACGTGTGTGTTCAAGTCCTTGATCACGACGATGTGTCAATTTTTCGATGTGAGTCCCTCCTTTAATAGAGGCTTGGATGTCTTGTTCACCAATCGCATTCATGATTGTAACAACGGTACCTGGGCCAGCTAATTTTGAAATTTCTTTCAATGCTTTGTCATTTTTTAATTGAGTATCTACACCTAGTAATATGTTTTTATACATAGGTCATCCCTCCTTATATTTAATTATATAATTAGTGATTTAATATTTCCATCAAATTTATATTTTTATTATTTAAATTAACTTCATTTTTATACATTAAAAACAAAATGATACCGATATGTTAGTTTTTGATACTTTTGTCACATTCAAATCGATTTTTATAAATAAAAAAGTTATAATATATTAGACATTGTCTAAAAATGAAGAGGGTTGAAAATGACTAAACATGAACAAATTGTATCTTATATAGAATCATTAAATATAGGACAAAAAATTTCAGTTAGAAAAATAGCCAAAGTAATGAATGTTTCTGAAGGGACTGCTTATAGAGCAATTAAAGATGCTAGTCAACTTGGCTTTGTAACCACCATCGATAGAGTGGGTACAGTTCGGATAGATAAAAAGAGTCGCGAACAAATTGAACATCTTACTTTTCAAGAAATTGTGAATATTATTGAAGGTGACATCATAAGTGGGAAAAATGGTTTAAATAAAACTGTTAGTAAATTTGCAATTGGAGCTATGGAACTAAAAGATGTAGTAAAGTATATTGGAAATCAAACGTTATTGATTGTAGGTAACCGTCCTGAAGTTCAGATGGAAGCATTAAAAAGAGGAAGCGGTATACTTATTACCGGTGGATTTAGTACAGCCCAAAATATTATTGATTATGCAAATAAACAAGAGTTACCTATTATTTCTTCAAATTATGATACATTTTTAGTAGCTAATATCATTAATAGAGCCATGTATAATCAAATGATAAGAAAAGAGATACTTATTGTTGAAGATATCGTAAAACCTATCAATGATATGACGGTAGTGTTTGATGAAATGGGTTTAGAAGACTATATTTCTCGTGCAAAAGTCACAGGACATTCTCGTTTTCCAGTAGTAAATAAAGATTGGAAACTTGTGGGAATTGTAACGAGTAAAGAAATTATTCATATGAACGAAGATGATAAGATTAATAAAGTCATGACAAGACGACCTATCAATGTTGAATTAACAACTACAGTAGCGAGTTGTGCTCATATAATGATTTGGGATGGAATTGAAATTTTACCTGTCACAACAAGAAATAAAAAAGCAATAGGTGTTATTACACGAAATGATGTGTTAAAAGCAATGCAATTAATTGGAAGACAACCTCAAATTGGAGAAACCATTATCGATCAAATTGCCAAACATATCTCAATAAATCATAATGAGACTTCAGTTAAAATTTCACCAGTTTTAACCAACCAATATGGTACGTTGAGTAAAGCAATATGTGTCGCAATTATTGAAGAAACAATTAAACATGAATTGCGTAAGTATAAAAAAGTAGATGTTATGATTGAAAGCTTGAATATCATTTATATTAAAAATGTCGCAATTGAAAGTACGCTTGATGTAAAGTATAACATGTTAGATGTAGGAAGAAATTTTGCTAAATTAGAGGTCACTATGACTTGTAAAAATGAGAAAGTTGCAAATGCAATGATTATATGTCAAATGTTTGAAGATGTTTAAAATAGTTTTTGAAATTAAAGGAGAAAAGAAATGGTAGAAATTTTTAATAAAATAATGAATGAAATTGATAAATATGAAACTGTTATTATTCATAGACACGTTCGTCCTGATCCAGATGCATATGGTTCACAGTTAGGCTTAAAATATTATTTGCAACGTAAATTTCCAGAAAAGTCTATTTATGCAGTTGGGCAACCAGAATCTTCTTTAGCATTTATAGGGGATTTAGACAGAGTTAGAGATGATATGTATCAAAACGCTCTAGTGATTGTTTGTGACACAGCAAATGCACCTCGTATCGATGATCAAAGATTTAATCAAGGCAAAGATTTAATTAAAATTGATCACCATCCTGCTACTGATCAATATGGCAGAATAAATTATGTAGATACTAATGCAAGTTCAACAAGCGAAATCATTTTTGATTTTATTACACATTTTAATGATATTAATATTATCGATGAATCTGTCGCACGTGTTCTATATTTAGGAATTGTCGGAGACACAGGTCGTTTTTTATTTAGTAATACCACACCACATACTATGAAGGTTGCTAGTCGTTTGCTAGAATTTCCATTTAATCATAATGAGATATTAAATCAATTGGGTGAGAAAGATCCAAAACTTATGCCATTCCAAGGATATATTTTACAAAATTTCCAATTAAGTGAAGATCATCAATATTGCCAAATAAAGATTACTAAAGACGTCCTAAACCAATTTCAAATTGCACCTAACGAAGCATCTCAGTTTGTTAATACCGTAGCGGATATCAAAGGTCTAAAAATATGGATGTTTGGTGTTGATGAAGGTGATCAAATTAGATGTCGATTACGTTCTAAAGGAATTACTATTAATGATATAGCTAATCAATTTGGCGGTGGAGGACATCCAAATGCATCTGGAGTCTCTGTTGAAAATTGGGAACAATTTGAGACTTTAGGTGAAGCCTTACGCCAAAAACTATAAATTACGAAAGGAAGTCATATATGTTTGTACATTTGAATATTCATTCAACATATGATTTATTATATTCAAGTTTAAAAATTAACGATGTTGTATCAAAGGCAAAAGAAAATAGATATCAAGCACTTGCAATTACTGATACGAACGTATTATATGGCTTCCCTAAGTTTTATGACGCATGTGTTAAAGAGGGAATTAAGCCAATATTTGGAATGACTGTAATGGTTTCTGATGAAATTAGCACAATTGAAACAGTATTATTCGCAAAGAATAATGAAGGTCTCCATGCTCTGTATCAACTTTCTTCTGCAATAAATATGAAACAAAAGACTACGATACCCCTAAAATGGCTACAAAAATATAGTTATCATCTTGCTATTGTTTTTAAAGATGCTCATGCGTCTCATCAATCGTTAATTCAAACACTAAAGAATAATGAGTCAGTATTCATAAATCACACAAGTCAATTAGATTTTTCAGACGATAAAATTGTCTTTCTTAATAATGCAAGATATTTAAATCCTGAAGATGCAGATACAATACCTGCATTAAAAGCAATAAAAAACAATACAAAATTGGATTTAGTAAATGATATTAAGGATGCTCATGAATATTTTCCAACTAGTGAAAATATTAAAGCATTTCAATTGTCTGAAAAAATAATAGCTAATACAAAGGCTTTAGCTGATGAGTGTAACGCAGAAATTCAATATCATCAAAATCTATTGCCTAACTTTAAAACCCCTAATCAACAAAGTACTAAATCCTATCTTTTAGAAAAGTTAAAATATAGTCTTAAAGAATTTAAATTAGATAAAGATCAGCGATATATTGACCGATTACATCATGAATATTCAATAATAACGAATATGGGATTCGAAGATTATTTTTTGATAGTGAGCGATTTAATACATTTTGCTAAAACGCATGACGTGATGGTTGGACCTGGACGTGGTTCATCTGCAGGATCTTTAGTCAGTTACTTATTAGGTATCACAACTATTGATCCAATTAAATTTGATTTATTATTCGAGCGCTTTTTAAATCCAGAACGTGTCACTATGCCAGACATTGATATCGATTTTGAGGATACAAGAAGAGAAAAAGTGATTCAGTACGTACAAGAAAAGTATGGTCAATATCACGTATCAGGTATCGTCACTTTTGGTCACCTATTAGCAAGAGCTGTAGCGAGAGATGTAGGCCGTATTATTGGTTTTGACGAAAAAACGTTAAATGAAATATCGAATTTAATCCCACATCAATTAGGTATTACACTAGAAGAAGCCTATCAAAATGAAAAATTTAAAGCATTTGTTCATAAAAGTTATCGTCATGAAAAATGGTTTGAAATTAGTAAAAAACTAGAGGGCTTACCACGTCATACATCTACCCATGCTGCTGGAATAATTATTAATGATAAACCATTGTATGATTTTGCTCCTTTAACAATGGGAGATACAGGTATATTGACTCAATGGACAATGACTGAAGCAGAACGATTAGGTTTATTAAAAATTGACTTTCTTGGTCTTAGAAATTTATCAATTATTCATCAAATTATCACTCAAGTAAAAAAAGATTTAAATATTGATATCGATATAGAACAAATCCCTTTTAATGATCAAAAAGTATTTAAATTATTATCTCTAGGAAACACTACAGGTATATTTCAATTAGAATCAGAAGGTGTTAGAAGAGTACTGATGGAATTACAGCCTGAACACTTTGAAGACATCGTTGCTGTAACATCATTGTATAGACCTGGTCCAATGCAAGAAATTCCTACATACATATCAAGAAGACATCGTCAAAGTGACATTAAATACTTACATCCTGATTTAGAGCCTATTTTAAAGAAGACGTATGGCGTCATTATTTATCAAGAACAAATCATGCAAATTGCTAGTCAATTCGCTAATTTTAGTTATGGTCAAGCAGATATATTGAGACGTGCAATGAGTAAAAAAAATAGAGCTATTCTAGAAAGTGAACGTCAACACTTTATTGAAGGGGCTGTAAGTAATAATTATGATGCATCAATTAGTGAACGTATTTTCGAACTAATATTAAAGTTTGCGGATTATGGTTTTCCTAGAGCTCATGCAGTGAGTTATTCTAAAATTGCATATATCATGGCTTATTTAAAAGTGCATTATCCTAATTATTTCTACGCGAATATTCTCAGTAATGTTATAGGTAATGAAACCAAAACGGCAATAATAATAGAAGAAGCTAAAACTCAAAGTTTAAATATTTTACCTCCAGATATTAATAAAAGTCACTGGTTTTACAAAGCGACAGAAAAAAATATTTATTTATCGTTGGGTGCAATAAAAGGTGTGGGATATCAAAGCGTCAAATCTATAGTAGACGAACGATCTGAAAATGGATTGTATAAAGACTTTTTTGATTTCACCAGAAGAATTCCTAAGAAAATTAAAACTAGAAAATTATTAGAAGCATTAATATGTGTGGGCGCATTTGATTCATTTGGTAAAACTAGATCAACACTATTATCTACAATTGATGAAGTTATTGATCAAGTTTCGAATGTTGAACAAGATGAATTTTTATTTAATATGTTAACACCGAAGCAAGCCTATGAAGATAAAGAGGAATTCAGTGATCAAATCATTAGTGCTTATGAAAAAGAATACTTAGGATTTTATATTTCTAACCATCCAGTTGAAAAATTATTTTATATCAAACAATATTTAGGTATATTTACGATTAAGAATAGCTTAGATTATCAACCTATACTTGTTCAGGTTAATCAATTTAAGCAAATAAGAACAAAAACTGGACAACATATGGCTTTCTTGGTTCTAGATGATGGTAGAACCACTATTGATGGTGTTTTGTTTCCAGATAAGTACAAACAATATGAGACAATGAGTCAACAACAAAATGATATTCTAGTCGTTCATGGCAAATTTGAAGAACGAAATCAAAAGAGACAAATTATCATTCAAAGTATGGATACAATTAACGACTTTGAAAATAACAAATTATCTCAAGCCAAACAAATAATGGTTAGAAACGTCAATCAATTAGAAGATATTAAATCATTTTTAATAGATCAAACGACACATAACGATTTAGAAGTAGTTTTATTTAATGAAATGCAACAACAAACTCAATCTTTAGGATTTTTACAAAAAGAAATGGAACAAGTCGAAAGGTTTATAAAGATGTTCAAGCCAAGTGACATCAGAATTATATAACTTTTATATGCAAAAAAATTATGATATAGTTAATTGATGGTTATAAAGAAAAATTAATAATTTTATTGATTTTTTTATCTCTTGATTTAATAACATGTAGCATATAAAAATGGTTTTTAAAATTGAACTTAATTGTTACAAAAATCCTTCTTTTCAAAAGTAATTTAATTATAAATCAATTAGAGATTGATTAAATGTTTTTAAGAGACGATGCATTACAAATGCATAAAGAGAATCAAGGTAAATTAAAAACTACACCTTATGTTAAAGTAACCAATATAGAAGAGCTAAGTTTAGCATACTCTATAGAGGCAGTAGAATCGTGTAAAGAAAGCTATGAAGAATCAAGGAAGTAGTGCTAAAGTAGTAGGAACGAGACGACCTTATTTTCGAAATCAAATTAATAAGATATTAGCTTATCTAGGTGTTTTTAGAGTTGTTTTAGATATTGAATCTACTCCTTTCGATTAAAGAGTGACACCATCAGCGACACAAGATTTAACACAATCTGCTATGGAATTAGGTGTTGCATGTATTGAAGTAGATTTCCATGACGTATATGATAAAACAATGAAGTTAACAGATTTAAAATAAAGTAAGCGAATTTAAAAGTAACTATTTAAAATAACGAAATTATTGAGTGAGTTATGCGGAGGTTTACGCATGTTTAAAGATTTTTTTAATAGAAGTAGTAAAAAAAAGAAATATTTAACGGTACCGGATTCTAAACAAAATGACGTACCAGCGGGTATCATGACTAAATGTCCTAATTGTAAAAAAATAATGTATACAAAAGAACTAACTGAAAATTTAAATGTATGCTTTAATTGTGATCATCATATCGCACTTCCTGCATACAAAAGAATAGAAGCTATTTCAGATGAAAATTCGTTCAAAGAATTCGATAAAGAAATGACATCTTCTAATCCTTTAGATTTTCCTGGTTATCAAGAAAAGGTGGAAAAAGATCAAAAGAAAACGGGTTTAAATGAAGCCATCGTAACTGGTACAGCAGAATTAGATAGCGTGAAATATGGCATTGCAGTTATGGACTCACGATTTAGAATGGGAAGTATGGGTTCAGTCGTAGGGGAAAAAATCTGTAGAATCGTTGATTATTGTACTGAACATCGGTTACCATTTGTATTATTTTCTGCAAGTGGTGGTGCCAGAATGCAAGAAGGTATTATTTCATTAATGCAAATGGGAAAAACAAGTGTATCATTAAAACGACATTCTGATGCTGGATTATTATATGTTTCTTATTTAACACATCCTACTACTGGTGGTGTATCAGCTAGTTTTGCTTCTGTGGGTGATATTAACCTAAGCGAACCTAAGGCTTTAATCGGTTTTGCTGGACGTAGAGTTATAGAACAAACAATTAACGAAAAATTGCCGGAAGATTTTCAAACTGCTGAGTTTTTATTAGAACATGGTCAATTAGATAAAGTTGTGCATAGAAAAGACATGAAAGCAACACTTTCTGAAATTTTAAAACTACATCAAGAGGTGAAGACGAATGCTTGATTTCGAGAAATCTTTATATGAGATTAAAGAAAAGATTAATTCATTGAAGGAATCTCAAGAAAAAAATGACGTCGACTTACAAGATGAAATTGATTTGTTAGAAGCCTCTTTGGAAAGAGAAAGAAAAAAAATATACACCAATTTAAAACCTTGGGATCGAGTACAAATTGCAAGACTTCAAGAAAGACCTACAACACTTGATTATATTCCATATATCTTTGATTCATTCATTGAATTACATGGAGATCGTAATTTTAGAGATGATCCTGCGATGATTGGTGGAATAGGATATCTCAACAATCAACCGGTAACTATCATAGGTCAGCAACGAGGGAAAGATACTAAAGATAATATTTATCGTAATTTTGGAATGGCTCATCCTGAAGGTTACCGTAAAGCTTTACGCTTAATGAAACAAGCTGAAAAATTTAATCGTCCTATTTTTACGTTTATTGATACAAAAGGTGCATATCCGGGAAAAGCAGCTGAAGAACGAGGGCAAAGTGAATCAATTGCGAAAAATTTAATTGAGATGGCTTCTCTTAAAGTACCTGTGATTGGTGTTGTCATCGGTGAAGGTGGAAGCGGTGGTGCGCTTGGTATTGGTATAACTAATAAATTATTAATGCTTGAAAATAGTACTTATTCTGTTATTTCTCCAGAAGGGGCGGCAGCATTACTTTGGAAAGATAGCTCTTTAGCAAAAATGGCTGCTGAAACGATGAAAATTACTGCAAAAGATTTACTGGAACTAAACGTGGTAGATGAAGTTATTAATGAACCACAAGGCGGCGCTCACAGAGACGTCGTTTTTCAAGCAAAACAAATTAAACAATCTTTTATTCATCAGCTTAATGAATTAAATAAATTAGATGGACAAGCTTTAGCGAATCATCGATTTAATAAATTTAGAAATATTGGTACCTTTATTAATTAACACAGAATGACTAGAAATTTAATTAAAATTTCTAGTCATTTTTTTTATATAAATTAAATTAAAAATTTAAAACGTTTACATATATATAATCTATCAATATTAATGGAATAGAAAATAAAATTATGGTAATTTATACATGAAGATTATTATAGTTAGGAAAGGGTATGTCGCTATGAAGAGAATTGCGGTATTAACAAGTGGTGGAGATTCACCAGGCATGAATGCTGCTGTTAGAGCAGTCGTACGAAAAGCAATTTATAATAATATCGAAGTTTTTGGTGTTTATCAGGGTTATCAAGGTTTACTTGATGATAATATCCACAAACTTGAATTAGGAAGTGTTGGAGATACGATTCAACGAGGAGGAACTTTTCTATATTCTGCTAGATGTCCTCAGTTTAAAGATGAGAGTGTAAGACAAAAAGGGATTGAGAACTTACACAAGCATGGTATTGAAGGACTTGTAGTAGTCGGTGGAGATGGCAGTTATAGAGGTGCTCAACGTATTAGCGAAGAAACAACCGATATAAAAACAATTGGTATCCCTGGAACAATTGATAATGATATTAATGGTACTGATTTCACTATTGGTTTCGATACAGCATTAAATACGATTATTGACTGTGTCGATAAAATCAGAGATACTGCTTCAAGTCATGCGAGAACTTTTGTTGTAGAAGTAATGGGACGTGATTGTGGTGATTTAGCACTGTGGGCTGGATTGTCAGTAGGTGCTGAAACAATCTTAGTTCCAGAAGAGCACACAGATATTAAAGATGTTGCTGAAAAAATTGAAAGTGGTATTAAACGTGGAAAAAAACATTCTATCGTTATGGTAGCAGAAGGTTGTATGAGTGGCCATGAATGTGCAGAACAATTAACTAAATATATCAATGTTGATGCACGTGTATCTGTTCTTGGTCACATCCAACGTGGTGGTAGTCCATCTGGTGTAGATCGAGTACTTGCTTCAAGATTAGGCGGTTATGCTGTAGAATTGTTAATGCAAGGTCAAACAGGATTCGGTGTAGGTATACAAAATAACCAACTTACAGCAACACCATTTGATGAAATTTTCAATAATGAAAGCCATAAATTCAACACTCGTATTTATGACTTAGCAAAAGAATTATCTATATAATTTAGGAGGCTTTTATAATGAGAAAGACTAAAATTGTATGTACTATAGGACCTGCTTCAGAGTCTGAGGAAATGTTAGAAAAATTAATGAATGCTGGAATGAACGTTGCACGTTTAAATTTCTCTCATGGTAGTCATGAAGAACATAAAGCACGTATTGATTCAATTCGTAAAGTATCTAAAAAATTAGGTAAAACTATTGGTATTTTATTAGATACTAAAGGACCTGAAATTCGTACACATGATATGAAAGACGGCTTGATTGTACTTGAAAAAGGTAAAGAAGTTATTGTGAGTATGTCTCAAGTTGAAGGTACACCTGAAAAATTCTCAGTCACATATGAAGATTTAATTAATGATGTTCAAATTGGATCATACATTTTATTAGATGATGGTTTAGTAGAATTACAAGTTAAAGATATTGATAAAGATAAAGGCGAAGTTAAATGTGATATCTTAAATACTGGTGAATTAAAAAATAAAAAAGGTGTAAACTTACCTGGTGTTAAAGTAAACTTACCTGGTATCACTGATAAAGATGCTGCAGATATTAAATTTGGTATTAAAGAAGATATTGATTACATTGCAGCAAGCTTTGTACGTCGTCCTAGTGATGTATTAGATATTCGCGAAATTTTAGAACAAGAAAATAATGATAATATTACGATCTTCCCTAAAATTGAAAACCAAGAAGGTATTGACAATATCGAAGAGATTTTAGAAGTATCTGATGGTTTAATGGTTGCGCGTGGTGACATGGGTGTTGAAATTCCACCTGAATCTGTGCCAATCGTTCAAAAAGATTTAATTAGAAAATGTAATAAATTAGGAAAACCTGTCATTACTGCAACTCAAATGCTTGATTCAATGCAACGTAATCCACGTGCAACAAGAGCTGAAGCAAGTGACGTTGCTAATGCAATCTATGATGGTACAGATGCAGTTATGTTATCTGGTGAAACAGCTGCAGGACAATATCCTGAAGAAGCAGTTAAAACAATGAGAAATATCGCAATTTCAGCTGAAGCTGCTCAAGATTACAAAAAATTATTATCTGATCGTACTAAATTAGTAGAAACATCATTAGTAAATGCGATTGGTGTATCTGTAGCACATACTGCTCTAAACTTAAATGTTAAAGCAATTGTAGCTGCAACTGAAAGTGGTTCAACAGCGATTACAATTTCTAAATATCGTCCACATTCAGATATTATTGCAGTAACACCTAGTGAACATACTGCAAGACAATTAGCACTAGTATGGGGTGCATATCCAGTTGTTAAAAAAGGACGTAAAACAACAGATGATTTATTAAATAATGCAGTAGCAACAGCTGTTGCTACTGAAAAAGTTGGTAATGGTGATTTAATTATCATTACTGCTGGCGTTCCAACTGGTGAAAAAGGTACGACTAATATGATGAAATTACATTTAGTAGGTGATGAAATTGCTAAAGGTCAAGGTGTTGGTCGTGGATCAACAACTGGTAAAACAGTGATTTCTAAAACTGCTAGTGATTTAGAAGGAAAAGACCTAAGTGAATCAATTATTGTGACTAATTCAGTAGACGAAAGTTATGTTCCATATGTTGAAAAAGCTGCAGGTTTAATTACTGAAGAAAACGGTATAACATCACCAAGTGCAATCGTTGGACTTGAACAAGGTATCCCAACTATTATTGGTGTTGAAAATGCAACTAAAGAATTGAAAAATGACTTATTAATTACTGTTGATGCAAATCAAGGTAGAATTTTTGAAGGGTATGCGAATGTCCTTTAATTAAACAACTGTATAAGTATGTTTAATTAAAATGCTAGAAGAGCGAGAATAACCACATTAGTGGATAAAATTCTCGCTCTTTTTTATATTATTTAAACATATTAAAAAAGTGGAATAGAGCCGTATTCGTCGTCCCACCTTGCGTTGAACGTAGATTTTCATTAAGAAAATCTCTATGTTGGAGATAGTAGTGTTTAAAAATGCTTATTACAAGAGTATTTCAATTCAGACATCGACTGCATTAACATAAAAATGACTGGAACATTATCAATTGTTCCAGTCATTTTTTATATTGATATTTTAATGTTAATTTGCTACTTTTTTATATCTTAAATACATAATACCTAAAATAATAAACCAAATGGGTGTTAAGAAAATAGCGTTTCTTGTTGTTGCATTTACAAATAGTAAACAAAACACAAATATGAAGAATGCTAAAATAATATAGGC
The DNA here is from genome assembly GCF_001808085.1 of Staphylococcus sp. HMSC14C01. Lineage (NCBI taxonomy): Bacteria > Bacillati > Bacillota > Bacilli > Caryophanales > Staphylococcaceae > Staphylococcus > Staphylococcus sp. HMSC14C01. The sequence continues at coordinate 12,001 of NZ_KV792040.1, forward strand.
CATATATTTTCCACCAGGAAGTTTGAATTTTGCTTTTTTATGTAATTCAGGATTTTTTCTATGATAATTAATATAAGCCCAAATAATTAAAGCCCACACGATAATAAATAATACTGTTGAAATTGTTGTAACATATGTAAATACTAGCGTTGCATTTGGAAAAATATAGTTTAATAATGCTGTCACCAATAATAACGCAGATGATACTATAATTGCGATATGTGGTACACCTTGTTTGTTAGTACTTTTAAATATAGAAGGCGCTTGTTTTTGTTCAGATAATCCAAATAACATACGACTATTTGAGAAGATACCACTATTACAAGATGAAGCAGCAGCAGTTAAAACTACAAAGTTAATTAATCCAGCTGCAAACGGAATACCAATTAATGAGAACAATCTAACAAATGGGCTCTCATTTGGATCCACTTTGTCCCAAGGAATAATAGACATAATGACTGCTAAAGCACCTACATAGAAAATTAAAATTCTAATTGGTACTGCATCTATAGCTTTAGGTATTGTTTTTTCTGGATCTTTAGTTTCACCAGCGGTTACCCCAATCATTTCAATACCAACAAATGAGAATAAAGCCATTTGGAATGACATAAAGAAACCAGAGGTTCCATTGGTAAAAATACCATGTTTATAAAGATTAGTTAAACTTGCATGTCCAAATTGAGTTTTATAAGCAAATAAAATCATTATTGCACCAATGACGATTAAAGCTATAATAGTTATAATTTTAATAATAGCAAACCAGAATTCTAATTCTCCAAATAATTTTGCACTTAATAAGTTAAAAACCATTAATATTAATACGCAAAACAGAGCAGTAATCCAGTTTGGTATAGTTGGAAACCAGAAACTAACATATTTAGCAACTGCAGTTACTTCTGCCATTCCCGTTATAATCCAGCATAACCAATATGTCCATCCAGTAACGAATCCTGCAAACGGTCCAATATACTCGTTTGTTACATCAGCAAATGATTTAAAACGAGTATTTTGAATGATGATTTCTCCAAGACCTCTCATAAACATAAATAGCATGAATCCAATAATGATATAGGTTAATAGAATAGAAGGTCCAGTCATAGCTATAGTTTGACCTGCACCTAAGAATAATCCAGTTCCGATAGCGCCACCAAGAGCAATCAATTGTACATGACGATTACTTAATCCTCTTTGTAATTTTTCTTCTGCCATAAGACAACTCCCTTACATTTAATTAATATTAATTATGCACTTATATATTAAATTCGACAATTATTTTTCTAAATTTTTTCTAAAAATTTTATTAACATTGAGTTAATAAAAAATAATCATTGTTGATAAATAATTAAAATATTCATTATTTTCATATAAGTCAACCTTGTCTTACTATTCATAAATAGCTTTATAACGATTTTTACTATCATTATAATTAAAATTAATATATAAATAATTTACCAATGAAAATTTAAACCACATATATAATTATTCACAAAACTTATAATTTTAGATATACTATTTTATGAAAGCCATTACATTATGTAAAAGAAAAGGGGAATTACTTATGGCAGAATTACAAAAAGGTTTAGAAGGGGTTATCGCAGCAGAAACTAAAATTAGTTCAATTATTGACAGTCAATTAACTTATTCAGGATATGATATTGATGATTTAGCTGAAAATGCTCAATTTGAAGAAATCATGTTCTTATTATGGAATTATAGATTACCAACACAAGAAGAACTTGAAGAATTAAAAGAGAAACTTAAACAATATATGACATTAAATCCAAGGGTATATAAGCATTTTGAAGAATATGCTACGGATGATGTACATCCAATGACTGCATTACGTACCTCTGTTTCTTATATTGCACACTTTGATCCAGATGCTGAAGAGGAAACAGATGAAAGTCGAAAAAATCGAGCTATTCGTATCCAAGCAAAGATTGCATCATTAGTTACAGCGTTTTCACGCGTGCGAGAAGGAAAGGAACCTGTTAAGCCCAATTCTGATTTAAGCTATGCAGCAAACTTCTTGTATATGTTAAAAGGGGAATTGCCATCTGATACTGAAGTTGAAGCTTTTAATAAAGCTTTAATATTACATGCTGATCATGAACTTAATGCTTCAGCATTTACAGCAAGATGCGCAGTATCATCTTTATCTGATATGTATTCAGGTATTGTAGCAGCAATTGGTTCATTAAAAGGCCCTTTACATGGTGGAGCAAATGAACAAGTTATGAAAATGCTATCAGAAGTTAAATCACTTGATGAAGTAGATAATTATTTAGATAAGAAACTCGCTAACAAAGAAAAAATCATGGGATTCGGTCATCGTGTATATAAAGAGGGAGATCCACGTGCCAAGTACTTAAAAGAAATGAGTCGAAAAATAACTTCTGAAACTGGACATAACGAATTATATGAAATTTCTCTTGCAATTGAAAAGCGTATGCATGATGAAAAAGGTTTAATTCCAAATGTAGACTTCTTTAGTGCAACTGTTTATCATAGCATGGAAATTCCACACGATATTTTTACACCTATCTTTGCTGTAAGTCGTACTGCAGGATGGACCGCGCATATTTTAGAACAATATCGTGATAATCGAATTATTCGTCCGCGTGCAAAATATGTTGGAGAAACAAATCGTAAATATGTAGCAGTAGAAGAAAGATAAAATATTTCAAAATTTAATTTATGGAGGCTTTTATAATGGCAGCTGAAAAAATTACTAGAGCAAATGATGAATTATTAAATGTACCTAATGAACCAATTATTCCATTTATTATTGGGGATGGTATCGGTCCTGATATTTGGAAAGCAGCTAGTCGTGTTGTTGATGCGGCGGTTGAAAAAGCATATAACGGTGAAAAGCGTATTGAGTGGAAAGAGGTATTAGCTGGTCAAAAAGCGTACGATGAAACTGGTGAATGGTTACCACAAGAAACTTTAGATACCATCAAAGAATACTTAATCGCAATTAAAGGGCCATTAACTACACCAATTGGCGGAGGCATTCGTTCTTTAAATGTAGCATTAAGACAAGAATTGGATTTGTTTACTTGTCTTCGTCCAGTACGTTGGTTTAAAGGTGTACCTTCACCAGTAAAACGTCCTCAAGATGTTGATATGGTTATCTTCCGTGAAAATACTGAGGATATTTATGCTGGAATTGAATTTAAAGAAGGAACAGAAGAAGTTAAAAAAGTTATTGACTTCTTACAAAATGAAATGGGTGCTACAAATATTCGTTTTCCCGAAACTTCTGGTATTGGTATTAAACCAGTTTCTAAAGAAGGAACCGAACGTTTAGTAAGATCAGCTATTCAATATGCAATTGATAATAACCGTAAATCAGTAACATTAGTTCACAAAGGTAATATTATGAAGTTTACAGAAGGATCATTTAAACAATGGGGTTATGATTTAGCTCATAACGAATTTTCTGATAAAGTATTTACTTGGCAACAATATGATGACATTGCTGAAAAAGATGGTAAAGATGCTGCAAATGACGCACAACAACAAGCTGAAAAAGACGGTAAAATTATTATTAAAGATTCAATAGCAGATATTTTCTTACAACAAATTTTAACACGTCCAGCAGAACATGATGTAGTAGCTACAATGAACTTAAATGGCGACTATATCTCAGATGCACTTGCTGCACAAGTAGGAGGAATCGGTATTGCTCCTGGTGCTAATATTAACTATGAGACAGGGCATGCTATTTTTGAAGCAACACATGGTACAGCACCAAAGTATGCTAACTTAAATAAAGTGAATCCATCATCTGAATTATTAAGTTCTGTATTAATGTTAGAACATTTAGGATGGCAAGAAGCGGCTGATAAAATTACTGATGCTATTGAAGCTACAATTGCTTCTAAAATTGTGACATATGATTTTGCTCGCTTAATGGACGGAGCGACTGAAGTATCAACTTCAGAATTTGCCGATGAATTGATTAAAAACTTAAAATAATATTTATTTTGATAAAACAGTCTAAGATGGATTTTGATGTCTTAGACTGTTTTTGTTCATTATTAATAAATATCAAAACAAGATTAACGAAAAATATTCTTAACAAATTGAAAATAATAAGTAAATGTTAAGTTTATGTAAATTCAATATGTTGTATGTTATTTTTATTTAAATTTCAGTTATAATAAAATTGAAATTGTTAATTCTATTTAGGGAGGCAAATCATGTCACAAAAAGTATTAGTGGTTGATGACGAGCAATCAATAGTAACGTTACTAAAATATAACTTAGAAACAGCAGGTTATATTGTAGATGTAGCGTATGATGGTGAAGAAGCACTCAAAAAAGTTAAAGAGGTTAAACCTGAACTGATTGTATTAGATGTCATGTTACCTAAAAAAGATGGAATAGAAGTATGTAAAACGATTCGATCTGATAAAAATCTTGTACCTATTTTAATGTTAACGGCTAAAGATGATGAGTTTGATCGTGTTTTAGGCTTAGAATTAGGTGCTGATGATTACATGACTAAACCTTTCTCTCCAAGAGAAGTTGTAGCAAGAGTAAAAGCTATTTTAAGACGCTCTCAAATTGCTAATGAAGTCGTAAAAGATGACGTGGAGGATGAAGATATTGTAATTGATAATATTAGAATTCGTCCTGAATTCTTTGAAGTCTATAGAGATGATACCTTGCTTGAACTTACTCCTAAAGAATTTGAGTTATTACTTTATCTTATTGAACGTCAAGGACGCGTAATTACTAGAGAACATATGTTAAATTCAGTGTGGAATTACGAGTTTGCAGGAGATTCAAGAATTGTAGATGTTCATATTAGTCATTTAAGAGATAAATTAGAAGAAAATCCTAAACAACCTAAGTTGATAAAAACAGTTCGTGGATTGGGTTATAAATTAGAAAGACCTAAAGCTTAATGATTAAATTTCATCATAGATTATTACTTCTACTATGTACAATCACAATTATTAGTTTTATAGGCTTAGGTGCAATTCTTCATCATACGATTTATCAGATATTATCAGATACTCAAACTAGAGAATTAAATCATTTATCAGAAAATATCGTAAATTTAAATAAGCGAAATAAACAAGCAGACATTCAGCGTATAGCACAAAATCAAAATTTGGTTGTTAAAATTTCTGAAAATGGACATGTGTTATATCAAACTGGCAATCAACATCAAATTAATCATACTATTGATAATGCAGCTAATCCTTCGAATATTATATATCATAAAAATAAGGATAAGGTGGATTACACATTTAAAAATACTGTAAGTAATCAAACAATATACATAAGTGGTATTAATACTGAAATTTTAGATTTACAAAAAAATATGTGGAAGTACTTATCATTAATTGGAATCATTGTGTTATTTGCTATTTATTTAGCTGTAAGAAGCATTAATCGCACCTATATACGACCAATCAACGAAGTTACTTATGCGACATCTTTAATTGCAGATGGATATTATCATGTTAGAGTACCTGAAAGTAATGTGAAAGAAACAAAAGCATTATTTGTTACTACCAATGATTTAGCAAGACGATTGCAAAAATTAAATAATAAACAAAAAATGCAATCTAATCGCCTTAAAACAACATTAGAAAATATTCCTAGTTCGGTATTAATGATAGATAAACAAGGTGAAATTGTTATTGCAAACCATGCTTATTACGAGGTGTTCAAACCAGATAGTAAAGTCGAAAATAAAGATTATACTGTACATTTAGATAAAGAAATTCAACATCTTATTATTGAAAGCTTTAAAACTGAAAAACCGTTGCATGAACAAATTGAGTTATACATTAATGATGTTCATCAAAAATATTTTGATGTTTCTTGTATTCCCATTTTAAGTAAATCAAAAAAGAAACTTCAAGGTATGGTTGTAGTATTACATGATATCACTAATCTAAAAAAATTAGAGAATTTGAGACGTGAGTTTGTTGCAAATGTTTCACATGAACTTAAAACTCCAATCACTTCAATTAAAGGATTTGCAGAAACCTTAATTGAAGGTGCAAAGAATGATGAACAATCTCTTGATATGTTTTTAAATATTATTTTAAAAGAATCAAATCGTATAGAATCACTTGTCATGGATTTATTGGATTTATCTCATATTGAACAACAAACTGAGATTGAGACTACTTATGTTAATCTTTCAGATTTAGCACATAATACAATCCATAATCTACAAACTCAAGCTAAGTATAAAAATATCGCTATTAAATCTGAAATAGAAAATGATGTTATTATTGAAGCGCATGAAGGAAAATTGTCTCAAGTTATCACGAATTTACTTTCAAATGCCATTAACTATTCATATGAAAATAATAAAGTTATTGTTAGAGTTTACAGAGAAGATATAAAAGTTAATCTAGAAATCCAAGATTATGGCATTGGGATAGACAAAAAAGATCAAAAGCATATTTTTGAGAGATTTTATAGAGTAGATAAAGCAAGAAGTCGTGACTCTGGTGGAACAGGTTTAGGATTATCGATTACAAAACATATTGTAGAAGCACTTCACGGTACCATTATGGTCGAAAGTGAACTGAATAAAGGATCGCTATTTAGAGTCTCATTTATAGATAAAATCGAATAACTATTTTGTCCTACAAGTTTAGGTCATCCACACTTTAAAATACTTTTTTATGTTTTTAGGATTTTAAAGGGACCTAAACTTGTAGGATTTTATTTTTTGACATTCGTAAAATATCGTTCAGTCGTTATGACCAAAGGTTTATGCTAAAATATAATTAAACTCATTCTGGAGGTTTAAAATTTGAATAAATTAGTATTGATAGATGGCAATAGTTTAAGTTTTAGAGCTTTTTACGCATTGCCACTTTTATCTAATAAAGCAGGTATTCATACAAATGCGATTCTTGGGTTTGCCAAATTACTCGAAAAAATTATCAGAGAAGAACAACCTACACATTTCTTAGTAGCCTTTGACGCAGGTAAGACTACTTTTAGACATTCTAAATATAGTGAATACAAAGGTGGACGTCAAAAAACACCACCCGAATTAAGCGAACAATTCCCCTATATTCGACAATTGTTAGATGCTTATCATATTAAACATTATGAATTAGAAAACTACGAAGCAGATGACATTATTGGTACATTAAGTAAAGAAGCAGATCAAAATGATTTTGAAACTATTATTGTAACTGGAGATAGAGACTTAACACAGTTAGCAACTCAAAATGTGACTATTTATTATACTAAAAAAGGGGTCACAGACGTTGATCACTATACTCCAGAATTTATAGCAGAAAAATATAATGGTTTAAAACCAATACAAATTATTGATATGAAAGGTTTAATGGGAGATAGTTCAGACAATATACCCGGTGTAGCTGGAGTAGGAGAAAAAACAGCAATTAAACTTTTAAATCAATTTGATTCTGTAGAAGGTGTCTATGAGAATATTGATAAAGTATCTGGTAAAAAATTAAAAGAAAAGCTCGAACTTAGTCATGAAGATGCATTAATGAGTAAAGAGCTTGCTACAATTAATCGACATAGTCCAATAGAAGTCACTTTAAGTGATACGAAATTAAGTGATATCAAGGATAATCATGAAAAAATTGAACTTTTCAAGAAATTAGAATTTAAACAATTATTAGCAGATATAGATAATGAAGCATCTGAATTTGAGCAAGAACAAAAACAAGTTTCTTTTGATATTTTGCCTACATTTGAATATGTTGATTTTAATCATCTTGATGAAGCAGTGATTCATTTCGAAATAGATGGTTCTAATTATTTAAAAGATGATATTTTAAAGTTTGGATTTTATGATAAAGAACGTTATATCGTAGTTGATGCAGATAATATTAAAGATTATCCAGAACTTATTAAATGGTTGGAAAATGAAAATTCTAAAAAGGTAGTTTATGACGCAAAGAAAACATTTGTTATAGCACACAGATTAAATATTACCATTCAAAATATCGTTTTTGATGCGATGTTAGCAAGCTACATTATTGATCCATCACGAACGATTGATGATGTCTATTCGGTTGTAACAAATTATCATCAAACGTATGTTAAAGAAGATGTCTCTATTTATGGGAAAGGTAAAAAGCGACAAGTTCCTAATGCTGAAATTTTAAATACGCATATTGCATCTATTACTAAATCTATTGATGCTGTTAAACCGTTAATGGAAAAAGAACTAGAATCACATCAACAAATGAATTTACTAAAAGATTTAGAACTTCCGCTAGCACGTATTTTAAGTAAAATGGAAGAAATTGGTATTTATACAGATATAAATGATTTACAACGCATGCAACAAGAATTACAAGAGAAGTTAGAATTGTTAGTTCAGCGTATTCATGATGCAGCAGGTGAAGAATTTAACATTAATTCGCCTAAACAACTCGGTGTTGTTTTATTTGAAACATTAAAACTACCTGTCATTAAAAAAACAAAAACTGGTTATTCTACAGCAGTCGATGTTTTAGAACAGTTACAGAATGAACATCCTATCATTAATGATATTTTGGAATATCGTCAATTAGCTAAATTACAATCTACTTATGTGGAAGGTTTACAAAAAGTCATTAGTAATGATAAGCGTATACACACTCGTTTTAATCAAACATTAGCACAAACTGGACGATTATCTTCAGTTGATCCTAATTTACAAAATATACCGATTCGACTTGAAGAAGGGCGTAAAATACGTAAAGCATTTAAACCTTCATCTGAAGACAGTGTTATTTTATCTGCAGATTATTCTCAAATTGAATTACGTGTCTTAGCGCATATTACACAAGATGACAGTTTAAAAGAAGCATTCATTCATGGACAGGACATTCATACTGCTACAGCACGAAAAGTATTTGGTGTTGAAGCGGAGGAAGTCACTGATTTAATGCGTAGACAAGCCAAAGCTGTAAATTTTGGAATCGTTTATGGTATTAGTGATTATGGCTTAAGTCAAAGCTTAAATATAACACGTAAAGAGGCAAAAATATTTATTGATGATTATTTAGCAAGTTTCCCTGGAGTTAAGCAATATATGAGTGACATTGTAAAGGATGCTAAAGCAAATGGCTATGTTGAAACATTATTGCATCGTAGACGTTATATTCCTGACATCACTAGTCGTAATTTTAATTTAAGAGGTTTTGCGGAACGTACAGCAATGAACACTCCAATTCAAGGAAGTGCAGCCGATATTATTAAACTTGCTATGGTTGAATTTGATAAGCAAGTTCAACATACGTCTTACAAAGCTAAATTACTTTTACAAGTACATGATGAATTAATATTTGAAGTGCCTAAGTCTGAAGTTGAAGAATTTAGTTTATTTGTTGAAGATATAATGGAGCATGCATTAGACTTAGATGTTCCATTAAAAGTAGACTCTAATTATGGTCCTACTTGGTATGATGCGAAATAGAAAGAGGAATGAATAATGCCAGAATTACCAGAAGTTGAACATGTTAAAAGGGGAATAGAACCTTTTATTGTAAATGCTACAATTAAAAGTATTTCATTTTCTAAAAAAGTAATTGAAGGTAAAAGTCAGAATAAAGAAACGATTATCAAAGGAATGAATTTAGATGGTTTTCGTTTGAATTGCGAAGGCTATAAGATAATTAAAGTCGAACGAAGAAGTAAATATATTGTTTTTCATATTGAAAAACATAATCGTAAACGTGTGTTACTTAGTCATTTAGGTATGGCTGGTGGGTTTTTCATTGTCAATCACCTATCTGAGATAGCAATTCCCAACTATCGTAAACATTGGCACGTGATTTTCCATTTAAATAATGGAAAAAAATTAGTGTTTTCAGATATACGTCGATTTGGTGAGATTAGAAACCTAAATTCATTTGAAGATTATCCTTCATTTTTAGAAATAGCGCCTGAGCCTTTTGACGAAGAAGCGTTACAACATTTTAATCACTATTTATCTCAAAAAAAAGTAGCCAATAAACCTATTAAACAGATGTTACTGGATCATAAAATCATAGCAGGATGTGGAAATATCTATGCTTGTGAAGCATTGTTTAGAGCAGGTATCCATCCTGCGAGAAAAGTAAAAGATACGTCTCATCAAGAAAGACAAATGCTCTTTTATTATGTACAAGAAGTTTTAAAAGAGGGTATTGATAATGGTGGAACAAGTATTTCAGATTATCGTCATGCTGACGGAAAAACTGGAAAAATGCAATTACATTTAAATGTATACAAACAAAAGACATGTAAAGTATGTGGCCATGATATTGAACAAAAAGTTATAGCATCTAGAAACAGTCATTTTTGCCCATATTGTCAGAAATAAATAAAGTGAGCGGTGATACAAATGCCTAAAGTAATTGGATTAACAGGTGGAATAGCTACCGGAAAGTCAACAGTTTCTAAATTATTATCAGAATATGGATTTAAAATTGTCGATGCAGATATAGCTTCAAGAAAAGCAGTAGAGAAAGGATCAACTGCTTTGGAACAAATAAAAGAAACGTTTGGTGACGAAGCAATCACAAGTGACGGAGAAATGAATCGACAATACATTGGAGAATTAATATTTAATCATCCAGAAAAACGATTAGAACTTAATGAAATTATTCATCCTATTGTAAGAACGATTATGGAACAAGAAAAGCAACAGTATTTACAACAAGGGTATGATGTGATTATGGATATTCCGCTTCTGTTTGAGAATGATTTACAAGATACTGTGGATGAAGTTTGGCTGGTCTACACATCTGAAAGTGTACAAATTGAACGTTTAATGAAACGTAACAATTTAGACTTGGATCAAGCAAAAGCGAGAGTTCATAGTCAAATATCAATTGATAAAAAAAGCAGAATGGCTGATCATGTTATAGATAATTTAGGAAGTAAATCTGAATTAGAAACCCTTCTTAAACAACTATTGATTGAAAAAGGATACATTCATGAATAATATGAAAAAAAGAGTTTAGGACTTTATTTTTAGTCTTAAACTCTTTTTATTTATATAATAAATATATTAGTTATATAAACTTAAAATGTAAAAAATATTACATTATTTTCGGTAAACGCTTTCAATCGGAATCTATTATGTTATACTAATTTTATAAAGTATAACATATAAAACAAGGGGTGCTTTAAATGTCAACAAATATTGCAATTAATGGAATGGGTAGAATAGGAAGAATGGTTTTAAGAATTGCATTACATAATGAAAATTTTAATGTGGTTGCGATTAATGCAAGCTATCCACCTGAAACAATTGCACATCTAATTAACTATGATACAACGCATGGACGTTATGATAAAAAAGTAGAACCAATTGAGGATGGTATACGTGTTGATAACCATAACATTAAGTTAGTGTCAGATAGAAATCCTGAGAATTTACCATGGAAAGATTTAAATATAGATATCGTAATTGAAGCAACTGGAAAATTTAATCATGGTGATAAAGCAGTTGGACATATTCATGCTGGAGCTAAAAAAGTATTACTAACTGGCCCATCTAAAGGTGGAGAAGTCCAAATGATTGTTAAAGGGGTAAATGATGACAAATTAGATGTTGAAAAATATGACATTTTCAGTAATGCTTCATGTACGACAAATTGTATAGGACCAGTTGCTAAAGTTTTAAATGATCAATTTGGTATTGTCAATGGATTAATGACTACTGTTCATGCAATTACTAATGATCAAAAAAATATTGATAATCCCCATAAAGATTTACGTAGAGCACGTTCATGTAATGAAAGTATTATTCCAACTTCTACTGGAGCAGCAAAAGCATTGAAAGAAGTTTTACCAGAACTAGAAGGTAAACTTCATGGGTTAGCTTTACGTGTGCCTACAAAAAATGTTTCTTTAGTTGATTTAGTTGTAGATTTAGAAAAACCGGTAACTGTTGACGAAATTAATAATGCATTTCGTCATTCAGATTTAGATGGTGTTTTAGAAGTGGAAAATGCACCTTTAGTATCTGTCGATTTCAATACAAATCCACATTCAGCTATTATCGATGCTGAGAATACAATTGTAATGGATGATCATAAGGTGAAAGTGATTGCTTGGTATGATAATGAATGGGGTTATTCTAATAGAGTAGTAGAAGTAGCTGAAATGATTGGTGAACAACTAGTAGAAAAGTCTACCGTGACTGCAGTTTAAGCTTTTAATAAATAAAAGATTGTTAATTTTAGAGTTGATATTCTAATATAATGTCATTGATTTTATAGATTAAAAAATTATAAAATATTAAATAATTTTTTTAATGAGTCATATGTAGGAAAGTGAAAAAAGAATTTATATTGAATTCTATTTCACTTTCCTTTTTATATTTTATTATAGGTTTAGACAGCTAAGTTGTATCAATTTATTATCAACACATATGAGTTCTTTTGTCATAAATCGTTTTTATAGTATAATGAAGCATAATCTATTCAAGAGGGTGACAGATATGAAATGCCCAAAATGTAGTGCCACACATTCACGTGTGGTAGATTCAAGACATGCTGATGAAGCTAACGCAATACGTAGAAGACGTGAATGTGAGAATTGTGGGACAAGATTTACAACATTTGAACATATTGAAGTGAGTCCACTTATTGTGGTCAAAAAAGATGGCACACGTGAACAATTTTTAAGAGAAAAAATATTAAATGGTCTTGTAAGATCTTGTGAAAAAAGACCAGTTAGATATCAACAATTGGAAGACATTACTAATAAAGTAGAATGGCAATTACGCGATAAAGGTCATACAGAAATTTCATCTAGAGATATAGGTGAATATGTAATGAATTTGCTCATGCATGTAGATCAAGTCTCTTATGTACGATTTGCGTCAGTATATAAAGAGTTTAAAGATGTGGATCAATTACTAGCATCGATGCAAGGTATTTTGGATGATAACAAACGGAGTGATTCATAAATGAGTTTTAAATCTTATGAGTATGGTTTAAGTCCACACGATGGATTTAAAGTATATCGACATTTTTTCTTTAATCATCAACAATTAGAGATATTAAATCGATTGTACATACCGTTAATTGGCTTTAAAGCTATTGGTGTATATCATTTCATGAACCAATTTATCGATGAAGTTGAAGATACTATTCTCACACATTACACTATCATGAATGAGCTTAAAATAAATTTATTAGAATTCCGTGAATATATGGATTTACTTGAAGGCATTGGGTTAATTAAAACATTTGTAAAACATGATAGTAATCAGTCATTGTTTATATATGAATTGATTCAACCTCCAACGGCATACCAATTTTTTAATGATCCAATGTTATCTATATACCTATACAATGAAGTTGATAATCGAAGATATAAAGATTTAAAAGCGTATTTTGAAAAAGATGAACCAGATTTAAAAGAATTTCAGCAAGTAACGCGCAAATTTACTGATGTATTCAAAGTTCCACATAAAAATATATCTATTGATGCTTCAACAATTCAAAAGGAAAATCATTCAGCTACTATAGATTTAGATAATGAATCATTTGACTTTGATATGTTGAGAGATATGTTACAACATCATTTTATAAGTGGAGAAATTATTACTAAAGAGGCAAAACAATTAATTTTACAATTGGCTACTTTATATGGGTTAACGCCTACTTCTATGAAACGAATCATTCTTAACTCTATCACACAAAATCAAACGTTATCATTTGAAGAGATGAGAAAACAAGCAAGGTCTCATTACTTAATTGAGCATCAACAACAGCTTCCTAAGTTACAAACTAAAGCTAATCCTTCTAATTATTTAGAACAATCACAGCGTCCAAATGAGACTACTGATGATATAAAGGAAAGTGATAGTTGGTTTAAGTTATTAGAAAACACAAGTCCTATTGATATGTTAGCGTCTTGGTCTGAATCAGAACCAACTTTACAACAAAAAAGAATGGTAGAAGAGTTAATAGAGCGTGAAAAATTGTCATTTGGTGTAATTAATATTTTATTACAATTTGTAATGCTTAAGAATGAAATGAAACTTCCTAAATCCTATATATTTGAAATCGCTTCAAATTGGAAAAAGTTAGGTATTAAAACTGCACAACAAGCATATGATTATGCGCTGAAAACAAATCAACAAATCAATGATAGTATAACTAAAAAAACAAAACGTCAATATAAACAACGTGACGTTGCATCAATAGAAAAAACACCAAAATGGTTAAAAGATAAAAACCAACAAGATGAAAAACCAAACAATAATGATGCGCAATTTGAAAAAGATAGAGAAGCGTTTCGTGCTCAATTAGAACAAGATTGGGAGGATTAGATGAAACCATTTAGTAAACTTATAAAAAATCAAGATAATTTAAACAAAAGAATTGCTAAAATAAAACATCAAGTCATTAATGATTCTGATGTTAAACAATTTTTAAATCAACACCAGTCAGAACTTACTAATGAAATGATTGATAAAGATTTAAATGTACTTCAAGAATATAAAGATCAACAAAAACACTACGATGGTCACGATTATGCACACTGTCCAAACTTTGTTAAAGGTCATATTCCAGAATTATATATAGAAAATGAGCGTATTAAAGTTCGTTATCGATTATGTCCTTGCAAAATTAAATACGATGAAGAACGTTTAAGTTCACAACTCATTACTGCTCATCACATGCAACGAGATACGTTAAATGCAAAAGTTAAAGATATCTATACTAACGATAGAAGTCGACTTGAAATAGCTATGGAAGTTAACGATATTTGTAAAAAGTTAGTTAACGGTGAACGCGTTAAGGGTCTTTATATACATGGCCCTTTTGGAACAGGCAAATCTTTTATTTTAGGAGCTATCGCAAACCAGCTTAAGTCAAAACATGTGCCATCTACAATAGTATATTTACCTGAATACATTCGTATACTAAAAGGTGGTTTTAAAGATGGGAGTTATAATGAAAAGTTAGAGCGTATACGAGAAGCAAATATATTAATGTTAGATGATATCGGAGCTGAGGATGTCACAACATGGGTAAGGGATGAGGTGATAGGTCCCTTATTACATTATCGTATGGTTCATGAATTACCAACATTCTTTAGTTCAAATCTAAATTTGGAAGAATTAGAACATCATTTATCTATATCAAACAAAGGGGCAGAAATAACGAAAGCTGCTCGAATTATCGAACGTATCAAAAGTTTAGCAAATGAATTTTATTTAGATGGAAAAAATTTACGAAATAATTGAAATTTACAATGTGTGATGTATAATAAAGATAAATCTAAATCGTTGAAATAAATGAAGATATGATAATTTAATCTCTATCATACAGCAAGCCAACAATTGATGAGAATTTGGTTGATATATTAAATTATTACTCCTTCATATTTAGATGCTGGTAATCAGTATCCGGCTCAAGACCGTTATCTTATGAAGAGATATCTAGAATACATCTAGATAACTAGGGTGGTACCGCGACGAACTCGTCCCTTTTATAGGGAGGAGTTTTTTTATTTTCTTCAGCGATCATAGAATAAAATTTATGGAGGGTTTCGATATGGAACAAATTAATATTAAGTTTCCAGATGGCAATTCAAAATCATTTGATAAAGGAACTACTACAGAAGACATTGCACAATCAATTAGTCCTGGACTTCGAAAAAAAGCAGTAGCAGGAAAATTTAATAATCAACTCGTTGATTTAACTCGTCCACTTGAAGAAGATGGGGCAATTGAAATTGTTACACCTGGTAGTGATGAAGCTCTAGAGGTATTACGTCATTCAACTGCTCATTTAATGGCTCAAGCATTAAAACGAATTTATGGAGATGTTAAATTCGGTGTTGGTCCAGTGATTGAAGGCGGTTTTTACTACGACTTTGACATGGATAAAAAAGTATCATCAGATGACTTTGAAAAAATCGAAAAAACAATGAAACAAATTGTTAACGAAAATTATAAAATTGAACGTAAAGTGGTTTCTCGTGAAGAAGCAAAAGATTTCTTTAAAGATGATCCATATAAATTAGAATTAATAGATGCAATTCCTGAAGATGAGAATGTAACATTATATACTCAAGGTGAATTTACAGATTTATGCCGTGGTGTTCATGTGTCATCAACTTCAAAAATTAAAGAATTTAAACTTCTTTCTACTGCAGGTGCATATTGGCGTGGGGATAGCGACAATAAAATGTTACAACGTATATATGGTACTGCTTTCTTTGATAAAAAAGATTTAAAAGCACATTTAGACATGTTAGAGGAACGTCGTGAACGTGATCATCGTCGTATTGGTAAAGATTTAGAATTATTTACAAATAATCAACTTGTTGGTGCTGGTCTTCCACTATGGTTACCAAATGGTGCAACAATTCGCCGTGAAATTGAACGTTATATTGTAGATAAGGAAGTAAGCATGGGATATGATCATGTATATACCCCAGTTCTAGCTAACGTTGAACTTTATAAAACTTCAGGTCATTGGGATCACTATAGAGATGATATGTTCCCACCAATGAAATTAGATGAAACTGAAGAAATGGTATTACGTCCAATGAACTGTCCACATCATATGATGGTTTATAATAATAAACCACATTCTTATCGTGAATTACCAATTCGTATTGCTGAATTAGGTACTATGCATAGATATGAAGCAAGTGGTGCAGTATCAGGCTTACAACGTGTAAGAGGTATGACTTTAAATGATTCTCATATCTTTGTGCGTCCTGACCAAATTAAAGATGAATTCAAACGCGTTGTTCATATGATACAAGATGTCTATGAAGACTTTGGTTTTGAAGATTACACTTTCAGATTAAGTTACAGAGATCCTGAAGATAAAGAAAAATATATGGACGATGATGACATGTGGAATAAAGCTGAGTCTATGCTTAAAGAAGCAGTAGATGAAATGGGCTTACCATATGTTGAAGCCATTGGAGAAGCAGCATTCTATGGCCCTAAATTAGATGTTCAAGTTAAAACTGCAATGGGTAAAGAAGAAACCCTTTCAACTGCACAACTTGATTTCTTACTACCTGAACGATTTGACCTTTCTTATATTGGTAGTGATGGTGAAAATCACCGTCCTGTTGTTATTCATCGTGGCGTAGTTTCAACTATGGAACGTTTTGTAGCTTTCTTAACTGAAGAAACTAAAGGTGCTTTCCCAACATGGTTAGCTCCAAAACAAGTTGAGATTATTCCAGTAAATGTAGATTTACATTATGACTATGCGAGAAATTTACAAGATGAATTAAAATCTCAAGGTGTTCGTGTAGAAATTGATGATCGTAACGAAAAAATGGGCTATAAAATTCGAGAGGCACAAATGCAAAAAATTCCTTATCAAATTGTAGTAGGAGATAAAGAAGTTGAAAACAACGAAGTAAATGTTCGTAAGTATGGCTCACAAGATCAAGAAACAATAGAAAGAGATGAATTTATCTGGAACTTAGTAGATGAAATTCGTCTAAAAAAACGTAGATAGTCTTGATAAAATAATATTCTTAATGTATATTACAAAGTAGTTAAATAAAAATGAGTTAGAGGTTGCATCTTTAAAAAGTAATACTTCAGAAGTTGATATGGAACGTATGTTGAAAGTATGAAAGGTAAAGATGCCGAAACAAATGATAACCATACTTATGATTTGTTGGGACAGTTATCGAATAGAAACTGTACTGTCACAGTTTGTGATGTGCTACCGATATAGATTAAGTAATGGGTGCATATCTTAACGGTATGTACCTATTTTTTAATTTGTAATTTGATTTACATATCATTTATAAAAATTAAATATGTTAATTATCTTCACATAACAAATAAATACTTAGCTAACCTCTACATTAAGAAAGGGAGCTTATATGAGTAAAGTTGAAAATCAAGATAGTGGTATGAAGAGAGGGTTAAAAGATCGTCACATCTCCATGATTGCAATGGGAGGCTGTATTGGTACAGGCCTATTTATGACCTCAGGTGGTGCTATTCACGATGCCGGTGCATTAGGTGCGCTTATTGCATATGCAATTATTGGAGCTATGGTATTCTTTTTAATGACTTCTTTAGGAGAAATGGCTACGTATTTACCTGTTTCGGGTTCATTTAGTACCTATGCAACACGATTTGTAGATCCATCATTAGGATTCGCATTAGGCTGGAACTATTGGTTTAACTGGGTAATTACTGTAGCGGCAGATGTAACTATTGCAGCGCAAGTCATTCAGTATTGGACACCTATGGCAGGGATACCAGCATGGGTATGGAGTTGTATCTTTATAGTTATTATTTTCGCATTAAACTCTTTATCTGTCAGAGTATATGGTGAAAGTGAATATTGGTTTGCACTTATAAAAGTGATTACAGTAATTATTTTTATAATTATTGGTATTTTAACTATATTAGGAATTATGGGTGGACATTTTGTAGGATTTGAGACATTTACTAAAGGTGATGGGCCAATCCTAGGTGGAAATCTTGGCGGTAGTTTACTTTCAATTCTAGGTGTATTCTTAGTTGCTGGTTTCTCCTTCCAAGGTACTGAATTAATAGGCATTACTGCTGGAGAATCTGAGAATCCAGAACGTGCTGTTCCAAAAGCAATTAAACAAGTTTTCTGGAGAATATTATTATTTTACATTTTAGCCATCTTTGTTATTGGTATGTTAATTCCTTACAATAGTAATGCATTAATGGGTGGAGATAACGATGTTGCAACATCTCCATTTACGCTTGTCTTTAAAAATGCAGGGTTAGCATTCGCTGCTTCATTTATGAATGCAGTTATTTTAACCTCAGTATTATCAGCTGGTAATTCAGGGATGTATGCATCAACACGTATGTTATATTCAATGAGTAAAGATAAATTAGCTTTCGCTTCATTTGGTAAAACGAATAAACATGGCGTGCCATATTTATCATTGATTGCTACTGGTGTACTTGTAGTCGTTATTTTCTTAGTACAAAAATTAAGCGGAAATGCTTATGAATATATTGTAGCTGCCAGTGGTATGACAGGGTTTATTGCTTGGGTAGGTATTGCAGTAAGTCATTATCGCTTTAGACGAGCATTTAATGTTCAGCATCATCGTAAATCAGAATTGAAATATAAAGCGAAATGGTTCCCATTCGGTCCAATATTTGCAGGTATATTGTGTGTGATTGTGATTGTTGGACAAGATGTAGATTTCATTAAAACAGGGCACTTTGATCTTAATCGATTTATTATTACGTATATGGGTATTCCAGTATTTTTAGTATTCTTTATTTATCATAAATTAAGATATAAAACTAAAAAAATACCTCTTGAAGAAGTTGATTTAAGCCAAGATGTCTCAATGAATGAAGTAAAACATCACTAATTTTAAAAAAACAATTGACATGCTTAATAAAACTTGATATGATTAGTATCGTTGATTACGAAACGAACCAAGTAGAAACACCCGTTTCTCACCTGTAGCGACGCAAAAAGCTGTTGGCAGGTTAATCATGTCACACAATTATCGTGTATGAGTGAAGAGCGGGCAAATATTGTCCGCTCTTTTTGCTTGGGAAAATTTCGTAAAATTTTGGGAGGTGTCAACCATAGCAAAAGATCAAACGCAAGTTAACGAAAAAATTCGCGCAAAAGAATTACGTTTAATTGGCCAAAATGGTGACCAAATTGGTGTTAAATCTAAAAGAGAAGCTCTTGAGATGGCTGAAAGAGTTGAATTAGATTTAGTAGTTGTTGCACCAAATGCTAAACCACCTGTTGCAAGAATTATGGATTATGGTAAATATAAATTCGAACAACAGAAAAAAGAAAAAGAAATGAAGAAAAAACAAAAAGTTATCAATGTTAAAGAAATTCGTTTAAGTCCAACTATTGAGGAACACGATTTCCAAACTAAGTTGAAAAATGGACGTAAATTCTTAACTAAAGGTGACAAATGTAAAGTTTCTATTCGTTTCAGAGGTCGTGCAATTACACACAAAGAAATTGGTCAACGTGTTTTAGAAAAATTTGCAGACGAATGTAAAGATATTGCCACTGTTGAACAAAAACCTAAAATGGAAGGGCGCCAAATGTTTATTATGTTAGCGCCTATAAACGAAAAATAATTTACTTTTATTAGGAGGAAATGAATCATGCCAAAAATGAAAACTCACCGTGGAGCAGCTAAACGTGTTAAAAGAACTGGTTCAGGTCAATTAAAACGTTCTAGAGCTTTCACATCTCACTTATTTGCAAATAAAAATACTAAACAAAAACGTAAATTACGTAAAGCTAAACTAGTATCTAAAAGCGATATGAAACGCGTAAAACAATTATTAGCTTACAAAAAATAATTAATATTACTTTCGAACGATGATAAAGCGATATATTTAAGGAGGAATTTAACATGCCACGAGTTAAAGGTGGAACAGTAACAAGAGCACGTCGTAAAAAAACGATTAAATTAGCTAAAGGTTACTTCGGTTCAAAACATACATTATATAAAGTAGCAAAACAACAAGTGATGAAATCAGGTCAATACGCATTCCGTGACCGTCGTCAACGTAAACGTGATTTCCGTAAATTATGGATTACACGTATTAATGCAGCTGCACGTCAACATGACATCAGCTATTCTCGTTTAATGAACGGTTTGAAAAAGGCTGACATTAACATTAACCGTAAAATGCTTTCTGAAATTGCTATTTCAGACGATAAAGCTTTCGGTGAATTAGTATCAAAAGCTAAAGATGCTTTAAAATAATTAATATTTAAAAGCCAATAAGGTAACTATAAAACCTTATTGGCTTTTTTATTTACTTTTATTCATCAAATATTCTTTAATAGAATTATGATAAGTAAACGAACCAGTTAAATATCATTGTGATTTAAATCATTGGTTTGTTAAACTATTAAAAAAGAATATTAATTTCAAGGAGTTAACTATGTCTAAATTTGATGAACAAATCATCGTCGTATCAAGAGAATTATTATTTGATAATGAAAAAAATGCATTTAATGGATTCTTATCGAAAAACGATGTTCAAGGTGAAGAAATATTTAATACGTTTAAAAACTATGAAGTAAAAAGACGTGGAGATATGGAAGAAGATCCATCTTATAAACAACTTATTTCATATTGTCTTTTAGAAAATGAAAATGATGAAATCTTAGTATATCAACGTTTAAGTGGTGGCGGAGAAGAACGCTTACACGGACAGTCTTCAGTGGGTGTTGGTGGACATATGAATAATGTTGTTGGTGCCGATTCAATTAATGAAGTTTTAAGAGTGAATGCACAAAGAGAACTTAATGAAGAAGTAGGATTATCTGAAGATAGATCTCAAAATATGGAATATATTGGTTTTATTAATGATGATACTAATGCAGTAGGTAAAGTTCATATAGGTGTTGTTTTCAAAATTAAGGTGAAATCTAGTGATGTAGAAGTTAGAGAAACTGACACTTTAAAAATTAATTGGGTATCACAAGATGAAATAAATGATTTAAATCATTTTGAATCATGGAGTGCGTTAATTTTAAAAGATTTAAAATAAAGGGGGCTCAATATGTCTGATATTATCCCTTTTCCTCAATCAAAGCAAAAATTATATCATAATATTTTAAATGCACAACAACAAAATAAATATAAAGAAATGTATCAATTGTTTGATATATATGAAGCCTCATTCGAGTTAGATAATCAATTATCTTTGATTAAATGTGACATGTTAAATGAATTAGGGTTATATTTAGAATTAAGAGAAGAAGCAATTATTTTCTTAAAAAAAGGTATACCTCATTACGACGAACTAATTATTTTCTATATTAAAGCATTAATAGGTTTAAATCAGAATTATGAAGCAATTGAAGTCATTAATCAAATCATTAACGAAGTGAAAGAACATAAAACTAGAATGGCACTCTTTCCATTAAAAGAATATGCCCAATCTAAATTAGATGAAGACAAGAAACTTTCTAGTCAATTATTATCAGAATTTACTAGTTTAGATTTAAATCGTCAAACTAAATTAATGATTAAACTCATTGATAACGGACATTATGAATTCAGAAAGACGGTTGCTTTTTTATTATCTAATCAAGTAGAATCTTATAATTTAAAAAGTCTCATGCTTGAGTATTTACGTTTTTCAAATTATGATAGTGAAATAAAAATTGAGAAGTATGGTTATGAAGTCAACATCCTCCCTACAACATTAAAAGGTTTAGAACACACAGATATGAAAACTACTGTTATTCCCAAAGTTCTCGATAGATTAGAAAATGGAGCTTTGAATATACAAAATGAAGCTCAGTATGTGATGAATAATCATTCAATAAAACTATATCCACTTGATATATTTTCACTTTTTAATGAAGAAGATTGGATAATAGCTTATGATGTTTATTTTAAGTCAATGATTGGTATAGAAGTAAGTGAAGCAAATCAAGAATTATTAACATTAATTTATCAGTTAGATAATTAAATGTGAGCAAATCATTTTAGTTTACTTAAATGATTCTGTAAAGTTGAATTACTATTTAAAATCCCCTATAAAACATTGTTTGTGTCCATATTGGACCTATGATATAATAGGGAAGTTGAAAAAATTAAAAATGTAAGCATGGAGGTATTTATACATGACAGCAACTTGGGAAAAAAAAGAAGGTAACGAAGGTTTATTAAAAGTTACTGTTCCAGCAGAAAAAGTAAATAAAGCATTAGATCAAGCATTTAAAAAAGTGGTTAAACAAATTAACGTGCCTGGTTTCCGTAAAGGTAAAGTGCCTCGTCCAATTTTCGAACAACGTTTTGGCGTTGAAGCATTATATCAAGATGCAGTAGATATTCTTTTACCTGAAGCTTATGGTGAAGCCATTGAAGAAACTAAAATCAATCCAGTCGCTCAACCTGAAATTAATGTAACTCAAATTGAAAAAGGTAAAGATTTCGAATTTGAAGCAACAGTGACTGTTGAACCTGAAGTTAAATTAGGAGATTATAAAGGTCTTGAAATTGAAAAACAAGATTCTGAATTAACTGATCAAGATTTACAAGATGAAATTGATCATAGTTTAGGTCATTTAGCTGATATGGTTGTTAAAGAAGATGGTGCAGTTGAAGAAGGAGACACTGTAAATATTGACTTTGATGGTTATGTAGATGGCGAACAATTTGAAGGTGGCCAAGCTGATGGTTATGATTTAGAAATCGGTTCAGGTTCATTTATTCCAGGATTTGAAGATCAATTAGTAGGCGTTAAAACTGGAGAAGAAAAAGACGTTGTTGTAACATTCCCAGAAGAATATCACGCTGAAGAATTAGCTGGTAAAGAAGCTACATTCAAAACTAAAGTAAATGAAATTAAATACAAAGAAGTACCCGAATTAACTGATGAAATTGCAAATGAATTAGATTCAGATGCTAATTCAGTAGATGAGTATAAAGAAAACTTACGCAAACGTTTATCAGAACAAAAAGCACAAGATGCTGAAAATGTGGAAAAAGAAGAAGCAATTAATAAAGTAACTGAAAATACAACAATTGATATTCCACAAGCTATGATTGACACTGAATTAGATCGTATGGTTCAAGAATTTGGTCAAAGAATCCAACAACAAGGTTTAGACTTACAAACTTACTTCCAAATTTCTGGTCAAGATGAATCTCAATTAAGAGAACAAATGAAAGATGATGCAGAGCAACGTGTTAAAACAAACTTAACATTATCAGCAATTGCAGATGAAGAAAATATCGAAGTCACAGATGAAGATATTGATAAAGAATTAGAAAAAATGAGCAGTCAATTTAATATCTCAGTAGAAGATATTAAACAAACTCTTGGTAATACTGATATCATTAAAAATGATGTACGTATTCAAAAAGTAATTGACTTATTAAGAGACAATGCTAAATATGTTGATTCAGCTAAAGAAGATAAAAAAGAAGACAAATAATAAACTTTTAAATTGATATAAAGTTTAAAAATAAGTAGCAGGTGCATCATTATATGTATCTGCTACTATATGTTTTAAGCATTTTAGTTGTTAACTATCAATTTGCATTGTAGAATGCTATCTAGTATAGTCGTTTAAGGATAGAGGTGTAAATGAATGTTTAAATTTAATGAAGATGAAGAAAATTTAAAATGTTCTTTCTGTGGTAAGGACCAAGATCAAGTTAAAAAATTAGTAGCAGGTAGTGGTGTATACATTTGTAATGAATGTATCGAACTATGTTCTGAAATTGTTGAAGAAGAATTAGCTCAAGCTACTTCAGAAGAATTTACTGAATTACCGACGCCTAAAGAAATTATGGACCATTTAAATGAATATGTTATTGGCCAAGAAAAAGCTAAAAAATCTTTAGCAGTGGCAGTTTACAATCATTACAAACGTATTCAACAATTGGGTCCAAATGAAGATGATGTTGAGTTACAAAAAAGTAATATCGCCTTAATTGGACCAACGGGTAGCGGTAAAACATTACTTGCACAAACACTTGCTAAAACATTGAATGTACCATTTGCTATTGCAGATGCAACAAGTTTAACTGAAGCAGGTTATGTTGGTGATGATGTTGAAAATATTTTATTACGTTTGATTCAAGCTGCTGATTTTGACATTGATAAAGCAGAAAAAGGAATTATTTATGTAGACGAAATTGATAAAATTGCTAGAAAATCTGAAAATACATCAATTACGCGTGATGTTTCTGGTGAAGGTGTACAACAAGCATTACTTAAAATCTTAGAAGGTACAACAGCAAGTGTACCACCTCAAGGTGGCCGTAAACATCCTAACCAAGAATTGATTCAAATTGACACAACTAATATTCTATTTATATTAGGTGGTGCGTTTGATGGTATTGATGAAGTCATTAAACGCCGTTTAGGTGAAAAAGTTATCGGTTTTGCTAGCAATGAAGCAGATAAGTATGATGAAGAAGCTTTATTAGCACAAATTCGTCCTGAAGATTTACAAGCATATGGTTTAATTCCAGAATTTATTGGACGTGTACCAATAGTTGCTAATTTAGAAACATTAGATGTTGAAGCGCTTAAAAATATTTTAACGCAACCTAAAAACGCGTTAGTTAAGCAATATACAAAAATGTTAGCTCTTGATAACGTTGAATTAGAATTTACTGAAGAAGCTTTGGCAGCAGTCAGTGAAAAAGCAATTGAACGAAAAACTGGAGCACGTGGATTACGATCAATTATAGAAGAATCTTTAATTGATATTATGTATGATGTACCTTCAACAAGTGATGTTGCTAAAGTTGTAGTAACTGCTCAAACAATTAATGAGGAAATCGAGCCTGAAATGTATGATTCAGAAGGTAATTTATTGAACGGTACTAAAACTTCAGCTTAATTATCAACCATATAATAAGGAAGTGGTGATAGAATTCATTTGAGTTCGAAACTGCTTCCTTATTTTTATACATATCATTTTTTTAAAATTTTAGATTTTTAAACATTTATATTATAATAAAGCAGCTATAATAATGAAGAGGTGTTTGAATATGAATATTAACCCAAATAATATAGAATTAATGATTAGTGCAGTGAAAGAAGAACAATATCCTGAAACCAATTTAACTGAAATCGCTTTAAGTGGACGTTCTAATGTGGGTAAGTCCTCTTTTATTAATAGTATGATTGGTAGAAAAAATATGGCTCGTACTTCACAACAGCCTGGAAAAACGCAAACTCTAAACTTCTATAATATTGATGAACAACTTATTTTTGTTGATGTTCCTGGATATGGATATGCAAAAGTAAGTAAATCACAGCGTGAAAAATTTGGGAAAATGATAGAAGAGTATTTAACTAAACGAGAAAATCTAGGTTTAGTCATTCAACTTGTAGATTTACGACATAATCCTACCGAAGATGATGTATTAATGTATAATTATTTAAAACATTTCGATCTGCCAACACTAGTCATTTGTACTAAGGAAGATAAAATTGCGAAAGGTAAAGTTCAAAAACATATAAAAAATATAAAACAAAAATTAGATTTAGATCCAAACGATACAATTATAAGTTACTCTTCTATTCAAAATTCTAAACAGCAATACATTTGGGATATTATTGCTAATTATATAAATTAAAAGAAATATCTTGTAATTAAGTGACGAAATTTTGACTTCACATTAGAATGTTTCTAATTTATTTGAGCATCAAACTTAAATTCATTCTAAAATGTGTTATACTAACGATATTGTTAGTATATGGAGGGCGTTATAAATGCATTTTATTGCTATTAGCATAAATCATCGTACTGCTGATGTAGCTTTAAGAGAGCAAGTTGCTTTTAGAGATGATGCCTTACGATTAGCCAATGAAGATTTATTCGAAACTAAAGCAATTTTAGAAAATGTAATATTATCGACATGTAATCGTACAGAAGTATATGCTGTAGTGGATCAAATTCATACAGGACGATATTATATTCAACGATTTTTAGCTCGTTCATTTGGATTTGAAGTAGATGATATTAAAGCAATGTCTGAAGTTAAAGTGGGGGACGAAGCAGTAGAACATCTATTGCGTGTAACTTCAGGTTTAGATTCAATTGTGTTAGGAGAAACACAAATTTTAGGCCAAATGCGTGATGCATTTTTCTTAGCGCAAGATTTAAAAACAACTGGAACTATCTTTAATCATCTATTTAAACAAGCAATTACTTTTGCTAAAAAAGCACATAATGAAACAGATATCGCAGATAATGCTGTAAGTGTTTCATATGCTGCTGTGGAATTATCAAAAAAAGTATTAGGTAAATTAAAAAATAAACATGCTGTTATTATTGGTGCAGGTGAAATGAGTGAATTGTCGTTATTAAATTTACTCGGCTCAGGCATTAATCATATTACAATTGTAAATCGAACAGAAAGTAAAGCTAGAATTTTAGCTGAAAAACATCAAGTTAGTTATGATAAGCTAGAATCTTTACCTAGTTTATTAACTTCAACTGATATTGTTATTAGTTCTACTAGTTCACCAGATTATATTATTACTAAAAGTATGATTAATCAGGCACTATCATATAGAAAATCTAAATTATTATTATTAGACATTGCAGTACCACGAGATATTGAACCATGTCATAATTTAAGTGATGACGTATTTAATTATGATGTAGATGATTTAAAAGGTTTAGTTGATGCTAATTTAAAAGAACGACAAATGGCGGCTGAAGCTATTTCTAATGAAATTCCTGCTGAAATTAAAGCACATAATGATTGGGTAAATATGTTGGGTGTAGTTCCTGTAATAAGAGCTTTACGTGAAAAAGCAATGACTATTCAAGCTGAAACAATGGATAGTATCGATAGAAAATTACCGAATCTATCTGAACGAGAACGAACAGTCATTTCTAAACATACTAAAAGTATTATTAATCAAATGTTGAAAGATCCAATTAAACAGGCTAAGGAATTGAGTAACGATAAAAAAAGTAATGAAAAATTAGAGCTATTTCAAAATATATTTGATATTGAAGCCGAAGATCCTTATAAAGCAGTGAAAGAACGAAAAAAAGAAAAGGAACTTTCAGTACGACATATCTTTAGTTTTGAATAAGCATATTAAAATGGTGATAATATGCAAGAAACGCTATTTATTAGATTTCATGAAATTATATTAATTGTATATTTAATTAGCATTCTTTGTTATTTTATAGACTTTGTTCGGAAGAGTCATAAGATTAGAGTACTTGGAATTTATGCCTTAGGGATTGTTTGGTTTTTACAAACAATCTCTTTGTCTATGTATATTACTTCGCATAGTGATGTATTGTTTAATTCCATATTTGATGTTTTTTTCTTCTTGTCATGGATGATTATTTCTATTTCTCTAGTTTTAAATATTATTAAAGTTCTAAGTTTTTCTGTTTTTTTTTGAATGTAATTGGATTTATCTTATTAACGATGAATACATTTAGACCTGAACACTATACAAACAGTATACAAAAAGTACAAGTTATAAATGAATTATTACTTGTACATGTAGGGCTTGCAGTATTGAGTTATGCTTTTTTTGCACTTGCATTTGTAAATGCATTGCTATATATCATTCAATATAAAAACCTTAAAGAAAAAAACTTTAATCAGAAATATTTTAGAATTGGCAGTGTAGCAACTCTTGAAAAAATTATATTTTTTTCAACTTTGGGCGGTTTAGTAATATTAATATTGAGTGTAATTTTAATTGCTCAATGGGGAATCTATGCGGTTGGTATAGCAATATTTAAAGATCCGAAGGTTATGTTGTCTGTCATTATTACGCTTCTTTATACAGTATATATCGTTATGTATTTAAAAAAGAAAATCATCTCAATTAATTTAATTTATTTTAATATTATGATATTTTGCCTATGTATGGTGAATTTATTCTTCACTACTCATTTTAATTAAAAGAAAACTTATGTAGGAGGCCTTGTTTATGCGTAAATTAGTTGTGGGTTCACGTAGAAGTAAACTTGCTTTAACACAAAGTAAACAATTCATTGATAAATTAAAAGCCATTGATCCATCTTTAGAAATCGAAATTAAAGAGATTGTCACAAAGGGAGATCGAATTGTGAATCAACAACTATCTAAAGTTGGAGGAAAAGGCCTATTTGTTAAAGAGATTCAAAATGAACTATTTAACAACGATATCGATATGGCAATACACTCATTAAAAGATGTTCCTAGTATTATTCCAGAAGGTTTAACATTAGGTTGTATTCCTGATAGAGAAATACCATTTGATGCCTATATTGCCAAAAATCACGTACCATTAGAAGAACTTCCTAAGAATAGTATAGTTGGTACAAGTTCATTAAGAAGAGGTGCACAAATATTATCTAAATATCCTCATCTAAAAATTAAATGGATTCGTGGTAATATTGATACACGTTTAAATAAATTAGAAACAGAAGATTATGATGCGATTATTTTAGCAGCAGCAGGACTCAAACGTATGGGTTGGTCTGATGACGTAGTAACAACTTATTTAGATAAAGACACATTACTACCTGCAATCGGTCAAGGTGCTCTTGGCATTGAGTGCCGTAGTAACGATATTGAACTTCTCGAGTTACTTCAAAAAGTTCACAATAATGAAGTTGCAAATTGTGTAACGGCCGAACGAACATTTTTAGCTGCAATGGATGGAAGTTGTCAAGTTCCAATTGGTGGATATGCGAATTATAACAATAACAATGAAATTGAGTTTACAGGCTTAATCATGACACCAGATGGTAAGGAACGTTATGAACATACTGAAGTAGGAACTGACCCTGTAAAATTAGGGAACAGAGTAAGTGAGATACTTAAAGAACAAGGTGCGTATGAAATTATAAGAAAATTAAACGAAGAAGCATCACATTAATACTAAATCTTAGTAGAGGTGTTACAGTTAGATGAAACCAGTGATAGTTATGACGCAAACGAGTAAAGTACAGAGTGATATGGTAGAAGTCATTCATAAGCCATTTATTAAAATTCAATCACTTGAATTTGATACTCAACTCTTGCATGATAATTATGACTGGCTTATTTTTTCTTCAAAAAATGCCGTACATTTATTTTATAAATATTTAGAGTACGTGAATGTAAAACATATTGCAGTAGTAGGCGCTAAAACTGCGCAGTTATGTAAACAATTAGGTATAAATATAGATTTTATACCTAACGATTATTCTCAAGAAGGTTTATTAGAAGGATTAAATCTAGAAAAATCTTCTATTTTAATTCCGAGCAGTGCACAGGCAAGACCAAAATTGCAACAAACTCTCGCTGAACATAATAATGTTGTGAAAATTGACTTGTATACACCTATAGCGGATAGAGAGAATATTATTGAAGTTATCAATCTAATTCAACATAATCAAGTTGAAGCATTAACATTTTCAAGTTCATCTGCAGTGCGTTATTATTTTAGTGAGGCATTTCCTAAGCATTTTAAAAATTACTATGCTATAGGTCAACAAACTGCAAATAGCATTAGAGCCTATGGTTATGAACCTTATATTGCAGATAAACAAACTTCTGAAGCATTAATAAACACATTTTTAGAAAGTAGGAATAAATAATGAAATTCGATAGACATAGAAGATTACGCTCTTCAGCTACAATGAGAAGTTTAGTAAGAGAAAATCATGTTAGAAAAGAAGATTTAATTTATCCAATTTTTGTAGTAGAAAAAGATAATGTTAGAAGCGAAATTAAATCGTTACCTGGTGTATATCAAATAAGTTTAAATCTATTAGATGATGAAATTAATGAAGCATATGATTTAGGTATTAGAGCGATTATGTTCTTTGGCGTACCTAATGAAAAAGATGATGTGGGTTCTGGTGCATACGATCATAATGGCATTGTTCAAGAGGCAACACGTAGAGCAAAAAAACTTCATAAAGATTTATTAATCGTTGCTGATACTTGTTTATGTGAATATACGGATCATGGTCATTGCGGTATCATTGATGATCATACGCATGATGTTGATAATGACAAATCTTTACCATTATTAGTTAAAACAGCAATTTCTCAAGTCGAAGCTGGCGCTGACATTATTGCTCCAAGTAATATGATGGATGGTTTTGTTACCGAAATTCGACAAGGTTTAGATGAAGCTGGTTATTATAATATTCCAATTATGAGCTATGGCATTAAATATGCTTCTAGTTTCTTTGGACCATTTAGAGATGCTGCAGATTCAGCTCCTTCATTTGGAGATAGAAAAACGTATCAAATGGATCCAGCTAATCGTTTAGAAGCACTAAGAGAATTAGAAAGTGACTTAAAAGAAGGCGCAGACATGATGATTGTCAAACCAGCTTTAAGTTATTTAGATATTGTTAGAGATGTAAAAAATAACACTAATATTCCTGTTATTGCTTATAATGTTAGTGGTGAATATGCTATGACTAAAGCAGCATCTCAAAATGGTTGGATAGATGAAGAACGTGTGGTTATGGAACAAATGGTATCAATGAAACGTGCGGGCGCAGATATGATTATTACTTATTTCGCGAAAGATATTTGTCGTTACTTAGATAAATAATGGTTAAGGAGGAACAAGTTAATGACTTATGAAAAATCACAAGAAGCAATGCGCATTGCTGAAACACTTATGCCTGGTGGTGTCAATAGCCCTGTAAGAGCATTTAAATCAGTAGATACACCAGCAATTTTTATGGATCATGGTGAAGGTTCGAAAATTTATGATATAGATGGCAATGAATACATTGATTATGTATTAAGTTGGGGACCATTAATTTTAGGTCATAAAAATAAACAAGTCATTAGTAAATTACATGATGCTGTAGATAAAGGCACTAGTTTTGGTGCTTCAACACTAGAAGAAAATAAATTAGCTGAACTTGTTATTGAAAGAGTGCCTTCAATTGAAAAAGTAAGAATGGTTTCTTCAGGTACTGAAGCTACTTTAGCGGCATTAAGACTGGCTAGAGGTTACACTGGTAGAAATAAAATTGTTAAGTTTGAAGGATGCTATCACGGACATAGCGATTCATTGCTTATCAAAGCAGGTTCAGGTGTAGCAACTTTAGGTCTTCCAGATTCACCAGGAGTACCTGAAGGCACAGCTAAAAACACAATTACAGTACCTTATAATGATTTAGATGCGATTAAAGTAGCATTTGAAAATTATGGAGATGATATTGCTGGTGTGATAGTAGAACCAGTTGCAGGAAATATGGGTGTTGTACCCCCTAAAAAAGGTTTCTTAGAAGGATTAAGGGAAGTCACTAAAGAATATGGTTCTTTACTTATCTTTGATGAAGTCATGACAGGTTTCCGTGTAGGGTATAACTGTGCTCAAGGTTATTTTGGTGTGACACCAGATATCACATGCCTAGGAAAAGTGATTGGCGGTGGCTTACCTGTAGGTGCTTTTGGAGGCAAAAAAGAAATTATGGATAAAATTGCTCCAGTAGGTAATATTTATCAAGCGGGAACTCTATCTGGTAATCCTTTAGCAATGACAAGTGGTTATGAAACACTAAGTCAATTAACGCCTGAATCATATGAGTATTTCCAAGAATTAGTCGATATATTAGAAAAAGGACTTAAAGAGGTATTTGCTAAACACAATGTTCCTATTACAGTAAATAGAGCTGGTTCTATGATTGGTTATTTCTTAAATAAAGGACCTGTAACCAACTTTGAAGAAGCGAATCAAAGTGATTTAGAGTTATTTAGTAATATGTATAGAGAAATGGCTAAAGAAGGCATATTTTTACCACCTTCTCAATTTGAAGGAACATTCTTATCTACCGCACATACCAAAGAAGATATTGAAAAAACGATTCATGCTTTTGATAATGCATTAAGTAGAATTGTTTAATATTTAAAAGTTAATATAATAAAAGTGGAACAAAGATGAGATAATATCATCGTTCCACTTTTTTTAATTTAAATGCTTTTAATCTAGAAAGAAGTGATGATTTTTGAGGCGAATTTGGCTAAATAATATTATATTATTAATAATAGCGATGATCATGAGTTTAATATTAAAATTATCTCATATGCTTTTACCCTTTATGTTTGGGCCCATTATAGCCTCAATTATTGTGGTTAAAGTACTAAAACTAAATATTAAATGGCCTTTTTGGATTAGTCAGATTGGCTTAATATTACTTGGAGTACAAATAGGATCTACGTTTACGTCACAAGTCATTAATGATATCAAAAATGAGTGGTTAACCATTGTGACGGTGACTGTTTTACTCATCACGTTATCATTATTGATTGCTTATTTTTTCAAAAAAATTGCAAGAGTTAATACTGAAACTGCTATCTTGAGTGTAATACCTGGCGCTTTAAGTCAAATGTTAATTATGGCTGAAGAAGATAAAAAAGCGAATATCTTAGTAGTAAGTTTAACCCAAACTTCTAGAGTTATTTTTGTAGTCGTACTTGTACCACTTATTTCTTTTTTATTTAGCAATTCATCATCAAGTGAAGAGATGATTCATAAAGCTACACCATTAACAAGAGCTTTAAATGTGCCCCAAATTGCTTTAATTATGATTGCTATAGCTTTTGTTTATTTCTTAATGTCAAAAATAAATTTTCCAACAAAACAATTACTCGCTCCAATTGTCGTTTTAATTGTTTGGAATTTATCAACTCATCTGACTTTTACTTTAGATAATTATATTCTTGCTTTTGCACAAGTGATTTATATGAGTAGAATTGGTTTACAAATTGCACATTTATTAGGTGATTTAAAAGGTCGCATTGCTATAGCAATTATGTATCAAAATATAAGTTTAATTTTAGGATCATTTTTGATGGTCTTTATTGTTCATTTGTTTACTCATAATTCATTAAACGAATTATTTTTAGGTGGAGCTCCTGGAGGTA
Organism: Staphylococcus sp. HMSC14C01; assembly: GCF_001808085.1. NCBI lineage: Bacteria > Bacillati > Bacillota > Bacilli > Caryophanales > Staphylococcaceae > Staphylococcus > Staphylococcus sp. HMSC14C01. The sequence continues at coordinate 45,337 of NZ_KV792040.1, forward strand.
TGAGTCAAATTGTACTAGTTGCCATAGCTACTGGTGCAGATGTTGCTAAGATATCAAGTTTTCATATCTTTAGGATATTTTTTATATTATTTTTAGTAGCACCAATAATTAATTACTTTTTAAAACGAAAAAAAAGTGATAATCAATCATAAGGAGTAGAACTACGAATTCAAAATAATCTGTTCTACTCCTTTTAATATTTAATGATTAGGTTTTGAAGGACATCCTTCTAAGTGAGCATCATATAGACCAGCCGCTTCCATAAACGAGAATACAGTCACAGGTCCTAAAAATTTAAAACCATAAGCTTTTAAATCTTTTGAAAGTTGTTTTGCTCTTTCATCAACTGTAATACGTTCTGAGGGAGTTTTATAGTGCAAGTCAATAGGATGTCCATCAACATATGACCATAAAAACTTACTGAAGCTACCATATTCTTTTTCAATTTGTAAATAACCCTTAGCTTGAGATACTATGGCTTCTAATTTCTTTCTATTATGTACGATATTTGGAAAGGTCATTAAAGCATTAATATCTTTCTCTGTCATTTTAGAAATTTTTATAGGATCAAATTGATGAAATGCTTTTTCATAAGCCTCTTTCTTTTTTAATATAGTTAACCAAGATAAACCAGCATGTTGAGATTCAAGTGCAAGTAATTTGAAAAGTGAAAGACTATTAAAATCTGGTTGTCCCCATACTTTATTATGATAATCTAAATAAATAGGGTCTGTAGTTCCAAAGGCACATGCGTTCATAAATATTCCTCCAAAAGATTGACTTATCATTGTTTTCTATTATACTATTAATTAGTAATTAAATATATTTTTTGGGAAGAGTACGTTTGATACTTATCAAAGAGAGCATATGGACGGTGTAAATATGTATAATGATCAAACTGAAGGTAGCCCACAAGTTCTTTTATTGAATACACATATAATAGTAGATAGAAGCGTGTATGAGCGTTAATCATAAATAAGTGCAAGAAGATATGGAGGTATCGTCTTGAATTTAGGTGGTACCACGGAGCATCCGTCCTATATATTAGGAAGGATGCTTTTTTATTTTAGGAGGTTATTTCAATGAAAATGGAATCAAAGTATAATCCTCGTGAAGTTGAAGCGGGGCGTTATGAAGAATGGGTAAAAAATGAATACTTTAAACCTCTAGAAGATGAATCTAGAGAAGCATATACAATTGTTATTCCGCCGCCGAATGTGACTGGTAAATTACATTTAGGACATGCTTGGGATACAACATTACAAGATATTATTACTCGAATGAAACGTATGCAAGGATACGATACGCTTTATTTACCTGGTATGGATCATGCGGGTATTGCAACACAAGCTAAAGTAGATGCTAAATTAAAAGAACAAGGTATTTCTCGTCATGATATAGGACGTGAAAAATTTTTAGAACATGCTTGGTCTTGGAAAGAAGAATATGCATCTTTTATTCGTAAACAATGGGCTAAATTAGGCTTAGGTCTTGATTATAGTAGAGAACGTTTTACTCTTGATGACGGCTTAAGTAAAGCGGTTAGAAAAGTATTTGTTGATTTATATAATAAAGGAATTATTTATCGTGGAGAGCGAATTATAAATTGGGATCCAGTCGCACGTACAGCATTGTCAGATATAGAAGTGATTCATGAAGATGTGCAAGGTCATTTTTATCATTTTAAATATCCTTATGCTGATGGTAATGGATATATTGAAATTGCCACAACTCGTCCTGAAACAATGTTAGGGGATACTGCTATAGTCGTTAATCCAAATGATGAACGTTATAAAGATGTCATAGGAAAAAAAGTGATTTTACCAATTATAGGTAGAGAATTACCAATTTTAGCAGATGAGTATGTTGATATTGAATTTGGTAGTGGAGCTATGAAAGTTACACCTGCACATGATCCTAATGACTTTGAAATTGGTCAGAGACATCATTTAGAAAACATTATTGTAATGGATGAAAATGGAAAAATGAATGACAATGCATCTCAGTATGCTGGTTTAGACCGTTTCGAATGTCGTAAAAAATTAGTAGAAGATTTAAAAGCTCAAGATTTAGTGATTAAAATTGAAGAACATATGCATTCTGTAGGTCATTCAGAACGTTCAGGTGCAGTAGTAGAACCTTATTTATCTACACAATGGTTTGTAAAAATGAAACCACTTGCGCAACAAGCACTAGATAATCAAAAAACAGATAATCGAATTGATTTTTATCCACCACGTTTTGAAAATACATTTAATCGTTGGATGGAAGAAATTAGAGATTGGACTATTTCTAGACAATTATGGTGGGGTCACCAAATTCCAGCTTGGTATCATAATGAAACAGGTGAAGTATATGTTGGAGAAGAAGCACCTGCTGATATCGAAAATTGGACTCAAGATGAAGATGTGTTAGATACATGGTTCTCAAGTGCGTTATGGCCATTCTCAACTTTAGGTTGGCCTAATGAAGAAGCAAAAGATTATCAACGTTACTATCCAACGAATGTTCTTGTAACCGGTTATGATATTATCTTCTTCTGGGTAGCAAGAATGATTTTCCAAGGATTAGAATTTACTGGTAAACGACCATTTAATGATGTACTTCTTCATGGTTTAGTAAGAGCTGAAGATGGTCGTAAAATGAGTAAATCACTTGGTAATGGTGTAGATCCAATGGATGTCATCGAAAAATACGGAGCAGATAGTTTACGCTACTTCTTAGCAACTGGTTCTTCTCCAGGTAATGACTTACGTTATTCTACCGAAAAAGTTGAATCTGTATGGAACTTTATTAATAAAATTTGGAATGGTGCTCGCTTTAGCTTGATGAATATTGGAGAAGACTTTAAAGTGGAAGACATTGATTTATCTGGTAATTTATCTTTAGCGGATAAATGGATTTTAACACGACTAAATGAAACAATAGAGACCGTTACTAATCTGAGTGAAAAATATGAATTTGGTGAAGTTGGACGTGCTTTATATAACTTTATTTGGGATGAATTCTGTGATTGGTATATTGAAATGAGTAAAATACCAATGAATGGTGAAGATGAAGCTCAAAAACAAACAACACGTTCTGTTCTAAGTTATACACTTGATCAAATAATGAGAATGCTACATCCATTTATGCCATTTGTAACTGAAAAAATTTGGCAAAGTTTACCGCATGAAGGAGAAACAATTGTAAAAGCAGCATGGCCGACAGTTAAAGAAGAGTTTGTGTTTGATGAAAGTAAACAGACAATGGAACAATTAGTTGAAATTATTAAATCTGTGAGACAATCACGCGTAGAAGTAAACACACCACTTTCTAAATCAATCCCTATTCTCATTCAAGCTAAAAATGAAGAAATTAAAACAATCTTAGAAAAAAATGCGGATTATATTCATAGATTTTGTAATCCAAGTGAATTAACCATCGATACAAATGTAGATATTCCTGAAAAAGCGATGACAGCGGTAGTAGTTGCTGGTAAAGTCATTTTACCGTTAGAAGGACTTATTGATATGGATAAAGAAATTGAACGTTTAGAGAAAGAGTTAGACAAACTTCAAAAAGAATTAGACCGTGTTGATAAAAAATTATCAAATGAGAATTTTGTTAATAAAGCACCTGAAAAAATTATAAATGAAGAGCGCGAAAAACAACAAAAATATCAAGAAAAATATAATGGTGTTAAAAACAGAATTGAACAATTAAAAGCATAGGAGAATTGTCAATGAATTACCTAGATAGCTTATATTGGATACATGAGCGCACTAAGTTTGGTATTAAACCTGGTGTTAAAAGAATGGAATGGATGCTTAACCACTTAAATAATCCTCAATTAAATATTCGCGGTATTCATGTGGGTGGAACAAATGGTAAAGGTTCTACAGTAGCTTATTTAAGAGCTGCATTAGTTGAGAATGGATATGAAGTTGGAACATTTACTTCTCCTTTTATTGAAACGTTTAATGAACGAATTAGTTTAAATGGTTATCCGATCTCAAATGACGAAATAGTTGAATTAGTAAAGCGAGTTAAACCAGTAAGTGAAGCGTTAGAACAAGAAACCGAACTCGGTTCTGCAACAGAATTTGAAATTATAACAACAATGATGTTTTTATATTTTGGAGAGATACATCCTGTAGATTTTGTTATTGTAGAAGCGGGACTAGGAATTAAAAATGATTCAACTAATGTGTTTACTCCTATTCTTTCAATTTTGACAAGTATAGGATTAGATCATACTGATATTTTAGGAAGTACGTATTTAGATATCGCAAAAGATAAAGGTGCTATCATAAAACCTAATGTACCCGTCATCTATGCAGTCAAAAATGAGGAAGCTTTAAAATACATTAGAGATTTAGCGGAAAATCAGAATGCAAAGCCAATTGAACTAGATAGAGAAATCATTATTGTATCTGAAGATGATGAATTTACTTATAGATATAAAGATTATGAGTTAGAAACAATCATCTTAGATATGATAGGTGATCATCAAAAAGAAAATGCTTCATTAGCTATTACAGCTTTAATAGAGTTGAACGAAGAAAATATTATTGAATTAGATTTTAATAAAATGATTGATGCTATTGAAAGTGTTTGTTGGACAGGACGTATTGAGCAAGTTAAAGAAAAACCTCTTATTATTATTGACGGAGCACATAATAATGAAAGTGTTGAAGCATTAGTTTCAACAATCAAAAATTATTATGATTTTGAGAAAATGGATGTTTTATTTTCAGCCATTAAAGGTAAACCTGTAAACGAAATGTTAAGTAAATTACAAAATTTAGCTGGTACATTTTATTTTACTGAATTTGATTTTCATAAAGCCTTATCTAAACAAGAATTACTTGAGAGTATAGATGCTGATAACATCGAATATATTGATGATTATGTAGATTTTATAAATCATTATGATGGTGAGGGCTTATTGATTACAGGCAGTTTATATTTTATAAGTGAAGTAAAATCGAAAGTTGAATTTAATTCATAATATATAGTATGTTAAATATCTAAATATAGCTATGAAGAAAGTTACAAATTAAACTTCTTCATAGCTTTTTTATTAGTTATATAATTGATAGATTAAGAGTGGACTGATTATTTTTAATAAAGGTTTTATTCATTTTATTGAATTTAAAATGCTTTAAAGAAGATATATTTATTTATTGAAATGAATTTAATCTAATCCTCGTTATTCCATTTACTTAGACCATATTTTAGTTATAATGAATGATATGAGGTGATCAGTATAATAGTATTATTAGCATTTACGTGTAGTGTAATATTTAGTTTTTTATATCAATTTTCAAGTATAGAGAAAGTGAATCTTCAATATTTCAAGCGACGATCACAATGTGATTATTGTCATACATCATTAAAGTGGTTTGATACTATACCATTATTAAGTTTCATATTCTTAAAAGGACGCTCGAGATGCTGTTCAAATCCTTTAAAACGCTCCTATATTATAGGTGAAATATTATCGTTTCTTATTGTCCCATATTTAATATTTATCGATATACATATAAATTATTCTCTCTTTATATTAACTTGTTTAATGTTGATAACGATGTCTCTAACCGATATTCAAACATTAACAATCAACAGTAACTTAATCCTCGTTTTTTTCTTTGTCGGTATCTATATTTCTTCATTACATTTGATTTCATTTATATTTATTTTCTTTCTATTACATACATTTTTTCTGTTAAATTCTAAAAGTATAGGGTACGGTGATATTTTATTACTTAGTATACTTTCTATATTTTATACTTATGAATTTATACTTCATCTAATATTATTAACTTGTGCAATTGGTCTTATGTTTTATATCATCTTGTTTCGTTTTAAGATACGTAAAATCCCACTTATTCCTTTTATTTCAATCTCATATATTTTATTAATTAATTTTTCCAACAATATTATGTAACTAATAAAGAAAAGGTGATGTTTTTGAAAATTAAAGATATGGCCAAAAGTGAGCTTCCTAAAGAGAGACTCATTCAATATGGTGAAAAAAGTTTGTCTAACAGTGAATTATTAGCAATTTTAATTAACACTGGACGACAAGGGGTTTCAAGTATTGATATTGCAAATGAAATGATTAATAAAGTAAATAATTTAAAAGAATTAAAATTACTTTCAATACATGATTTGTTAAAAATAAAAGGTATAGGATTGCATAAAGCAGTGACACTAAAAGCCGCTTTCGAATTGGGAGAAAGAATAAATAAACGTAATTCAATTGAAAAAGTAAAGATTAAATCTCCTAAAGATGTCGCAGATATGATGATGTCTAAAATGAAAGATTTAACTCAAGAGCATTTAGTTGCTTTATTTTTAAATACTAAAAATATAGTGATAAAAGAAGAAACTATATTTATAGGAACATTAAACTCTTCAGTGATACACCCAAGAGAAGTCTTTAATGCTGCCATTAGAGCTTCATGTAATGCAGTAATTGTGATTCATAATCATCCATCTGGAGATGTGACGCCTTCAAAAGAAGATATTGCTACTACCATTAGACTTAAAGAATGTGGACAAATTCTTGGCATTGAATTACTTGACCACATTATTATCGGTGATCAAAAATTTACTAGTTTAGTAGAGGAGGGGTATTTCGTATAAAAGATTAAAAATTATTTATAGTCTCATTGTTAAAATTTTAGTATAATAAGCCTTAATTATATATTTAGAGGTGTATGATGACTTTAATTTTAATCATAGGGGTGTTAATACCTATTATTTACATAATGAGATTGAATATTAAACAAAAAACAATTCGTTTAAAAGAAACGCTTAATACCGTGTTATTATCGATTGTTGGTATTACCATTTTTTCTTTTATTGGAGTATTCGTCAACCATACGCATACTCAATTATATATTTTACTCATTAGTGATATAGTAACTGGAACGATATTTGGGTTACTATTAGCAACAATATATAAAATTTATGAATACTTGTCTCAAAGCAATCGTAAATAAAGCTAGTTAACTTTTCATACAATACAATCATAAACGAATTAATAAAGGGTAGATTGTATTAATTATATTGAAAAGTAACTAGCTTTTTCATTATCTTATATAAGCTGAAAGCACATTAAAATTTTCTAAAATCCAAAGAACACCTTGATAGGCTAAATACAGTCCGAGAATAATAAAAGCAGCAGAGATTAAAAATCTTAAAAGTGCAAATCCTACTTTAAAAAGTATAACTGCAAGCAAGATAAGTAAAATAATTGTAAGAATGTTCATTTCTCACACTCCTCTAAATTTATTTTACGAGTGATATTAATTATTATAATATATTTTAAGAAAATGTTAATCAGTCTTAAGAATTTACTTAATTTACTTCTTTAGACCGATGGATAAAATCTATTTTATATTTATAATAATTTAGATTTAAAATTGGAGGGATTTTATTGCGAATGGTTTTTAGTATTTTTAAAAATATAGTAGCAGTTATTGCAATCCTTAGTATTGTTTATTTTGCATTAAAATATGCCCCGTTTTTAAGAGAACAGGACTGGAATCCTATGAATCAACCTCCCAATAACCAATTCGAGCTCTTGCCAAGTAATCAAACATCAACACCAGTGCCTACTAATGGAAAAAGTTATACTATAGAAGAAAATCATTTACTTCAGAATATTCCTGCTAGTCAAACAAAAAATGTGTTTAAATTTATAGATAAAAAAGAATTTATGGAAGTTTCAGGTATAGTTAGAATGGGATATAATGATAATTACATTGTAGGGCAAAGAGATAATGAATTTATCATCTATAAATTCGGAAGTGATACGATTAAAGTCTTTAGTACGGAAATTGAAATGGAACAGGAATTAAATCGCCTAGGACAATCAATCACTTTAAAACCTCAGAATGAGTATTAAAAAATATAATTTGAAAAAAATAAATAAATGCGTTAATGTCTAAAATAGATACAATAATCTTTTGAAGGTTGGTGTAATGTATGTCTGAACAATCTAAAGAAAAACAGGCAAATGAACAAGCAAAAGCACAAAATTTATTTTCTAAATGGAGAAAAGACGAAACGCTCTATGAAGAAGATAAAAAAGATAAGCCGAATAAAGAATCGTAAAATTAAATAAGATGACATTTGATAGGAGCAAGTACTAGAATTCAATGAAGATTCTAACTTGTTCCTTTTTTTCTTTGAAGATAATATTTAATATTATTCTTTATTTCAATCCTAGAGTAATATAAAATAGAATATAATAATTTAAAATAAATAGTAGAGGTGTTATGAGTGTTAAATTTTTTTAAAAATAACAAGTTAATTGTTGTTTTTTGTGCAATAATTATTTTTATTGCATTGATTGGTTTGTCCATTCGTTCACAAACTCAATCACCTCCTGAGCAATATGTGGGGGACTCAGTGTCATTTGGTCAGAGAGTAATTAGTTACCCTGTCAATTTTGTGACTGGAGCTATAGGTAACTTCTTTCAATCTAACAAATCAAATCATAATGAAGTTAATCAATTAAAAGCAAAAAACGAAGCATTAGAAGCGGAAAATAAAAACTTAAAAAAAGAACTTGATATGACTGATGCTTCAAAATACGATGCAATTTCAGGTGCCATCATAGCACGTAATCCAGATCAATGGATGAATACTGTGATTATTGATAAAGGTAAAAAAGCTGGTGTAAGCAATAATATGGCAGTGTTTACTAGTGATGGTTTAATTGGAAGAGTAACTAGAGTGAATCAATTTTCTTCTCAAGTTGATTTACTTTCAACGAATACAAGAGCTGGAAAACTATCAGTCAATATTCAACATCATTCTAAAAATGTTTTTGGATTAATTGATCACTATGATAATAAAACTCAGGAATTAATTATTAGTAATATCAATAATAAGGATAAAATTTCAAAAGGTGACAAACTAGTAACAAGTGGATTAGCCGATCAATTGCCAAGTGATTTATACATAGGAGAAGTGACGAAGGTAGAAAATGATGAATATGGTTTAGCAAAAGAAGTGAGGGTGAAAACTGGAGCAAATTTATCAGATATTCAACATGTATACATAGCGAAAAAAAGTAATAACACGGATTTCAATGAAAGAGAGACTCGATAATGAAAGCGTTCGTTTATATAATGATCGGTATCATCGTTTTTTATCTTGATACACTTATTGGTTTGGTTATTCCTTTTCATATAGGCAACCTAACATTTATCTTAGTTCCTCATTTAACTCTAATGTATTTATTACTTTTATCAATTTATAGACCATTTATGGTCACATTATTACTAAGCATTTTTTTAGGTATGATAACTGATATCTACTTTGGCAGTGTATATGGTTTATATTTGTTTGGTTATATATTCTTAATAACAATATTTAATAAGTTCTTGAAGATTTTTTACCGAGACTATATTATGGTATATTGGTTCAGTATCATTGGTGTAATGATTCTTGAAATATTTGTAGCAATTATATATTCTGTTATTAGCTATGTAGAATTTGATTTACTAAACTTTATATTACTACGTATTATCCCAACACTTATATTAAATATTATTTTATTAATTATTTTGATGCCTATATTCTTTAAATTCTTTAAAAAGCCAATATAATAGATTGACATTGAATATAAGTAATGGTAAGATGCAATAGTTGAGTAGTTTTATAGCTACATACAACCGCTCAAATACAGGTTTAAGCGTTAAAATGTTATATTTTATCACCTGTATATGGCGTGACTTATAATTATAGGAGGTGCAAGGTATGTTTGCTATTATCGAAACAGGCGGTAAACAAATTAAAGTAGAAGAAGGTCAAGAGATCTTCGTTGAAAAATTAGATGTTAATGAAGGTGATTCATTCACATTTGATAAAGTATTATTTGTAGGTGGAGATTCAGTTAAAGTTGGTGCTCCAACTGTTGAAGGAGCTACAGTAACTGCTACTGTGAACAAACAAGGTCGCGGTAAAAAAATTACTGTTTTCACTTACAAACGTCGTAAAGATTCAAAACGTAAAAAAGGTCATCGTCAGCCTTATACTAAATTAACAATTGATAAAATCAACGCTTAATTATGATTACTGTTGATATTTCAATTAATGATGAAGGTAAAGTAACAGACGTCATCATGGATGGCCATGCTAATCATGGTGATTATGGCTATGATATTGTTTGTGCAGGGGCTTCAGCTGTTCTTTTTGGAAGTGTGAATGCTATTTTAAGTTTAACTTCTGAAAATCCGGATATTGATTATGATGATGACGGTGGTCATTTTCACATTAGATCAGTAGACACTAACAATGAGCAAGCACAATTAATTCTTCAAGCAATGCTTGTGTCTTTACAAACGATTGAAGATGAATATAATGAAAATATAAGATTAAATTATAAGTGAGGTGTATCCCGATGTTAAAATTAAACTTACAATTCTTCGCATCTAAAAAAGGGGTAAGTTCTACAAAAAACGGTCGTGACTCAGAATCAAAACGTTTAGGTGCTAAACGTGCAGACGGTCAATTCGTAACAGGTGGCTCAATTTTATATCGTCAACGCGGTACTAAAATTTATGCTGGTGAAAATGTAGGTCGTGGTGGCGATGATACATTATTCGCTAAAATCGACGGCGTTGTTCGTTTCGAACGTAAAGGTCGCGACAAAAAACAAGTTTCTGTATATGCAGTAGCTGAATAATTTTTGTCTAATTAACACCAGAAGTGAAGACTTCTGGTGTTTTATTTTTGTTTAAAAATGATTATAATAGAATCTAACGTTTTAGAGTTAATGATATAATATTAGCGATGAATTAATAAAATATATAAAAAGAGGTGAGATATATGTTTGTCGATCAAGTAAAAATATCTCTAAAAGCAGGCGATGGAGGTAATGGTATTACTGCTTATCGTAGGGAAAAATATGTACCATTTGGTGGCCCTGCTGGTGGCGATGGAGGTAAAGGTGCTTCAGTCATTTTTGAAGTTGATGAAGGTTTAAGAACACTTTTAGACTTTAGATTTCAACGTCATTTTAAGGCTAAAAAAGGTGAAAATGGTCAAAGTAGTAATATGCATGGTAAAAATGCGGAAGACTTAGTTTTAAAAGTGCCTCCTGGTACCATTATTAAAAGTGTAGAAACTGAAGAAGTTTTAGCAGATTTAGTTGAAGAAGGTCAACGTGCAGTTATTGCTCGTGGAGGTCGTGGAGGTCGTGGAAATTCACGTTTTGCAACCCCTCGAAATCCAGCTCCAGACTTTAGTGAAAATGGAGAACCTGGAGAAGAACTAGATGTTACCTTAGAATTAAAGCTACTTGCTGATGTGGGACTCGTTGGATTCCCAAGTGTAGGGAAATCAACATTGTTATCTATTGTATCTAAGGCAAAACCTAAAATTGGAGCTTATCATTTTACAACAATTAAACCAAATTTAGGTGTGGTTTCAACACCTGATCATAGAAGTTTTGTGATGGCGGATTTACCAGGTTTAATTGAAGGAGCTTCAGAAGGAGTCGGTTTAGGTCATCAATTTTTACGTCATGTTGAAAGAACAAAAGTTATTGTTCATATGATAGATATGAGTGGTTCTGAAGGAAGAAATCCACTTGAAGATTATCAAATCATCAATAATGAACTGATAAATTATAAACAAAGATTAGAAGATAGACCTCAAATTATAGTGGCAAATAAAATGGATATACCGGAATCAAACGATAACCTAGAATTATTTAAAAAAGAAATTGATGAAGATGTAACTATTGTTCCAGTTTCTACAATTACAAGAGATAATATTGATCAATTACTATATACAATTGCTGATAAATTAGAAGAAGTAAAAGATATTGATTTTAGTGTAGAAGAAGACGAAGATGCAGGTGTTAATCGCGTATTATATAAACATACACCATCTCAAGATAAATTTACGATTACAAGAGATGATGATGGTGCCTATGTAGTAAGCGGTAATGCAATCGAACGCATGTTTAAAATGACAGACTTTAATAGTGATCCAGCAGTAAGACGTTTTGCACGTCAAATGCGCTCTATGGGTATTGATGATGCATTAAGAGAACGTGGATGTAGTAATGGTGATATTGTTAGAATACTTGGGGGAGAATTTGAATTCGTCGAATAGGAGGGCTTTTTAGTGGACAGCAAAGATTATAAAAAGTTTTATTTAATACGTGAAGACGTTTTACCAGAATCAGTGGTTAAAACGCTTAAAATTAAAGACGCTTTAAAAAATGATGCCACACTGTCCATTTATGAAGCAGTTAAGCAGTTTAATCTATCAAGAAGTGCTTTTTATAAATATAGAGATACTATTTTTCCTGTAGATGAAAAGATTTTTGAACACCGTGAATTCACCTTAATTCTCTATGTTAATGATATAGTAGGAATGCTTGCTCAAGTATTACAAACTATTTCAAAATTAGCGTTATCCGTTTTAACTATTCATCAAAGTGTTCCAATGGAAGAAAAAGCAACGATTACACTCTCTTTGAGTGCAAAAGATCAATCATTATCAATAGAAAAGGTCATGGGCACTTTGAGAAATATTCAACATGTTTATAAAGTTGAATTAATTAGTATGAGTATGTAAGGAAGGTATCTATGTACGCTTATATAAAAGGACATTTATCTCAATTGTTTCCAACACATATTGTTGTAGAAACGTCTAATGGTAGCGGTTATGAAATTCAAACTCCAAATTCATATCGATTTCAAAAATATTTAAATCAAGAATGTAAAGTCTTTACTTCACTGATTGTAAGAGAAGACGCACAATTATTATATGGTTTTATTAGCGAAGAAGAAAAAGAGATGTTCTTAAGCTTAATAAAAGTTACAGGTATAGGCCCTAAATCAGCTTTAGCTATTCTAGCAACAAGTACACCTAACGAAGTTAAACGTGCAATTGAAAATGAAAATGATACTTATCTAACTAAATTTCCTGGTATAGGTAAAAAGACTGCACGACAAATTGTATTAGATTTAAAAGGTAAAGTTAAGATTACAGAAGAGACTAGTGAGACCTTATTACAGGTTGAGGGACAAGTTGAAGAAAATGACAATATAATTAAGGAAGCGTTATTAGCGCTTGCAGCTTTAGGATATTCTAAGAGAGAGCTTTCTAAAGTTGAGAAAGTGCTTAATAAAACATCCATCCACTCTGTTGATGAAGCAGTTAAGATTGGTTTAAAAACGCTTATATCTTAATATTATGAACGATAACTGGGGGGATAAATATGGATGATAGAATGGTAGATCAATCATTACACAATGAAGAATCTTCTTTTGAATTCTCACTCAGACCAACTAAATTAAAACAATATATTGGGCAATCATCAATAAAGAATAATTTAGAAGTTTTTATAAAAGCGGCTAAACTAAGGGATGAGCCATTAGATCATGTATTACTTTTTGGTCCTCCAGGATTAGGTAAAACAACACTTTCAAATATTATTGCTAATGAAATGGAAGTCAATATAAGAACTGTATCTGGTCCATCATTAGAGCGACCCGGAGATTTAGCGGCAATTTTATCAGGTTTACAGCCTGGAGATGTTTTATTTATTGATGAAATCCATCGCTTAAGTAGTGTAGTAGAAGAAGTTTTATACTCTGCTATGGAAGATTTTTTCTTAGATATTATTATCGGTAAAGGTGATGAAGCACGTAGTATACGTATTGATTTACCACCTTTTACTCTAGTAGGCGCGACAACACGTGCTGGAAGTCTAACAGGCCCTTTAAGAGATCGATTTGGTGTTCATTTAAGATTAGAGTACTATTCGGAATCAGATTTAAAAGAAATCATTATTCGAACTGCTGAAGTATTAGGTACAAAAATTGATGATGAAAGTGCAGTTGAGCTTGCTAAGCGTTCAAGAGGAACACCTCGTGTTGCAAATCGACTACTAAAAAGAGTAAGAGATTTTCAACAAGTAAATGAAGATGAACAAATTTATATCGAAACAACAAAGCAAGCTCTAAACTTATTACAAGTGGATGATGAAGGCTTAGATTACATTGATCATAAAATGATGAATTGTATTATTAATCAATATAATGGAGGTCCTGTGGGACTGGATACGATAGCAGTGTCAATTGGAGAAGAACGTATTACAATCGAAGATGTCTATGAACCCTTTTTAATACAAAAAGGATTTATAGAACGAACACCAAGAGGTAGAAAAGCGACACCATTTGCCTATGAACATTTCAAAAAAATTAAAGAATGAGGGAATAATATGAACGTTGAGGAGTTTGATTATCATTTACCTGAATCATTGATTGCTCAGACACCTTTAAAAAATAGAGATCAAAGTAGATTACTTGTGCTAGGTAGAAAGACCGGAAATATTGCACATAAACACTTTACAGATATTATGGATTATTTTGAACCTGGAGATACATTAGTATTAAATGATACACGTGTTATGCCAGCACGTTTATTCGGTTTAAAAGAAGAAACAGGTGCAAAGGTAGAAATGTTAATGCTTACTAGAATAGAGGACAATGACTGGGAAGTATTATTAAAACCAGCAAAACGTATTAAAGTAGGTAATACTTTATCATTTGGTAACGGCAAAATCATTGCTGAATGTATAAAAGAATTAGAACAAGGTGGGCGCATTATGCGTTTACATTATGAAGGTATTTTAGAAGAACGCTTAGATGAGTTAGGTGAAATGCCTTTACCACCTTATATTAAAGAACGTTTAGATGATCCGGATAGATATCAAACTGTGTATGCTAAAGAAAATGGTTCCGCTGCAGCGCCTACTGCAGGGTTACATTTTACAGATGAGCTTTTACAGAAAATAAAAGACAAAGGTGTCAATATTGCATTTATTACACTACATGTTGGCCTAGGTACCTTTAGACCAGTAAGTGTGGAGGATATTGATGATCATGAAATGCATAGTGAGTACTATCAAATGACTAAAGAAACGGCAGATATGCTGAATAAAACTAAAGAAAATGGGCATAGAATTATTTCTGTAGGTACGACGTCTACTAGAACGTTAGAAACAATTCGTCGTGATCATGAACAATTTGTCGCTACAAGTGGTTGGACAGATATATTTATTTATCCAGGGTTTGAATATAAAGCAATTGATGGGTTAATTACTAATTTTCATTTACCCAAATCAACATTAGTGATGTTAGTCTCTGCTTTTAGTAGTCGTGAATACATTTTGAATGCTTATAAAGAAGCGGTAAAACTTAAATATAGATTCTTTAGTTTTGGAGATGCAATGTTAATAATTTAATGAATGAGAGGTACAGATTATGCCAGCAGTAACTTATGAGCACATTAAAACATGTAAGCAATCAGGTGCACGTTTAGGGATTGTTCATACACCCCATGGCTCATTTGAAACACCCATGTTTATGCCAGTAGGTACGAAAGCAACAGTTAAAACAATGAGTCCAGAAGAGTTAAGACAAATTGAAGCTAGAATTATATTAGGAAATACGTATCATTTGTGGTTACAACCTGGAAATGATATTATCAAACAAGCTGGGGGCTTACATAAGTTCATGAATTGGGATGGCCCTATTCTTACAGATTCTGGTGGTTTCCAAGTGTTTAGTTTGAGTAATCTTAGAAAAATATCAGAAGAGGGTGTCGAATTTAGACATCATACAAATGGCTCTAAGTTGTTTTTAAGTCCAGAAAAATCAATGCAAATTCAAAATGACTTAGGTTCAGATATTATGATGGCATTTGATGAGTGTCCGCCTATGCCTGCCGAATATAAATACGTAAAAGATTCAATTGAACGTACAACAAGATGGGCTAAACGATGTCTTGAAGCACATCAACGTCCAGAGGACCAAGCATTATTTGGTATTATACAAGGTGGAGAGTACAAAGACTTAAGAGAACAAAGTGCTAAAGAACTTGTATCATTGGATTTTCCTGGATATGCTATTGGTGGTTTATCTGTAGGTGAACCAAAACCAGTGATGTACGATATGGTTGAACATACGGTTCAATTTATGCCAGAAGACAAACCAAGATACTTAATGGGAGTAGGATCACCTGATGCATTAATAGAATGTAGCATTCGCGGTATGGATATGTTTGATTGTGTGTTGCCAACACGCATAGCTAGAAATGGAACATGCATGACATCTCAAGGACGATTGGTTATAAAAAATGCTAAATATGCAGATGATTTTAGTCCTATAGATGCGAATTGTGATTGCTATACTTGTAAGAATTATACACGTGCATATATTAGACATCTAATTAAAGCAGAGGAAACGTTTGGTATCCGTCTTACTACTATTCATAATTTACATTTTCTGCTAAAATTAATGGAAGATATTAGACAGGCCATTCGAGAAGATTGTTTATTAGATTTTAAAGAAGAATTTTTCGAACAATATGGGCTAAATGTAGAGAACCCTAAAAACTTTTAATAAGGAGAACAATATAATGAATGTTTCAGCATTAATCTTGCCTATAATTTTAATTATAGTATTTTATTTCTTTTTAATTAGACCGCAACAAAAACGTGCGAAAGAACATCGTGAAATGATTAGTCGTATCGAAGCAGGTCAAAAAATTACAACTATTGGTGGAATCAAAGGAACTGTTAAAGCTGTGGATGAAACAGCAGTTGTAATCACAGTAAATGGTCATGGTACTGAAATGACATTTGAAAAACCTGCGATTAAACAAGTTGACCCATCATAAATTATAATAACAAGACATTCCAGACAACAAATTGTCGTGGAATGTTTTTTTATTAACTAGCTATCGTGATTACACTAATAAAAAGGTTATGTTAAGATAGATAAGTCTTGTCACATAGATGTAATCTTTAATTCACTTGCACATGGTTTATTAAAAGATTATTCTAATTACATAATTAAATAATGAGGTGTTCATGTGAAAAAAACAAGTAGAATAATTGCATTCATACTCATTGTAGCGCTACTATTTGTAGGTATGGGCTTTACATATAAGAATGTAGTTAAGAATGTAAATCTAGGTTTGGATTTACAAGGTGGTTTTGAAGTGTTATATCAAGTTAAACCACTTGGCGGTGATGGTAAAATCGATGATAAGGCTTTACAATCTACTGCTCAAACTTTAGAAAATCGTGTTAATGTATTAGGCGTATCTGAGCCTCATATTCAAGTTGAAGACCCTGATAGAATTAGGGTACAGCTCGCAGGGGTAAAAAATCCTGATGAAGCTCGGAAAATTTTGTCTTCACAAGCAAATCTGACTATACGTGATGCTAATGATCATGTTAAATTAACAGGTAAAGATATTGTACAAGGTTCTGCAAAACAAGAATTTAAACAAGGTACAAACGAACCTGCAGTCACTTTTAAATTAAAAGACCGCGCGAAATTTAAAAAAGTTACAGAAGAAATTTCTAAAAAACAAGAAAACATGATGGTAGTGTGGTTAGATTATAAAAAAGGTGATAGCTATCATAAAGAGTTGGATAAACCTGAAGATAAACGGAAATACGTTTCAGCCGCTTCGGTGGATCAACCTATTAATTCAGACAGTGTAGAAATTTCAGGTGGCTTCCAGGGTCAACAAGGCGTAGAACGTGCTAAGCAAATTGCAGAATTGTTAAATGCAGGTTCATTACCAGTTGATTTAAAAGAAGTTTATTCTAATTCTGTAGGTGCACAATTTGGTCAAGATGCATTAGATAAAACAATCTTTGCATCAATGATTGGTGTTGCAATTATCTATTTATTTATGGTAGGTTTTTACAGATTACCAGGTATTGTGGCAGTGATTGCTTTAACAGTATATGTTTATTTAACATTGGTAGCATTTAACTTTATTTCAGGTGTACTTACATTACCAGGTTTAGCTGCCTTAGTATTAGGTGTAGGTATGGCTGTAGATGCAAATATCATCATGTATGAACGGATTAAAGATGAACTTAGAGTAGGACGAACGCTTAAACAGGCTTATTCTAAAGCAAATAAAAGTTCTTTCTTAACGATTTTTGATTCAAACTTAACAACTGTTATAGCAGCAGCAGTGTTATTCTTCTTTGGTCAAAGTTCAGTTAAAGGATTTGCTACGATGTTATTATTAGGTATTTTAATGATATTCATCACAGCTGTCTTTTTATCAAGAGGACTATTATCACTTTTAGTTTCTTCTAATTACTTTAAGAAGAAATATTGGATGTTTGGTGTAAATAAAAATAATCGCCATGATATCAATGAAGGTGTAGATGTTCATGACTTAAAAACAGCTTTTGAAAAATGGAATTTTGTTAAATTAGCAAAACCATTAATTGGAGTAAGTATTTTAATTTTAGTAATTGGTATAATTATTCTAAGTATATTTAAACTTAACTTAGGTATTGATTTCTCATCTGGTACAAGAGTAGATCTTGATTCTGATACGAAGTTATCTCAAACGAAAGTTGAACGTACGATTAAAGATGTTGGTTTGACACCTGATCAAATTCAAATTAATGGTAATGACAATAAACAAGCAACAGTTCAATTTAAAAATGATTTATCTAAAGATGAAACTTTGAAACTTAATAAAGTCATTAATGATCAATATGGTCATAAACCGACAGTGAACACAGTCTCTCCAATGATTGGTCAAGAGTTAGCTAAAAATGCAATGAAAGCATTAATTTATGCAGCTATTGGTATTATTATCTATGTTTCATTAAGATTCGAATGGAGAATGGGGCTTTCTGCTGTCTTAGCATTACTTCATGACGTATTTATTATCATTGCTTTATTCAGTTTATTAAGACTTGAAGTAGATATTACATTTATCGCTGCAATCTTAACGATTGTAGGTTACTCAATAAATGATACAATTGTTACTTTCGACCGTGTAAGAGAAAATCTTCATAAAATTAAAGTCATAACAGAACCTCATCAAATCGATGATATTGTTAACCGATCTATTAGACAAACGATGACTCGTTCTGTTAATACAGTTCTTACAGTCGTTGTAGTAGTTATCGCCATACTGATCTTTGGTGCATCAAGTCTGTTTAACTTCTCATTAGCATTACTTATTGGATTATTATCTGGTGTATTCTCTTCTATCTTTATTGCAGTTCCACTATGGGGCATCATGAAGAAACATCAGTTGAAAAAATCTGAGAACGGTAAGCTTGTAGTTTATAAAGAGAAAAAATCAAATGATGAAAAAATCTTAGTATAATTAAATACATGATATAAAATTAGTGGAAGAAACAAAAGAATTCTAATTGAATTCAGTGTTTCTTCCTCTTTTTATTTATTCTTTTTTTAGGTATAATTGCTTGTGGAAAAAGGAAGGATAACTTTATGATTCAATCTAAATATAAATGGCTTTATGAAGCACCTAAACAAGATATATCGTCTGAGATTATTAAGGAATTTAATTTATCTCCTATTGTAAGAAAGATTTTAGAAAGTAAATCGATTACACAGTATGATGAGATAAATACATTAATTAATGGTACAAATAAAAAGCATGATTCATGGCTAATGAGTGATATGCGAAAAGCTGTTGATCGAATTAATTTAGCGATTGATAAACATGAAAGAATATTAGTATATGGAGACTATGATGCTGATGGCGTAACATCTACAACGATATTAGTTCAAACACTGCAAAAATTGGGCGCTGAAGTCGGTTGGTATATTCCTAATCGATTTAGCGAAGGTTATGGCCCAAATAAATACGCCTTTCAAAATGCTTACGATGAAGGCGTATCACTTATTATTACAGTTGATAATGGAATACAAGGTCATGAAGAAATTGAAATGGTACAAGCATTGGGAGTCGATGTAATTGTTACAGACCATCATGAAATAGGCCGTACATTACCAAAAGCATATGCCATTATTCATCCTATGCATCCAGAATTTGAATATCCATTTAAATATTTATGTGGAGCTGGTGTCGCATACAAATTATCGCAATGTTTAATAGATCATCCTCCAGAATATTTCATAGCGCTTGCAACTATTGGGACGATTGCAGATTTAGTGTCACTGACTGATGAAAACAGAACGATTGTTCAAGAAGGTCTTAAATATTTAAATCAATCCTGTCCATTTCAAATTCAATCATTATTAAATCAAGCAGGATTTAATGATGAAATAGATGAAGAAACAATTGGTTTCATTATTGGACCTCGTTTAAATGCGGTAGGTAGATTAGAAGATGCGTCATTAGCAGCGGAATTACTGATGGCAGAAGATTCTGAAGAGGCGAATTTTTTAGCTGAACAAGTAGAGGCATTTAACATTGAACGTAAAGATATTGTAGCTCAAATAACAGAAGAAGCCCTATTGATGGCTAATGAAAAAGTTGAAAATGGCGACAAATTTTTACTTTTAGCTAAAGAAGGATGGCATGAGGGAGTATTAGGTATTGTGGCTTCAAAAATTGTAGAAACTTATGCTTTACCCACTCTTATTTTAAATATAGATTTAGAACAACATCATGCAAAAGGTTCAGCTAGAAGTATTGAACAAGTGTCCATGTTCGAAATTTTAAGTGCACATCAAGATTTGATATCTAAATTTGGTGGTCATCATATGGCAGCTGGAATGACGATGGAGATTGATAATATTGATGCATTATCAAAAGGACTAAATGAGTGGATGGTTCAGCTTTCTAAACATACTTCTTTAGAACCAACAAAACATATTACGACTAAACTTTCAGAAGATGACATTACTGTATCAAATATTCATGATATTAAAATACTGAAACCGTTTGGTACTGATTTTGACAAACCTTTATTTGAATTGGATGATACAGAAGTTAATGATGTTAAAGCGATTGGAAAAGATAAAAATCATTTAAAATTAGTAACTGGTCAAGCTAAGTTACAACATTTATTTTGGAAAAATGGTGGTTTAATTACACAAATAGAATTAGGCCAACCCGTCAATATCATAGGACATTTACAAATAAATGAGTGGAATGGCAATCAGACACCTCAAATGATGATACAAGATTTAGCGACTCAAAATGAGCAAATATTAGATTATAGAAGTAAACGTAAACAACTTAACATTGATACGTCATCTAAAAATGTTGCTTTTGTCATTCATTCTAAAAAAGAGAAGCTAGGGGAGAATTATTTCCACTACGGTGAAACAATTGATTCATCATATAATACGATTGTATTTCGTGATTTACCAACTGATTTAGATAGTGTTAAACAATCTCTAAAACATTTAGAATACTCACAACTCTATTTAGTATTACACCATCAACATTCAATTTATTTCGAGGGGTTACCGAGTAGTCATCTATTTAAACAAAGTTATAAGGCACTATTCATTAGGAAAGAAATGAATTTAGAAAAAGAAGGGTTACAATTATGTCAATACTTAAATATTAAGCCAAATACTTTAAAGTTTATTTTAAAAGTATTTCTTGACCTAAGTTTTATTTACGAAGAAAATGGTATAATTAAAATAAATGATAATCCAAGTAAACAATCTATTGAGTCGAGTCAAGTTTATAAATCGAGACAGTCAAGAATTGAAGTTGAAAAATTAATGCTTTATGATGACTTTTCACATCTTAAGAATTGGATTAAAGCTCAAAAAGCGTAACGCATAGGAGGAAATTTTTAAATGGATTTAAAGCAATACGTATCTGAAGTACAAGACTGGCCTAAACCAGGTGTTAGTTTCAAAGATATTACAACTATTATGGACAATGGTGAAGCATACGGTTATGCAACTGATCAAATTGTAAAGTATGCAAAAGATCGTAACGTTGATATTGTAGTAGGCCCTGAAGCAAGAGGATTTATTATTGGCTGTCCAGTTGCGTACTCAATGGGAATTGGATTTGCACCTGTAAGAAAAGAAGGAAAATTACCACGTGAAGTTATTCGCTATGAATACGACTTGGAATATGGGACAAATGTTTTAACAATGCATAAAGATGCAATTAAACCAGGACAACGTGTTTTAATCACTGATGATTTATTAGCGACAGGTGGAACAATCGAAGCGGCTATTAAATTAGTAGAAGAATTAGGTGGTATTGTTGTTGGAATAGCTTTTATTATTGAATTAAAATATTTAAATGGTATGGAAAAAATTAAAGACTATGATGTCATGAGTTTAATTTCTTACGTTGAATAGTCATTAATTTAGTAACTAGATTAATATATATTAAAGCGAGTGTAGGAATTCAGATTGAATACTATCTCGCTTTTTTTATTATCGTTGCATCATCATTAATCTAATCACATTTATTTATTTAAAAACTTGTAGTATTATATAACTATTATTTAAACCAAAGTTAATCTTTTAGAGATTTTAATACTTTTGTTAAAATTACATTAATACTCACGCATCTTTAATTAATAGGAGTGGTACTCGGATTAATTAAGTAATGAAAAGAAATTTCTTGATTTTCAATGATTCGGTTATCGGTAGAGTATTTGAAATATTAAAAAGTCGGGGTGTCATATATTGAATAACGAGTATCCATATAGTGCTGATGAAGTACTAAATAAAGCTAAATCCTATTTATCAGCAGATGATTATCAATATGTTTTAAAAAGTTATCATATTGCTTATGAAGCACATCAAGGACAGTTTCGAAAAAATGGGCTACCTTATATCATGCATCCAATTCAAGTAGCAGGTATATTAACAGAAATGCGCTTAGATGGACCAACAATTGTAGCTGGCTTTTTACATGATGTGATAGAGGATACACCATATACATTTGAAGATGTAAAGAATATGTTTAATGAAGAAATTGCACGAATTGTAGATGGTGTAACTAAGTTAAAAAAAGTTAAATACCGTTCTAAAGAGGAACAACAAGCTGAAAATCATAGAAAGTTATTTATTGCGATAGCTAAGGATGTTCGTGTCATATTAGTTAAATTAGCTGACCGCTTACATAATATGAGAACGCTAAAAGCAATGGCTAGAGAAAAACAAATTCGTATTTCAAAAGAAACATTAGAAATCTATGCACCTTTAGCACATCGTCTAGGTATTAATACCATTAAATGGGAATTGGAAGATATTGCATTACGTTATATTGATAGTGTACAGTATTTTAGAATTGTTAATTTAATGAAGAAAAAACGTAGTGAACGTGAAGCATATATTCAAAATGCTATGGATAAAATTCAAACTGAAATGAATAAAATGAATATCCAAGGTGAAATAAGCGGTCGCCCTAAACATATTTACAGTATTTATCGTAAGATGGTAAAACAAAAAAAACAATTTGATCAAATATTTGATTTATTAGCTATACGAGTGATTGTGAATTCAATTAATGATTGTTATGCTATTTTAGGCTTGGTTCATACATTATGGAAACCGATGCCAGGTCGTTTTAAAGATTATATCGCTATGCCAAAGCAAAATATGTATCAATCATTACACACTACTGTTGTTGGACCTAATGGTGATCCTTTAGAGATTCAAATTCGAACATTTGAAATGCACGAAATTGCTGAGCATGGGGTGGCAGCGCATTGGGCATATAAAGAAGGTAAAACAATAAATTCTAAAACACAAGATTTCCAAAATAAACTTAACTGGTTAAAAGAACTTGCAGAAACTGACCATACATCTTCAGATGCACAAGAATTTATGGAATCACTTAAATATGATTTACAAAGTGATAAAGTATATGCGTTTACGCCTGCAAGTGATGTGATTGAATTACCTTATGGCGCAGTCCCTATTGATTTTGCTTATGCCATCCATAGCGAAGTGGGTAATAAAATGATTGGCGCAAAAGTCAATGGTAAAATTGTGCCTATTGATTATATGCTTAAGACAGGCGATATTATTGAAATTCGCACAAGTAAACATTCATACGGTCCAAGTAGAGATTGGTTGAAAATTGTTAAATCATCTGGAGCAAAAAGTAAGATAAAAAGTTTCTTTAAAAAGCAAGATCGTTCTTCTAATATAGAAAAAGGTAAATTTATGGTAGAAGCGGAAATTAAAGAACAAGGTTATCGAGTTGATGAGATTCTAACAGAAAAAAATATTGAAGTCGTTAACGAAAAATATCATTTTGCCAATGATGACGATTTATATGCTGCAGTAGGTTTTGGTGGTGTTACTGCTTTACAAGTAGTGAATAAATTAACGGAAAGACAGCGTATACAAGATAAACAAAAAGCATTAAATGAAGCACAAGAAGTCATTAAAACGTCACCAATTAAAGAAGATATCATTACTGATAGTGGGGTTTATGTCGAAGGATTAGAGAATGTTTTAATCAAATTATCTAAATGTTGTAATCCAATTCCTGGTGATGATATTGTTGGATATATCACTAAAGGACATGGTATTAAAGTTCATAGATCAGATTGCCCAAATATTAAAAATGAAAACGAGAGATTAATTAATGTCGAATGGGTTAAATCAAAAGATTCAACACAACGTTATCAAGTAGATTTAGAAGTCAATGCATATGATCGAAATGGGTTACTCAATGAAGTGATTCAAGCCGTAAATTCAACCGTAGGAAGTATTATTAAAATGAATGCACGATCTGATATTGACAAAAATGCAATTATTACAATTAGCGTTATGGTTAAAAATGTAAATGATGTATTTCGTGTAGTTGAAAAACTTAAACAATTGAGTGATATTTATACAGTTTCTAGAGTATGGAATTAAAAGAGGTGCTAAGATATGAAAATAGTTGTACAAAGAGTAAAACGAGCATCTGTCACTAATAAATCTATTCATAACCAAATTGAAAAAGGTTATTGTTTATTAGTAGGTGTTGGGAAAAATTCGACGGAATCTGATATAGAAGTATTAGCGAAGAAAATTATTAATGCACGTTTGTTTGAAGATGATAACGGAAAATTAAATTTAAATATTCAACAAATTAATGGTGCGATTTTATCTATTTCTCAATTTACACTTTATGCAGAAGTTAAAAAAGGTAATAGACCAGGTTTCTCACAATCCATGCGACCTGAAGATGCCAAAATATTATACGATAAGTTTAACTCTGAACTTCAAAAGTATGATATTGATGTTCAAACTGGTGAATTTGGGACAGATATGGAAGTAGAAATTATTAATGATGGTCCCGTAACGATTATATATGAAAGTCAGGATGGCAAAGTAATATGAATAAATTAGATACATGGTTAACCAAACATGATCTAAAAAATATGTTGACGTTAGTAGTAGTGTTATTATTTATTCTTTTTATAATATTAATATTTATGTTTATGAATCATAATGATCAAGATAGTAATAGACTAACAATAACAGAAGATGCTGAAATAAGAACAGGACCTAATGCAGGATATCCGGTGATATATAAAGTTGAAAAAGGAGATAGTTTTAAAAAATTAAAGACGTCAGGAAAATGGATTGAAGTCCAAAATGCTAAAGGAGATGAAAAAGGATGGGTTGCTGGTTGGCATACGAGTTTGAATATTAAAGCTGATGTCAGTAAACAGGAAAATCCTTTTAAGAATAAAACTGTGGTGCTTGATCCTGGTCATGGAGGGAGTGATCAGGGAGCCTCAAGTTCCACGGCTCTTAAATCTCTCGAAAAAAACTATACTTTGAAAACAGCACTTGAATTAAAACGTGCATTAGAAAAAGCAGGAGCGCATGTTAAATTGACGAGAACAGATGATAGTTATGTAAGCTTAGATAATAGAAAAGCGACAGGTGATGTATTTATAAGTATTCATAATGATTCATTAGATAGTCATAATGCTAATGGCGCTACTGTATATTGGTATCAAAATAGTCAAGAAACATTAGCAGAAGTATTAAATGCGAATATTCAAAAAAAGTCATTACTTTCTAATCGTGGTGTGCGTCAACAAAATTATCAAGTTTTAAGACAAACGAATAAACCAGCTGTGTTACTTGAATTGGGCTATATAAGTAATCCTACTGATGAAAAAATGATTAGAAATCAATTACATAGACAGGTTGTAGAAGAAGCGGTTGTAGATGGATTAAAACAATATTTTGCTTCATAATACTTGCAAACTTTTCCTAAAATCGGTATCATAATCAGTGAACTTTATAAATAATACCGTTTGTATTCTTGAAAAGACTAATGAAATAGTGAACAATCATATTGATTGTGAAGAGAAGTAATCCTAGGCTGAAAGATTACACTAGTACATTGGTATCTTTGAACACAAGAAAAGGTGCTTTGATAAAATAAAGCCGGTTTGCGTACGTTACGCGTGATGAGTGGAGAATATTTTTATTCTCAATTAGGGTGGCAACACGGCATATCGTCCCTTATATAGCATGAAGCTATATAAGGGACTTTTTTATTAAAGAAATTTAATAGTTAACAACAATTTAGAAGGAGTGATTGTATGATTAAGATTCCTAGAGGAACGCAAGATATTTTACCTCAAGAGTCTGCAAAATGGCGATATATTGAAAATAAATTAGATGAATTAATGAAATTATACAATTATAAAGAGATACGTACACCAATATTTGAAAGTACTGACTTATTTGCAAGAGGTGTAGGAGATTCTACTGATGTCGTTCAAAAAGAGATGTATACGTTTAAAGACAAAGGCGATAGAAGTATTACATTAAGACCTGAAGGAACTGCAGCAGTCGTGCGATCATATATTGAAAATAAAATGCAAGGTGAACCTAATCAACCTATTAAGCTCTACTATAACGGACCAATGTTTAGATACGAACGAAAACAAAAAGGACGTTATCGACAATTTAATCAATTTGGTGTAGAAGCAATAGGAGCAGAAAATCCAAGTATTGATGCAGAAGTATTAGCAATGGTAATGCATATATATGAATCATTTGGTTTAAAACATTTAAAGCTAGTGATTAATAGTATAGGAGATCAAGCATCTCGTAAAGAATATAACGAAGCATTAATTAAGCATTTTGAACCTGTCATTGATACATTCTGTAATGATTGTCAATCACGTTTGCATACAAATCCAATGAGAATCTTAGATTGTAAGGTTGATAGAGACAAAGAAGCAGTTAAACATGCTCCAAGAATTACAGATTACTTAAATGATGAATCAAAGGCATATTATGAAGCAGTTAAACATCATTTAGATCAACTAGGTATCAATTATGTTGAAGATCCTAATTTAGTGCGTGGGCTTGATTATTATACTCATACGGCATTTGAACTCATGATGGATAATCCGAATTATGACGGTGCTATTACTACACTATGTGGTGGAGGTCGTTATAATGGACTTCTTGAGTTATTAGATGGTCCTAAGCAAACAGGAATAGGTTTTGCCCTTAGTATTGAACGATTACTTCTTGCACTTGAAGAAGAAGACATAGAATTGAATGTGGATGAAGATTTCGATTTATTTGTCGTAACGATGGGTGAAAAAGCAGAACAATATAGCGTGAAACTTTTAAATGATTTAAGAAAACATGGCGTGAAAGCTGATAAAGATTACTTAAATCGAAAAATTAAGGGACAAATGAAACAAGCTGATCGTTTAAATGCTAAATATACGATTGTAATAGGTGACCAAGAGCTAGACAATAATAAAATTGATGTTAAAGAAATGTCTACTGGTGAAACAAAAACAATTCAATTAGATGAAGTAGTTAGTTTCTTTAATAAAGAAAAGGAGAATAAATAATGGGTAAAAGAACAACATATTGTGGTTTAGTAACTGAAGAATTATTAGGTCAGAAAGTAACACTAAAAGGTTGGGTTCATAACCGACGCGATTTAGGTGGCCTTATTTTTGTTGATTTACGTGATAGAGAGGGAATTGTACAAATTGTATTTAATCCAGATTTTTCAAAAGAAGCTCTATCTATTGCTGAAACTGTAAGATCAGAATATGTAGTCGAAGTTGAAGGTTCAGTAACTAAAAGAGACCCAGAAACAGTTAATCCAAAAATTAAAACAGGTCAAGTAGAAGTTCAAGTATCTAATATTCGTATAATTAATAAATCAGCGACGCCTCCATTTTCAATTAATGAAGAAAATCAAAGTGTTGATGAAAATATTCGTCTTAAATATCGCTATTTAGATTTAAGACGACCAGAATTAGCTCAAACATTTAAAATGAGACATCAAACGACTCGATCAATTCGTCAATACCTTGATAATAATGGTTTCTTTGATATTGAAACACCCGTATTAACAAAATCTACACCAGAAGGTGCGAGGGACTATTTAGTGCCATCTCGTGTACATGAAGGCGAATTTTACGCTTTACCACAATCACCACAGTTATTTAAACAATTATTGATGATTAGTGGTTTTGATAAATACTATCAAATTGTAAAATGTTTCCGTGATGAGGATTTACGTGCTGATCGTCAACCTGAATTCACACAAGTAGATATCGAAATGAGTTTTGTTGATCAAGAAGATATTATTCAAATGGGCGAGGAAATGCTTTCTAAAGTTGTAAAAGATGTAAAAGGTATTGATATCCAAACACCATTCCCTCGTATGACATATGATGAAGCAATGAAACGATATGGTTCTGATAAACCAGATACACGTTTTGGTATGGAATTGCAAGATGTGTCTCAATTAGGAAAAGAAATGGATTTCAAAGTGTTTAAAGATACTGTAGAACACGACGGAGAAGTTAAAGCAATCGTTGCTGAAGGTGCTGCAGATAACTATACACGTAAAGATATGGACGGATTAACAGAATTTGTAAATATCTATGGTGCTAAGGGTCTAGCTTGGGTGAAAGTTGTAGATGAAGGCTTAAGTGGTCCGATAGCAAGATTCTTTGAAGAAGAGAATGTTAACACATTAAAAGAATTAACAGGTGCTAAACCTGGAGATTTAGTAATGTTTGTTGCAGATAAGCCAAATGTTGTTGCACAAAGTTTAGGTGCACTTCGAATTAAAATTGCAAAAGAATTAAAATTAATTGATGAATCAAAATTAAACTTCTTATGGGTAACAGATTGGCCTTTATTAGAATATGATGAAGATGCTAAACGTTATGTTGCTGCGCATCATCCGTTTACATCACCTAAAGAAGAAGATATTGCTAAACTAGATTCTGAACCTGAAAAAGTTCAAGCAAATGCTTATGACGTTGTATTAAATGGATACGAATTAGGCGGTGGATCAATCAGAATATCTGATGGAGAATTACAAGAAAAAATGTTTGAAGTTTTAGGATTTACTAAAGAACAAGCTAGAGAGCAATTTGGTTTCTTATTAGATGCCTTTAAATACGGCGCACCACCACATGGAGGCATCGCTTTAGGTCTAGACAGACTAGTTATGTTACTCACAAATAGAACTAATTTACGTGATACTATCGCTTTCCCTAAAACTGCTTCTGCAACTTGCTTATTAACGGATGCACCAAGTGAAGTATCAGATAAACAATTAGAAGAATTATCATTAAGAATTCGTCATTAATCTTCATTTTTAAAATAGAATAATTTAGTGCTAAATTGGGACGGGAATTGAGTTTCTGTTCCAATTTTTATATACACTAACTTAAATTTTAAATAACAATAATTATATTATGTAAACTTATATATTTAAAAATATTTTAAAAATAAACATCCTCATACAATATTTAAGGATTTATTTAATAAGCTCTTTATGATAAAATATATCTATAAGATAGTCATCTGTGTTGTTCGTATGTTTGCTTTTTATTTGGGCCTAACACTTTTTGATCAGGGAGCCCAATAGGTTTTCTTGCAGCGCACACGCCTCATTTGGAGGACTTGCAAAACAAGAAACAGGGCACCCACCTGTATATAGCAGGCCGAATGATCAAGCTTTTTATAACTACGGCAACTACGGACTCTATCGGTACGTAAGGCTTTAGCCTTACGTATTTTTTTTTGCTTTTTTCTGTTAATATAGTATTAACATTTGCTAAGTAAAGGAGTTAATTATGAAACATCAATTTTCTAGAAATGAATTAGCCTATGGACAAGAAGGACTAGATTTACTAAAAAACAAGACAGTAGCGGTCTTAGGAGTAGGTGGAGTTGGTTCATTTGCTGCTGAAGCTTTAGCAAGAACTAACATTGGTCACATTATTCTTATTGATAAAGATGACGTAGATATCACTAATGTAAACCGTCAAATTCATGCATTAACTACTACCATAGGTCAAAGTAAAGTAACATTAATGGAAGAACGAATTAAACTCATCAATCCAGATTGTAAAGTTACATCTCTTCACATGTTTTATACTGAAGAGACATATGAAGACATTTTTAATAATTACGATATTGATTATTTTATCGATGCAAGTGACACGATTATATACAAAGTTCATTTAATGAAAGAATGCTTAGATAGAGGAATCAAGTTGATTTCAAGTATGGGCGCTGCGAATAAAATAGATCCCACACGTTTCAAAATTGCTGATATTTCAAAAACATATATGGATCCAATGGCAAAAATTATTCGCAACAAGTTGAAAAAACTTGGAATAAAAAAAGGCGTTCCTGTTGTTTTCTCAGATGAAAGTCCAATAGTTATTCGTGAAGATGTTAAGAAAACAGTTGGAGATGCAAATGCAATAAATCGAAAAGGTCAAATGCCTCCATCATCGAATGCATTTGTACCAAGCACAGTAGGTTTAATTTGTGCAAGTTATGTCGTAAATGATATTTTAAAAGACATTCCTGTACGTAGAATTAAAGATAAGGGTAATAACTAACAAAAACCTATGGAAGAGATGAAAGAGGTATTATCATCTTTTCCATAGGTTTTATTAGTTTTTATGATTTAAATTATCATACACTATTTTAAATTGTTGTTCACTTTTAGAAGTTGTTTTTGGTTCATAATATATTTTATTTTTTAAAGCGTCAGGTAAATATTGTTGTTTAATATAACCATTCTCATAATCATGGGGATATTTATAACCGATAGATCGGCCTAAGTCTTTTGCTCCTTGATAGTGACCATCACGTAGGTGTTTAGGTATTTGTTCAACTTTGCCTTTTCTGATGTCACTTAATGCACTATCAATTGCTTTTATAGCTGAATTAGACTTAGGAGATAGTGATAATTCAATTACTGCTTGACTTAGAGGAATTCGTGCTTCAGGCAATCCGAGTCGTTCAGCTGATTGAATAGCTGCTAGTGTTCTTTGACCAGCACTTGGAGAAGCTAAGCCAATGTCTTCATAACTAATAACGAGTAAACGTCGTACGATTGTTGGAAGATCACCTGCTTCAATTAATCTTGCTAAATAATGTAAAGCAGCATTAACGTCACTTCCACGAATAGACTTTTGAAATGCACTCATGACATCATAATGCATGTCGCCATCTTTATCACTGATAAAAGCACCTTTTTGTAAACAATCTTTAGCATCTTCTAAAGTAACATGACGTTGATTATTGGATACTTTAGCACTTAATACTGCTAATTCCAAAGCATTTAAAGCACTTCTTACATCACCATGACTTTGAGTTGAGAAATATTTTAGTGCATCTTCATCAATTTTGGGTTGATACGATTTTAAACCATTTTGATCATCATTTAATGCTCTAGTTAATGCTTGATATACATCCTTTTCATCAAGTGGATATAATTCAAAAATTTGTACACGTGAGCGAATCGCTGGATTAATTGCATGATAAGGGTTAGAAGTTGTAGCACCAATTAAAATGATTTTACCATTTTCTAAATGTGGTAATAAAAAATCCTGTTTTGCTTTATCTAAGCGGTGAATCTCATCTAATAATAAAATGACTTGTCCTGACATTTTAGCTTCTTCAACTATCATTTGCATATCTTTTTTTGTATTCGTTACTGCATTTAATTGTCTAAATTTATATTCAGTACTGCCAGCAATGGCTTTAGCAATACTAGTTTTTCCAATTCCAGGAGGTCCATAAAAAATCATAGAAGATAATTTTTTAGTTTCTACCATACGTCTTATAATGCCTCTTGGACCAACTAGATGTTGTTGTGAAATAATTTCATTTATATTTGTAGGCCTCATTCTTGAAGCTAAAGGTTCTGTATTCAATTTTTTCACACCTTTCTATTACTATATTAACTGAAAAAATGATAGAATGGGACTATATTATTCGAATTAAGTGAGGTAAAACTATGAAAATATCAACGAAAGGGAGATATGGGTTAACTTTAATGATTTCCCTAGCAAAAAGAGAGGGGCAAGGGTGTGTATCATTAAAAACAATTGCTGAAGAAAATCATTTAAGTGATTTATATTTAGAACAACTCGTGGGTCCTTTAAGAAATGCTGGATTAATTCGAAGTATTCGTGGCGCTAAGGGTGGATATCAATTAAGAGTCCCATCTGAAGAAATTTCAGCTGGCGATATTATTCGCTTATTAGAAGGACCTATTACTATTGTAGAAAGTATAGATTCTGAACCACCAGCACAAAAAGAATTATGGTTGCGAATGAGAGATGCTGTTAGAGAAGTTTTAGATAATACAACATTAAAATATTTAGCTGATTTTGTAGAATCAGATAACGATTTAGATGGTTATATGTTTTACATTTAAAAATTCAAATTTATTATGTTTAAAACTTTTTTGCTGTGGTATTGGATTAATATAAGTAAAAATTATTTATTAAAAATTAAATGCTTAAATTCGAAAGGAGAATTTCAACATGGGATTCATGGATAAAGCAAAAGATGCAGCAGAGAAATTTAAAAATAGCGATAACGAACAAGTAAATAAAGTAAAAGATAAAATTAATGAATATACTGGCGGAAATAATGACAGTAAAGACGACAAAAAAGACAATAAATAATTAAAATTGTGAGTGGTGATTTTGATCATCACTCTTTTTTTATGAAAAATTTAAAACCTGTTGACAATTTATTTATATTCAACAGGTTTTAATCAATATTATTTATTTAATTTTTGAATGACTCGTTTAAAACGCTCATATGATTCAAATTGTCTATCTTGGTCATAAATATAGCTTACGACCATTATTTCATCAATATCACCATATTCCTCTAAAAATGCTTCTAATTTAGCTTTCACTGTTTCTTCAGAACCAATAAGAGAATCATCAAATCTTTGTTTTGCCATTTCATACTCTCTAGGTGTTAAAAGACCTTTTAAATCATCAGTTGGTGGTTGAACTGGTTGCATTCTTCCTCGAGCAATACTAATGAATACTTGTGCTAAAGAACTAGCTAAATATTCTGCTTCTTTATCAGTTTCTGTCACTATAGCATTTAAACATACAATCATATATGGTTTATCTAATGCTTCAGATGGTTCAAATAAGTCGTGATAAATTTCAATTGCTTCTTTCATTTGCTGTGGTGCAAAATGACCTGCAAAAACATAGGGTAGACCTTTTCTAGCTGCTAAATGTGCAGAGTCAGTTGATGATCCGAGTATATACAACGGTACATTTTTATCTACTGCAGGATAAGCCCTTACATAAGCTTGTTTATTTCCTGGACCAAAATAAGTTTGTAATTGTTCTACTTCTTCAGGGAAAGCATACACACCATTATGTTGATCTCGTCTCAATGCACTTGCTGTCATCATATCAGTACCAGGTGCTCTACCTAATCCTAAATCTACACGATTGGGATAAATGGTTTCTAAGGTACCAAATTGCTCAGCAACAACTAAAGGTGCATGGTTTGGAAGCATGATGCCACCTGAACCAACTTTAATATTATGAGTATGTTCAAGCGTATGTTGTATTAACAATGATGTAGCTGAGCTTACTAAATTAGGTGCATTATGATGTTCTGCAATCCAATAACGCTCATAATCTAATTCATCTAATTTCTGAGCTAAAGCCACCATATCATTAATTGCATCTTTATCAGTTTGACCTTCTCGTATAGGAACTAAATTTAATGCAGAAAATTTTATATCAGACATAGACTATTTCTCCTTTTTATCTTTATTATCTAATAGTTTAACAACTTAAAACGATTACAGTTATTAAATTGCTCATACTTAAAATAATTATTGAAAGAAAAATAGTTAATATATTAATTCATAAACAAGAAGGTAGAAAATTTTAGAATGAGGTGCTATTATAGGAACATTGATAATATTGTGAGGAGTGTACTTAATAATGGAAGTATATGCAGATTATGCTGCAACTACACCAGTCAAACCAGAAGTTATAGAAGCAATGATGGATATATATCAATCGCACTACGGCAATCCATCTTCTATTCACACAGTAGGTAGAGATGCTAGACGTTATTTAGATGAATCTAGAAGAAATGTAGCTCAATTACTAGGTGCTAAACCAAGCGAAGTCATTTTTACTAGTGGTGCTACAGAATCAAATAATACTGCTATTAAAGGTTTAGTCTATGCTAATGAGCATTTAGGTAATCATATTATTACTACAAAAATTGAACATCATTCTGTATTACACGTATTCGAGCAACTAGAAAAAGAAGGATATGAAGTCACATATTTAGATGTAGATGATACAAGTAAAGTTGATTTGGATCAATTGGAAGAAGCCTTAACAGATGATACTATCTTAGTATCTATTATGTTTGTCAATAATGAAGTGGGCACAGTAGAACCTATTTACGATATCGAAAACATTGTTTCTAATTCAAATGCTCTATTACATGTGGATGCAGTCCAAGCAATTAGCCATTTAGATATTAAATTTAGTGAGTTTAATATTGATACCATGAGTATTACTGCTCATAAATTTGGTGGACCTAAAGGTGTAGGTATTTTATTAGTAAAAAACAATACACCAATCGAGTATTCTCAATTAGGCGGGGAACAAGAAACTAAACGCCGTGCTGGAACGGAAAGTGTTCCACAAATAGTTGGAATGACAAAAGCTCTAGAAATAGCTACTAAAAATCGAGATCAAAATAATATTCATTTAATGCAATTAAAAGAACTATTTTTAGTAAGTTTGCAAGAACGTGCAATTCCATTTGAAGTCAATGGTTCAATGGTAGAAACGACTGGCCATATACTTAATTTATATTTTCCATTTATAGATGTAGAAACAATGTTAACTTTATTGGATTTAGCAAATATTTATGTTTCGTCTGGTTCTGCATGTACAGCTGGCTCAACAACTCCGTCACATGTACTTGCTGCTATGTATGAAGATGAAGATCGTGCAAAACATTCAGTTAGATTTAGTTTTAATGAACTCACAACCGAACAAGATATAAAATATATTGTTGCTGAAATTCATAAAATATATCATAAATTTAAGGAGGAATAGAACTTGTCAAATAAAGATATACGTGTTGTAGTTGGTATGTCTGGAGGTGTAGATAGTTCAGTCACAGCATATCTTTTAAAGGAACAAGGATATGATGTCATTGGCATCTTCATGAAAAACTGGGACGACACAGATGAAAATGGTGTATGTACAGCTACAGAAGATTATAATGATGTCATAGCTGTATGTAATCAAATTGGTATACCATATTATGCTGTGAATTTTGAAAAAGAATATTGGGATAAAGTATTCACATATTTCTTAGATGAATATAAAAAAGGTCGTACCCCTAACCCAGACGTCATGTGTAATAAAGAAATTAAATTTAAAGCATTTTTAGAACATGCATTAAAATTAGGAGCCGATTATGTGGCTACTGGTCATTATGCACGAATCCGTCGACATGAAGATGGTCGCGTAGAAATGTTACGTGGGGTAGATGATAATAAGGATCAAACATACTTTTTAAATCAATTATCTCAAGAACAATTATCTAAAGTCATGTTTCCAATTGGAGACATAGAAAAAAAAGAAGTTCGTAAAATCGCTGAAGAACAAGACTTAGCAACAGCTAAGAAAAAAGATTCTACAGGTATTTGCTTTATTGGGGAACGTAATTTTAAATCATTCCTTTCTCAATATTTACCGGCACAATCTGGTGAAATGAGAACACTCAATGGTAAAAAAATGGGCATACACAGTGGTTTAATGTATTATACTATTGGCCAACGTCATGGACTAGGTATTGGTGGAGATGGAGATCCATGGTTTGTTGTTGGTAAAAATCTTGAAGATAATATTTTATATGTCGAGCAAGGCTTCCATCATGATGCATTATATAGTGATTATTTAATTGCTTCCGACGCATCATTTGTTAATCCAGTTGATTTAGAAAATGGATTTGAATGTACTGCTAAATTTAGATATCGTCAAAAAGACACTAAAGTATTTGTTCAAAAAGAAGATGAACAATCTATTCGAGTTACTTTCGACGAACCTGTTCGAGCTATTACACCAGGCCAAGCAGTGGTATTCTATAATGGAGAAGTTTGTTTAGGTGGCGCTACTATAGACGATGTATATAAAACAACAGGTCAACTTAGCTATGTTGTTTAATTTTTAGTAAACCGTTAACTCATTGTAAATGAGAATTAGCGGTTTCTTTTTAATTGCAAATTTATGTTAGAAATGGAGACATGGAAATGATTGAACAAGAAACAATATATCAGTGGATGAATAATGGTAATTATGAAGAAGCCATTAAAGCATTATTTAATAACATTGAAGAGAATCCTAACATTATTGAAAATTATATTAATGCTGGTATTATTTTAGCTGATGTTGGTGAGATTGAGAAAGCAGAAAGATTCTTCCAAAAAGCAATAACATTAGATGACAAAAATGGTGCTGTTTACTATAATTTAGCTAATCTATATTATGAACAATCTCGTTTTCAAGAAGCAATAAAACTTTATCAACGAGCTTTAAAGTATAATATGAATCCCATTGATACTAATTATATGATTGGTATGTCTTTTAGCCAACTAGATGCGCAAAGAGAAGCATTACCCTTTTTTATGACTGCTGCTGAATTAGATCAAACTTTGGACACAGAAGTTCAATTTCAATATGGTTTAACCTTATGTCATTTAGAAATGTTTCAAGAAGCCATTAAGCAATTAAACTATGTTTTATCTATTAATCCTAATCACGTAGATGCATTATATAATTTAGGTCTGGCAACGTATATGGAAACTGAGGATGCTGATGAAGCAATTCAGTATTTTGATAAAGCAATTCAAATTGATCCTAAACATTTATTAAGTCAGCATGCTAAACAAACATTTAAATCTCTAAAAAATGAGGAGGAATAATATGTCAAACCCTACACTATTTGATTACTCAATGGTTAAAGGAACAGTTGATACCATTCTATTTCAAAATAAAGATAACTTTTATACTGTTTTAAAAGTAGATTCCATTGAAACTAATGAATCATTTGATAATCTGCCTACAGTTGTAGGGTTTTTTCCTAATATTGTTGAAGGAGATGTCTATACGTTTAAAGGACAAATTGTTCAACATCCTCGTTATGGTAAACAACTTAAAGCTGAAACATTTGAAAAAGAACTGCCTCAAACTAAAGATGCCATAATAAGTTATTTATCTAGTGATTTATTTAAAGGTATTGGTAAAAAGACTGCTCAGAATATTGTAAATACATTAGGAGAAAATGCAATAAATGATATTTTAACTGATCCTTCTGTTCTCGAAAACGTTCCTAGTTTAGCAAAATCGAAACAAAAACAGATTGCAGAACAAATTAGTGCAAATCAAGAGTCAGAAAAAATAATGATTCGCTTACATGACTTAGGTTTTGGTCCAAAATTATCCATGGCGATTTATCAATTTTATCAATCAGAGACTTTAAAAATTCTAGAAAACAATCCATACCAATTAGTTTATGATGTAAAAGGTATTGGTTTTCAAAAAGCTGATACATTAGCTAGAAATAATGGTATTGCTTATAACGATTCAGAACGTTTAAAAGCTGGGTTATTATATACTCTTGAAGAAGAATGTATAAAACAGGGACATACTTATTTAGATGAAAATGCTGTATTAGAAATTACAGAAGATATGCTTTCAGATAAGCATTTAGATGAAACAATTGAACAAGAACAATTAAAACATGTGCTACAAACACTTTTTGAAGAAAAGAAAATTATTTTAGAGAATAGTCATGTTGCGATTCCAAGTTTATACTATTCAGAACTTAAAAGTGTTCAAAATTTGTATCGTATCAACACATACAAAAATCACTTTAAAATAATAGAGCAATCAGATTTACAGATACATATTGGTGAAATAGAAGATCAAAATAATGTTAATTATGCTAAATCACAACAAGAAGCACTTGAAACGGCGATGAATTCGAAAATAATGTTACTAACTGGAGGTCCAGGAACAGGTAAAACAACTGTTATTAAAGGGATTGTAGAATTGTATGCTGAAATTCATGGTCTATCTCTTAAGTATTCCGATTATCAAGAAGATGATTATCCAATCGTATTAGCCGCCCCAACTGGAAGGGCATCAAAACGTTTACAAGAATCAACTGGATTAGAAGCAATGACGATTCATCGATTAATAGGATGGAATCAAGATACTCAACCAGAAGATATTCTTGAAAATGAAATTAAAGCTAAGCTCATTATAATTGATGAAATGTCAATGGTTGATTCTTGGTTGTTCCATCAATTTTTAAGTGCCGTTCCACTAGATGCACAAATTATTCTAGTAGGCGATGAAGATCAATTGCCGTCTGTCGGTCCTGGCCAAGTATTTAAGGATTTAATTGAGTCTAAAGCATTTCCAAGAGTTAATTTAACTTAAGTTTATCGCCAACAAGATGGTTCTAGTATTATTGACTTAGCTCATCGCATGAAACATCATGAGTCAATAGATATTACAAAACGTTATCACGATAGAAGTTTTATTCATTGCAATGTAGAACAAATTCCAACCGTAGTGGAGAAAGTAGTATCTAGCGCTGTAAATAAAGGATATGATATGAGTGATATTCAAGTTTTAGCACCTATGTACAAAGGAAGTGCAGGGATAAAAAGACTTAATCAAGTATTACAAAATATTTTAAATCCTAAAGAAAAAGATACAAGAGAAATAGAGTTTGGCGATATAAAGTTTAGAAAAGGAGACAAAGTTTTACAACTAGTTAATCGACCAAATGACAATATTTTTAATGGTGATATTGGCGTCATAGTAGGTATATTTTGGGCTAAAGAAAATGCACTTAATAAAGATGTACTGATTGTCGATTTTGAAGGAAATGAAATTACATTTACTAGACAAGATTTATTAGAACTCACACATGCTTATTGTACCTCAATCCATAAATCACAAGGATCAGAATTCCCAATTGTTATTATGCCTATTGTCAAACAATATTTTAGAATGTTGCAAAGACCTATTTTATATACAGGTCTGACACGTGCAAAACAATCTTTAGTACTATTAGGAGATCCAAAAGCATTTGACATTGCCTTAAATACTCAAGGTCAAGAAAGACATACACAATTAAAAACACTAATTATAAATTATTTTGGTATGAGTCAGGTTAATATAGACGTAGAAGAGAATGATGAACCGATAAATATAGATGGTACAGAGGATAATAATGCAGATGAACACATTACTTTAAGTGAAGAAACAATTTATCAAATTAATCCAATGATTAATATGGGAAATGTTTCACCTTACGACTTTGTTGAACATTGACAATTTAAATAAAAATACTTAAAATAAATTTGAATTCGCATAAAGATGAGTAAACTTTTTAACTTAAGTAGAGATGTACTGGTTGGTGAAAAGTACAAGTTAATCTGTTGAACGCTACTTTGTGTTAACGTTAATATGATAATTAAGTGATGAGAAATTAAATATATTTGAAAAATATTTATTTCTTGTAACTAGGGTGGTACCGCGAAAACGTTCGTCCCTTTGTTGGATGAACGTTTTTTTATTTATAAATGTATTAATTATATTAGGAGTGAAAAAATGAAAAAACTTAAAGCAAGTGATATACGTCAAAAATATATTGATTTCTTTGTTGAAAAAGGTCATATGGTAGAACCATCTGCACCACTTGTGCCTATTGACGATGATTCGTTACTTTGGATAAACTCTGGTGTTGCAACTTTAAAAAAATACTTTGATGGACGAGAAACACCTAAAAAGCCTAGAATAGTGAACTCTCAAAAAGCAATCAGAACAAATGATATTGAAAACGTAGGTTTTACTGCGCGTCATCATACTTTCTTTGAAATGCTTGGAAACTTCTCAATTGGTGACTATTTTAAAAAAGAAGCAATTGAATTTGCTTGGGAATTTTTAACTAGTGACAAATGGATGGGGATGGAACCAGAGAAGCTATATGTAACGATTCATCCAGAAGATGTTGAAGCCTATCGTTTATGGCATGAAGATATTGGTTTAGAAGAAAGTCGTATTATTAGAATTGAAGGGAATTTCTGGGATATTGGAGAAGGACCATCAGGACCTAATACCGAAATTTTCTATGATCGTGGTGAAGCATATGGTCAAAATGATCCAGCAGAAGAAATGTATCCTGGCGGTGAAAATGAGAGATATTTAGAAGTATGGAACTTAGTATTTAGTGAATATAACCATAATAAGGATCATACTTATACACCACTTCCAAATAAAAATATTGATACCGGCATGGGATTAGAACGTATGACGTCTATTTCCCAAAATGTTCGTACCAATTATGAAACAGATTTATTTATGCCAATTATTGAAGAAGTAGAGCATATATCAGGAAAAAAATATCTTGAAAATAACGAACAAGATGTAGCATTTAAAGTCATCGCCGATCATATCAGAACAATCTCATTCGCAATCTCTGATGGTGCTTTACCTGCAAATGAAGGGCGCGGTTATGTTTTACGTCGTCTCTTACGTCGTGCTGTACGTTTTAGTCAAACGCTTGGCATTAATGAGCCATTTATGTATAAATTGGTTGATATCGTTGCTGACATTATGGAGCCATATTATCCAAATGTAAAAGAAAAATCGGATTTTATTAAACGTGTTATTAAATCTGAAGAAGAACGTTTCCATGAAACACTTCAAGAGGGTGTATCTATATTAAATCAACTCATTACGCAAGCAAAAGAATCTACACATCAGATTAATGGTTCAGATGCGTTTAAATTATATGATACGTATGGATTCCCAATTGAGTTAACTGAAGAACTAGCAAGTCAAGAAGGTATTACAGTCGACATGGCAACATTTGAAACTGAAATGGAACAACAACGTACTAGAGCGAGAGAAGCTAGACAAAGTTCACAATCTATGCAAGTTCAAAGTGATGTTTTAAAAAATAT
Organism: Staphylococcus sp. HMSC14C01; assembly: GCF_001808085.1. Classification (NCBI taxonomy): domain Bacteria; kingdom Bacillati; phylum Bacillota; class Bacilli; order Caryophanales; family Staphylococcaceae; genus Staphylococcus; species Staphylococcus sp. HMSC14C01. Next base: position 86,446 of record NZ_KV792040.1, read on the forward strand.
TAATACTGAAAGTCAATTTGTTGGATATGAAACAACAGAATATCAAACAATTTTAACAGATTTAATTTATAATGGTAAAACTGTTACATCTGCTGAGGCTGGAGAAACAGTTTACTTTATCTTAAAAGAAACACCATTTTATGCAGTAAGTGGTGGACAAGTTGCAGATAAAGGAACAGTAGGAAATGATCATTTCGAAATAGCCGTTCAAGAAGTTACAAAGGCACCAAATGGACAAAATTTACATCAAGGTACAGTTCAATTTGGACAAGTAAGTGTAAATAGTCATGTAGATGCAACTGTAAATAAAGAAGAACGTAAAGATATACAAAAAAATCATAGTGCCACTCACTTACTACATGCTGCATTAAAAGAGATTTTAGGTGAACATGTTAACCAAGCAGGTTCACTCGTTGAAAGTGAACGATTAAGATTTGACTTTTCTCACTTTGGTCCAATGACAGAAGAAGAGATTGATCAAGTTGAAAGAAGAGTAAATGAAGAAATTTGGAAAGGAATTTCAGTTCATATTCAAGAAATGCCTATTCAAGAAGCTAAAGAAATGGGTGCTATGGCTCTATTTGGTGAAAAATATGGTGATATTGTAAGAGTAGTCAATATGGCTCCATTTTCAATTGAATTATGTGGTGGTATTCATGTAGATAATACTGCTGAAATAGGGTTGTTTAAAATTGTAAGCGAATCAGGTACAGGCGCAGGTGTTAGACGTATTGAGGCACTTACCGGTAAAGCTGCATTCTTATATTTTGAAGATATTCAGAATAAATTTAATTCTGTCAAAGAACAACTTAAAGTAAAATCAGATAAACAAGTTTATGATAAAGTTGTTCAAATTCAAGAAAATGAAAAACAATTGAATAAGCAATTAGAGCAACGTAATAAGGAAATTACTTCACTTAAAATGGGTAATATAGAGGATCAAGTAGAAATGATTAATGGATTTAAAGTATTAGCTACAGAGGTAGAAGTATCTAATCCAAAAGAAATCCGTCAAACAATGGATGATTTTAAATCAAAACAACAAGATACAATTATTATTTTAGCAAGTCATGTTGGTGAAAAAGTTTCGTTAATTGCCGTTGTACCTAAAGAGCTTACAAGTCAGGTTAAAGCCGGAGATATCATTAAAAACATGGCTCCAATTGTAGGAGGAAAAGGTGGCGGTCGTCCAGATATGGCACAAGGTGGCGGCACACAACCTGAAAACATCTCAGAATCATTACGCTTTATTAAAGATTATATTAAAAACCTATAACTTTTTAATCAACTGGTGTAAAATTAATATGTAAGTTAATACATGTCAGAGGAGTGTCGCATCTATGGAAAATATTGATAAAACTATGAAATTCGATTATGATGAAATTCCAAAAGAAAATGTCCAAACAGTTTTAAAAAACGTACATCAAACTCTAGAAGAACGAGGCTACAATGCTGTAAATCAAATTGTTGGTTATTTACTTTCAGGAGACCCTGCATACATTCCACGTCAAAATGATGCACGTAATCAAATACGACATATTGATAGAGATGTAATTATGGAAGAACTCGTTTCAAACTACTTAAAAGAGAATAATAAATAAATGTTAAGTCATAAAATTTTAGGATTAGATGTAGGTAGTAGAACTGTAGGTATCGCAATTAGTGATTTGATGGGCTGGACTGCTCAAGGACTAGACACTCTAAGAATAAATGAAGAAAATGAAGAATTTGGTATTGATAGACTGGTTTCAATCATAAAAGACAATAATGTTGGTTCAGTAGTCATAGGATTACCGAAAAACATGAATAATTCTATTGGTTTTCGTGGAGAAGCATCTCTTAAATACAAAGAATTGCTTCAAGAGGCTTTACCAAATATTGAAATTATTATGTGGGATGAACGTTTAAGTACCATGGCTGCTGAGCGCTCATTATTAGAAGCTGATGTCTCAAGACAAAAAAGAAAAAAAGTAATTGATAAAATGGCAGCAGTTTTCATACTGCAAGGCTATTTAGATTCAATTCAATAAAGGAGAATATCATTATGACTGAACATAATCACAATCATAATACAGAATTAAATATTAGTAATGAAGAAGAATTATTAACTTTATTCGATGAAAATGGAAATGAAGTTTTATATCGAAAAATGCTAGAATTTTATCATCCAGAATTTAAAAAAGAGTATGTTATTTTAGCTGAAGAAGGTGCTCAATCTGATGATGATGACATGATTGAGCTCATTCCAATGATTAATGAACCAGATGAATCTGGTGATGGTGGTAAACTTGTTCCTATCGAAACAGATGAAGAATGGGATATGATTGAAGAAGTTGTAAATACAAATATGGAAGAATAAACAGTCTTTTGTTAATAATAAATCTCTAATCAATGTACTTTGGTTAGAGATTTTTAATATTTCAGACTTAAATTTAATTTAGAATTATGATAAAATATTTAAAGTTAAATTACTATAAGCATAAATTTTTAAATATACAGTCAGTTACTATATTTATACATTAAAATATAAAGTAGGTTTATTATTTTATTTTAAATAATGTAATATTAGTTGACTGATTTATTTTTATGCCTATTGATATTAAAAGGGAAGTTATAGAAGTGGAATCAAATCAATCCTATTTATTAAATCTTCATGAACAGTTAGATAATAATATTGAAGAGCTAAGATTTTATGCAGAAGAACATGCTGTTCCTATAGTAGATAAATTAACTTTAGACATGATAAAACAATTAATTAGAATTCATCATTCGAAAAATATTTTGGAAATTGGAACTGCTATTGGATATAGTTCGATGCAATTTGCTTCTGTTTCACCAGATATTTCTATTACTACTATTGAACGTAATGAGAATATGATAAAACAAGCAAAACTTAATTTTAAAAAATTTGAATACGAAAATCAAATTCGCCTTATAGAGGGCGATGCGCTATCACAGTACGATAAAGTGAGCAATCATTTATATGATATGATATTTATCGATGCAGCTAAAGCGCAATCTCAAAAATTTTTTGAATACTATACACCGTTATTAAAAAAAGGTGGCTTAGTTATTACTGATAACGTTTTGTATCATGGATTTGTATCTGATATAGATATTGTACGATCAAGAAACGTTAAGCAAATGGTAAAAAAGGTACAAAAATATAATACTTGGCTTATGAAACAAAAGAACTATAAAACAAATTTTTTAAATATGGATGATGGTTTAGCCATATCTATTAAAGGAGAATGAATATGACTGAATTACTTGTCACTCCAAAATCTTTAAATCATATGAAAACATTGATAGAACTCGGTGCTGATGCATTTGTGATTGGAGAACAAAAATTTGGATTGCGATTACCTGGAGAATTTAATCGTGAAGATGTTAGAAAAGCAGTTAATTTAGCACACGAACATGATAAAAAAGTATATGTGGCAGTTAATGGTATTTTTCATAATTATCATTTAAATGCCTTAGAAAACTATATTGAATTTTTACATGAAATAAGAGTGGATAGAATAATTTTTGGTGATCCTGCTGTCGTGATGTATGTTAAAAAACAAGATAATCCGATACCATTAAATTGGGATGCAGAAACAATTGTTACGAATTATTTCCAATGTAATTATTGGGGTGGAAAAGGCGCTAAAAGAGCTGTATTAGCACGTGAATTAAATCTAGATGAAATTTTAAATATCAAAAAACATGCAAATGTTGAAATTGAAGTTCAGGTTCACGGTATGACTTGTATGTTCCAATCTAAACGTATGTTATTGGGTAATTATTACACTTTTCAAGATAGACAAATGAAAATCCAACGTAGTGAAAATGATCAAGATTTATTATTGTACGATGAAGAAAGAGAAAATAAATATCCTGTTTTTGAAGATTACAATGGTACTCATATTATGTCTCCTAATGATATCTGTTTAATTGAAGAATTAGAGCCATTCTTTGAAGCAAATATCGATTCATTTAAAATTGATGGTATCTTACAAAGTGAAGCATACATTAATACTGTTACAGCACAATATAGAGAAGCCATTGACTTATATCATGAAGATCCAGAAGCTTATGAAGATGAAAAATTTATGTTAATTGATCCAATAGAAGAAATTCAACCTGAACATCGTCCGTTTGATGAAGGGTTCTTATATAAACAAACAGTATATTAAGGGAGGCGCCAGTATGAAGACGTTAAATGAAATTGAAGTAAATGCTAAAAGAAAAATAAAAAAACCTGAATTATTAGCGCCTGCTGGAAACTTAGAGAAGTTAAAGATTGCGGTTCACTATGGTGCTGATGCAGTATTTTTAGGTGGACAAGAATACGGGTTACGTTCTAACGCTGATAACTTTACAATGGAAGAAATTAAAGAAGGCGTTGAATTTGCAAACCGTTATGGTGCAAAAATTTATGTTACGACTAATATTATCGCTCATGATGAAAATATAGACGGTTTAGAAGATTATTTACGTCAATTAGAAGCTACAGGTGCAACAGGAATTATTGTAGCTGATCCACTTATTATTGAAACATGTAAGAAAGTAGCTCCTAAATTAGAAATTCATCTTTCAACACAACAATCTCTTTCTAATTACAAAGCTGTGGAATACTGGAAAGAAGAAGGACTTGATCGAGTAGTATTAGCTCGTGAAACAGGCGCTATGGAAATGAAAGAGATGAAAGACAATGTTGATATCGAAATAGAAGCCTTTATTCACGGTGCAATGTGCATTGCTTATTCAGGTAGATGTACTTTAAGTAATCACATGACAGCACGAGACTCTAACAGAGGTGGTTGTTGCCAAAGTTGTCGTTGGGATTATGATTTACTAGCTGTTGATGAAGAGGGAGAATTAGATTTATTTTATCAAGATGGCGACGTTGTGCCTTTTGCTATGAGTCCAAAAGATTTAAAATTAATTGAGTCTATTCCTCAAATGATGGATATTGGTATAGATTCTTTAAAAATTGAAGGACGAATGAAATCTATTCATTATATTGCTACGGTAGTATCAGTTTATCGTAAGGTTATTGATGCATATGCAGAAGATCCAGATAATTTTAAAATTAAACCAGAGTGGTTAATTGAATTAGACAAATGTGCTAATCGAGATACAGCACCTGCTTTCTTTGAAGGAACGCCTGGGTATGAAGAACAAATGTTTGGTGTTCAACAAAATAAAAAGTCACCATATGATTTTTGTGGATTAGTTTTAGATTATGACGAAGCAACTCATATTGCTACAATACAACAAAGAAATCACTTTAAACCAGGCCAAGAAATTGAATTTTTTGGACCTGAAATTGAATCATTTAAACAGGTTATTGATGTCATTTATGATGAAGAAGGAAACCACCTTGATGCAGCACGTCATCCTCTTCAAATTGTTCAAATTAAAGTGGATCATCCTATTTATCCTAATAATATGATGAGAAAGGAAATTGGCTAATGACACAGACAACAATCATCGGAATCGCTGGCGGTTCAGGATCAGGAAAGACAACTGTTACAAATGAAATAATGAAAAACTTAGAAGGCCATAGTGTTGCTTTACTTGCTCAAGATTATTATTATAAAGATCAATCGCACTTAACATTTGAAGAACGTCTTGAAACTAACTATGATCATCCTTTTGCATTTGATAATGATTTACTGATTAGTAATTTAAAGGATTTACGTAATGGTCAAGCGGTGGAAGTTCCAACATATGATTATAAAAATCATACTAGAAGTGATGAAACAATTGCATTTGAACCTAAAGATGTTATTATCGTAGAGGGTATATTTGCTTTGGAAAATAAAACATTACGTGATATGATGGATGTTAAAATATACGTTGATACTGATGCTGATTTACGTATTTTAAGAAGACTTGTACGTGATACAAAAGAGCGAGGGCGCTCAATGGAATCAGTTATTAACCAATATTTAAATGTTGTCAGACCTATGCATAATCAATTTATAGAACCAACAAAAAAATATGCTGATATTATTATTCCAGAAGGTGGAAGTAATAAGGTAGCAATTGATATAATGACAACAAAAATACAAACGCTTGTTGGTAAGCATTAACGAATAATATGTATTTTTTCAGAATTAAATTAACTTGTTGAAAAGGAAGATGAACTTATGGAAAATCAAAAACAATATCCAATGACACAGGAAGGTTATGAAAAATTAGAACAAGAATTAGAAGAACTTAAAACAGTTAAACGTCCTGAAGTAGTAGAAAAAATCAAAGTTGCTAGATCTTTTGGTGACTTATCTGAGAACTCAGAATACGATGCTGCTAAAGATGAACAAGGTTTTATTGAGCAAGATATTCAACGTATTGAACACATGCTTAGATATGCTTTGATTATTGAAGACAACGGTGATAACAATGTTATTCAAATTGGTAAAACTGTTACGTTTGTCGAATTACCTGGCGATGAAGAAGAAAGCTATCAAATTGTTGGATCTGCAGAAGCAGATGCGTTTAAAGGAAAAATTTCGAATGAATCTCCAATGGCGAAAGCACTTATTGGTAAAAGTTTAAATGATGAAGTTCGTGTTCCACTTCCAAATGGTGGAGAAATGAAAGTTAAAATCGTTGATATTAAGTAACAAAAAATCCAAAAATCATTTTGATTTTTGGATTTTTTTATAGTTAAATATTTATAATTATTTAACTATTAATTAGATATAAGCAAGTACATTCATTTAATTTTTAGAACTTTTACATGACAAAAATATAAATATATGCTTAAATAACAATGTAGATAAATTATATAGTTATCTTGTACTGAAAGGGAGTAAGCGATTACATTAATGCATTACTTACCTTCTTTTATTATTGTCTATTTGAAAGACATATTAAACTACTATGAATACGTGGATATTTTATATTACTAATATATAAAATGAAATACGTTATTTATAATCGAAGGAGGACCATCATCTTTGGAAATAAAGATTATTAATGAACAATCAATTGCGCTTTATTTTAAAGAAGAAATATCTGAAAGTAATTACAGAGATGTTGAATCCGTTACTAAACATATACACGCTAAAAGAATAGATGGTATCAAAGATGTGATACCGTCATATAGAGCAATTATGATAAATTTTGATAATATAAAGCTTAATTTTAAGCAATTAATAGATATATTAGATTTAAAACAGTTAAATGGTGAACATGCTAAAGATATTTCAGATAAAACGATCATACATATTCCAGTATTATATAATTCAGAAGTCGGACCTGATTTACCATATGTAGCTAAACATAACAAACTAACTACTGATGAAGTCATTCAAATCCATACTCAAAATGAATATCTCGTTTACATGTTAGGTTTTATGCCTGGTTTTCCATTTTTAGGTGGATTGGATTCTCGTTTACATACTCCACGTCGAGATGAACCTAGAGTCAACATTGACGCAGGGTCAGTAGGAATAGCAAATAATCAAACGGGTTTATATCCTTCTGATTCACCAGGTGGTTGGCAAATTATTGGAAGAACACCATTAAAAGTATTTGATATCAACGACGATGAAATGTCTTTATATCAAGCGGGGGATTATATTAAGTTTTATTCTATTGATGAAAATACATTTAACGACATCCAAAGTGAAATAGCAGAAAATCGATTTAATAAAGAAAAGTGGGTGTTAAATCATGTCGATTAGTATTATTCAACCTGGTATGTTTACAACTGTTCAAGATGAAGGAAGATTTGGTTTTCAACACCTAGGTTTTTCAAGTGCTGGTGCTATGGATTTATATAGTTATTTAATTGGTAAGACTTTAATTGGTAATAATGGACCGAGCCTTGAATATACTATTATCGGTCCAACACTTCAATTTAATAAAGATAATACATTTATTTTGACAGGAGCACATGTAAACGCAAAATTAAATGAAGAGACAGTTGATATTAATACTGTAATTTATGCATGCAAAGGCGATATTTTGAAAGTTGGAGCAGTGACTGCAGGCGCTCGTGGTTATATTTTCTTTGGACATCCTTTAGATATTCAACCAATAGCAGAAAGTTATTCGACACATACTAGAAGTAAAATTGGTGGTTACAAAGGGAGACCATTATCAAAAGGAGATTTGATATACTTAAAAGAAAATCCATCTTTCAAACAAAATTTGGGTAAAACAACAGTTTATAATGCTATTCCCGAAGATAATATAATACATATTATTACCGGTCCACAAATTGAAGCATTTTCAAAGGAAAGTATAAATAAGCTCGTTAATATGGAATATAAAGTTTCTGAAAAATCTGATAGAATGGGGTATCGTCTTAATGGTGACCATATCCCTCCTAAAACTGGGGCAGATATTATTTCAGAACCTGTTGCTTTAGGAAGTATTCAAGTCCCAAATGATGGTAATCCTATTATCTTATTAAATGATAAACAAACTATAGGTGGCTATACGAAAATCGCTACAGTCACTCAACTGGATTTAAATAAAATTGCTCAATTTAAGCCAGGGGATTTAATTCGATTTAAGTGGTCAACGATTGAAGAAGCTACAAAGGTTCAGGAACAATATCTAAATCACTTTAATCATTTAAATGCTGAAATTAACACGTCACCAACCTTTAATATGGGTGAAATGAGACCGACAGCAAAGAAATTGACTAAAATCATTACAGAGGAGAGATAGTTATGGATATAAAAAAAATAGAAGAAGTCATTAAACTTGTAAAATCAAATGATGTAAAAAAATTTAAATATAAAGATAATAAAAACGAAATCGAATTAGATTTTACTGAACAAAGTAACAATCAAAATAATAGTACTCCAGTAATACAATCTGAAGGGAATTCTCAAGACAAAAGTATTTCAGAAAATAACCCTTTAAATGATTCAGCAAAAACAATTACTTCTCCTATGGTAGGCACATTTTTCTTACAAGATAGCAAGGAATTAACGGATCCTATAATTCAAGTAGGTGATAACATTAAATCTGGTGATGTTATCGGATATGTTGAAGCAATGAAAGTAATGAATGAAGTGACTAGTGATATAGATGGTGAGATTACCGACATTGTGGTTGAACATGGTACAAACGTTGAATACGATCAAGTTCTAGTTAAAGTAAAATAAAGGGGGGCAGAAATATGTATCGTTGTTTAGTAGCAAATAGAGGAGAAATTGCGGTACGTATCATTCGAGCGTGTCGAGAAATGGGAATAGAAACTGTCGCAGTATACGCTAAAGGTGATGAAAAAAGTCTTCATGTAAGTTTAGCTGATCAAGCAGTTTGCATTGGAGAAGCAAATCCTTTAGATAGTTATTTAAATATAGAGCGTATTATTGGTGCAGCTGAAATCACAGGTTCTAATGCTATTCATCCTGGATACGGCTTTCTATCGGAGAGTACAACATTTGCCCAAAAAGTTGAAGAAAATGATATTCATTTTATTGGCCCTAACAAAAAAACAATGGAAATGATGGGTGATAAAATAACTGCTCGTCAAACTGTTCATTCAGCAGGAGTGCCAGTTATTCCTGGCTCAACAGATGCAGTAAATTCTGTAGAAGAAATTAAAGAATTAGCAAAAGACATAGGATATCCTTTAGTATTAAAAGCCGCAAGCGGTGGTGGCGGTAAAGGTATTCGAATTGTTAAAGAAGAAAATCAACTTGAAAAATCATTAAAAGAAGCTAAAAGTGAAGGTCAAAAATATTTTAATGATGATCGTGTGTATGTGGAAGCATTTATTCCTGTTGCAAAACACGTAGAGGTTCAAGTGATTGGTGACGGAAAAGAAAATTATGTTCATTTAGGTGAACGAGATTGTTCAGTCCAAAGAAAAAATCAAAAATTAATAGAAGAAGCACCATGTGCAGCATTATCTGAAGAACGACGTGAAAAAATATGTAATGATGCTGTCAAAGTTGCAAAAGCCTCTAATTATCGTAGTGCTGGTACTATTGAATTTTTAGTTACTGAAGATGCACATTACTTTATTGAAATGAACGCAAGAATACAAGTAGAACATACTGTTACTGAAATGCGTGCAGATAGAGATTTATTACAAGCACAATTATATTTGTTATTACATAATAAATTACCGTTTAGTCAAGAAGATATTGTATTCAATGGTCATGTAATAGAGGCACGTATCAACGCTGAAAATCCAGAAAAGAAATTCCAACCTACTCCAGGTAAAGTTAAACGTCTACACTTACCTCAAGGTTTTAATATTAGAGTAGATTCGTTATTATATGCTGGTTATCAAGTATCTCCTTACTATGATTCACTAGTTGCAAAAGTTATCGTAAAAGACTCTAATAGAACTTCTGCGATTAACAAATTAAAAGTGGCACTTGATGAAATGGTAATTGATGGTTTCACTACTACGGCTGATTTTCTATATGCAGTATTAAGTTACCCACCATATGCAAAAGGAAATGCAGAAGAAGTTGATATTAAATTCCTTGAAAAACATCAAATAGTTAAAGGAGTGAAATTATGATGAAAGTTGATTTAAACTGTGATCTAGGTGAAGCATTTGGTAACTATTCATTTGGAGGTGATAAAGATATCATTCCTTTAATTACATCTGCTAATATAGCCTGTGGTTTTCATGCGGGTGATGAAAATGTAATGAATCAAACAGTAAAATTAGCTAAAGAAAATCATGTGAGTATTGGCGCTCATCCCGGACTTCCAGATTTAAAAGGGTTTGGTCGTCGAAAGATGGATATTAGTCCTACCGAAGTATATAACCTAATAGTTTATCAGTTAGGTGCTTTAGAAGGATTTTGTAAAGTACACCAAACACGAATAAATCATGTTAAACCACACGGTGCACTGTATAATATGGGTGCTAAAAATAAAGCAATTGCAAAAGCAATTGCAAAAGCAGTATACGATTTTGATTCTACTATAGTGCTTGTAGGTTTATCTAATTCATTATTAATATCTGAAGCTAAAGCAATCGGATTGAAAACAACTTCTGAAGTATTTGCTGATAGACGTTACGAAGATAATGGTCAATTAGTTAGTCGTAAAGAACCAGACGCAGTCATTACTGATTCTGACGAAGCATTAAAACAAGTTTTGAAAATGGTAACTGAAAACAAAGTGATAAGTCGCAATGGAAAAGAAATTGATTTGGAAACAGATACAATATGTGTTCACGGTGATGGTAAACATGCACTAGAATTTGTTGAACAAATAAGAAAAAAATTAACGAAAGAAGGCATTGATATTCAATCCTTATAAGGGGGTTTTCTAATGAAAGAAAATTTAAATCAAAAACAAGATAAAGACAATTTTAAATTTACAAAAAGTCATAGACGCTTACTTTATGGATCTGTATTTTTAATGGCTACATCAGCGATCGGTCCTGCATTTCTAACTCAAACTGCTGTGTTTACGGCAGAATTTTATGCAAGTTTCGCTTTTGCAATCTTAATATCTATATTAATTGATATTGGAGCTCAAATTAATATTTGGCGCGTATTAGTTGTAACAGGTTTACGTGGTCAAGAAGTATCAAATAAAGTGTTACCTGGATTAGGAACTTTAATTTCAATATTGATTGCTTTTGGAGGACTTGCTTTTAATATCGGGAACATAGCTGGTGCAGGTTTAGGATTGAATGCAATGTTTGGACTTGATGTTAAATGGGGAGCAGCTATTACAGCCATTTTTGCAATTTTAATATTTGTAAGTAAAAGTGGTCAAAAAATTATGGATATTGTTTCAATGATTTTAGGAGTAATAATGATATTAGTAGTAGCTTATGTCATGGTTGTATCTAACCCTCCCTATGGTGATGCACTTGTTCATACAGTTGCACCAGAACATCCTATTAAATTAATTTTACCAATCATTACTTTAGTTGGAGGAACAGTAGGTGGATACATCACATTTGCTGGTGCACATAGAATACTTGATTCTGGAATGAAAGGTAAAGAGTTTTTACCATTTGTGAATCGTTCAGCTATTGCAGGTATCTTAACTACAGGTATTATGAGAACATTATTATTCTTAGCAGTACTTGGAGTTGTAGTGACAGGTGTCACTTTAAATGCAGATAATCCGCCAGCATCAGTATTTGAACATGCTATTGGACCAATAGGAAAAAATATTTTTGGAGTTGTTATTTTCGCAGCCGCAATGTCATCAGTGATTGGTTCAGCATATACAAGTGCAACTTTCTTAAAAACATTACACAAATCATTATTTAATAAAAATAATTTGATTGTCATTGTCTTCATCGTGATTTCAACAATAATTTTCTTATTAATTGGAAAACCAATTAGTTTATTGATTATTGCAGGAGCAATAAATGGATGGATTTTACCGATTACTTTGGGTGCAATATTGATAGCGAGTAGAAAAAAATCAATTGTTGGAGATTATAAACATCCAATATGGATGTTAGTATTTGGCATTGTAGCAGTTATTGTTACAATTATAACAGGTGTATTGTCTCTACAAGATTTAGCTACTTTATGGAAAGGTTAACCATAAATAAATATGTAATTTAAAATTTAACTGTCGACAGTGTTTAACTGTATCGACAGTTTTTTTATTAAATATTTTTCAAGATGATTTAATAAAAAAAGTTAGTCGTGATGAACTAGAAATTATGTTAGAATAACATGTGCTAAGATTAAAGTTGAGGTGTAAATATGATTGGAATTATTGGAGCTATGGAAGAAGAAGTAGCGATTTTAAAACATAAATTAGTGAATTTAAATGAGATTGAAGTAGCACATGTAAAATTTTATCGTGGGCAACTAAATAATAAAGATGTTGTCTTAACACAAAGTGGAATTGGAAAAGTAAATGCTGCAATTTCGACAACACTATTAATTGAAAAATTTAAACCTACATTGATTATAAATACAGGTTCTGCTGGTGCTTTAGATGATAGTTTATCAGTTGGAGATATTTTAATTAGTAATAATGTGATGTACCATGATGCAGATGCAACTGCCTTTGGATACGACATCGGTCAAATACCTCAAATGCCAGCTCAATTTGAAGCTAACCAACAATTACTCCAATTAACTGAAAAAGTTGTAAAACAACAAAATTTAACCGCTAAAATTGGTCAAATTGTAAGTGGCGATAGTTTTATTGGTAGTAGTGAACAGCGATTAAAAATTAAACGTCAGTTTTCAAAAGCTATGGCAGTTGAAATGGAAGCAACGGCTATTGCTCAAACTTGTTATCAATTTAATTTACCTTTTATCGTTACTCGTGCTGTTTCTGATTTAGCAAATGGGGAAGCAGAGATGTCGTTTGAAGAGTTTCTTGGTAAAGCAGCTCAATCATCAAGTAAAATTGTTGAACAGTTGGTTAATGAAATATAAAAAATAAATAACTTAAAGGTGAAATGAATGGGATTAATTAAAACATATTTTATGCCTAATGATTATGTACAATCTGTATTTCAAATTGATATTGAAAAATTAGCAAATTCTGGTTTTAAAGGTATTATTACAGATTTAGATAATACATTAGTAGGTTGGGACGTTAAAACACCAACGAAAGAAATACAAGAATGGTTTAAAAAGGCAAATGATTTAGGTTTAACGATTACAATAGTATCAAATAATAATGAAAAACGTGTTTCCGGTTTTTCGAAAGACTTAGACGTTGATTTTATCTTTAAAGCTAGAAAACCTATGGGAAGAGCTTTTAAAAAAGCGATACAACACATGAATATTAAACCAGAAGAAACAATCGTTATAGGTGACCAAATGCTTACAGACGTACTTGGTGGCAATAATAACGGTCTATATACTATCATGGTAGTTCCTGTCAAAAAGACAGATGGATTTTTAACTAGACTAAATAGAATAATCGAACGTCGATTATTAAACTATTTTAAAAGAAAAGGTTATATTACATGGGAGGAAAATTGATTGGATGAAACTTTAAAATGTATCGGTTGTGGCGCTCCTTTACAATCTGAAGATAAAAACGCACCTGGGTATGTGCCAGAACATAATTTATTTAGAGATGATGTTATATGCCAACGTTGTTTTAGATTAAAAAATTATAATGAAATACAAGATGTAGGAATGGATAGTGAAGATTTTTTAAATTTATTAAATGGATTATCCGATAGACAAGGGATTATCGTTAACGTAGTTGATGTTTTTGACTTTGAAGGATCGTTTATTAATGCTTTAAAACGAATTGTAGGAAATAAGAAAATCATTTTGGCAGCGAATAAATTAGATCTTTTACCAAGACAAATTAACCAACGTCGTGTAAAAGAATGGTTAAAAAGAACAGCTAGAAAGTATGGATTAGAAGCTGAAGAGGTGGTATTAATATCAGCTCATAAAGGATGGGGTATTGATGCACTTTTAGAATCAATCAACCGTTTTAGAAATCATCAAGATGTTTATATCGTTGGTACTACAAATGTTGGTAAATCAACTTTAATCAATAAATTAATTGAGCAAAGTGTAGGTGAAAAAGATGTCGTTACAACATCAAGATTTCCAGGTACAACATTAGATATGATAGATATTCCTTTAGATGAGAAAACTTTTATGTATGACACACCTGGCATTATACAAGTGCATCAAATGACCCATTATGTTACTGAAAAAGAATTAAAAGTGATTATTCCTAAGAATGAAATTAAACAACGTGTATTTCAATTAAATGAGGGACAAACTTTATTCTTCGGTGGATTAGCTAGGATAGATTATGTTTCTGGTGGGAAACGACCACTTGTATGTTATTTTTCTAATGATTTAAATATTCATAGAACTAAAACTGAAAAGGCAAATGATTTATGGCGAAAGCAAATAGGACATTTATTAAGTCCACCTAGTAATCCAGAAAAATTTAATATAAGTGATATGAAAACTGTACGTCTAGAAACAGGGAAAGAAAAACGTGACATTATGATTTCTGGATTGGGCTTTATTACAATCGAAGCAGGTGCAAAAGTGATTGTCCGAGTTCCTAAAAGTGTTGATGTTGTTTTAAGACAATCTATTATGTAGGGAGGATTCATAATGAAATTTGCAGTGATAGGAGATCCGATTTCACATTCATTATCACCAGTGATGCATAATACTAATTTTAAAGTTTTAGGTTTAAATGATACTTATGAAGCATTGCATATACCGGTTCAAGATTTCGATAATATTAAAGAAATAATAACTGAAAAAAATTTAAGTGGATTTAATGTTACTATTCCTCATAAAGAACGCATCATTCCATTCTTAGATGATATTGATGAACAAGCTAAAGCTGTAGGTGCAGTGAATACTGTGAAAATAGAGGGGAATAAATGGATTGGTTATAATACTGATGGTCTTGGATACGTAAAAGGATTAAAACAAGTATATCCTGACTTATCTAATGCATATATTTTAATTCTTGGAGCTGGGGGCGCAAGCAAAGGTATTGCAACTGCACTTTCACAATGTGTACAGCCTAAATTAACTATAGCGAATAGAACAATGAGTCGCTTTGATAATTGGAAATTAGATATTAATGCGATTACCCTACAACAAGCTGAACAATATCTTGATGAGTTTGATATTATTATTAATACAACATCAGCAGGATTAGATAATAATAAAGAGAGTGTAATTCGTCTCAATCAATTATCACCGAATACATTGGTAAGTGATATCATTTATATTCCCTATAAAACATCATTTTTACAACAAGCTGAAGAGAAGGGTAACCCTATTTATAATGGTCTAGATATGTTTGTATATCAAGGTGCTGAGAGCTTTAAAATATGGACTGGCAAAGATGCTGAAATTAAAGAAATGAAATTAGCAGTTTTAAATCAATTAAAAGGAGAATAATATGCTATGCTAACAGGTAAACAAAAAAGATATTTAAGAAGTTTGGCGCATAACATTGATCCAATTTTTCAAATAGGTAAAGCTGGAATTAATGATAATATGATTAGTCAAATAGATGAAACACTTGAAAATAGAGAATTAATTAAAATTCATATACTTCAAAATAATTTTGATGATAAAAACGATTTAGCCCAAACGCTAAGTCAAGCTACTAATAGTGAAGTGGTCCAAGTCATTGGATCAATGATAATCATTTATAGAGAATCTCAAGAAAATAAGGAAATTTCATTACCATAATTCTATGAAAAAAATTGTTTTATACGGCGGACAATTCAATCCTATTCATACTGCACATATGTTAGTAGCTAATGAAGTATTTCATAAAATTAAACCGGATGTTTTCTATTTTTTACCAAGTTATATGGCTCCACTTAAAGAACATAACGATTACTTAGATGCTCATTATCGCATCAAAATGATTAATATGGTAATCGAGCAGTTAGGTTTCGGAAATATTTGTTATGCAGAATTAGAAAGAAAAGGTCAAAGTTATACGTATGATACATTAAAAGCTTTAATTGACCAAAATCCTTACGATAAGTTTTATTTTGTAATAGGATCAGACCAATATGATCAACTTGATAAATGGTATAAAATAGATGAATTAAAGCAAATGATTATCTTTATAGTAGTAAATAGAGAAAAAAATATTCAAAAGGTTGATGAAAATATGATTTCCATATCTATTCCAAGAATGGATATTAGTTCATCAATGATTAGACAACGTGTAAAAGATAAAAAAACAATTGATATTTTAGTCCCTCGAAATGTTAGTAAATATATTAGAGAGGAAGGATTCTATGAACACTAAAGAAGCAAAAAAACTTATCGAAAATAAATTGCCCGAAAAGCGTTTTAAACATTCTCTTAGAGTAGCTGACACAGCAGTTAAGCTTGCTGAAATCTATGATGGAGATAAAAGTAAAGCAGAGTTAGCAGGCATTTTACATGATTATTGTAAATATGATGATTTAGGAAAAATGTATCAAGTCGTTCGCCAACATGATTTAGATAGCAATTTGTTAAGTTATGGAAGTGAAATTCTTCATGGACCTGTATGTGCAGCATTAATGAAGGCTGATTATGGCATCGAAGATGAAGAAACATTATTAGCCATTAAATATCACACTACTGGTCGTAAAGAAATGACAAAAACTGAAAAATTGGTATTTATTGCTGACTATATAGAACCTGGTAGAAAAACTCCAGGAGTTGAAGAAATTAGAGATATGGCATACAATCAAGGTAGCTTAGATAAAACAATTTATGAAATATCAAAGCGAACAGTGCTATTTTTAATTAGTAAAGATATTACTGTTTATGGTTCTACGATTGAATGTTTAAATTATTATAATTATAGTGATTAAAAGATAAAGGATGATTAAATGAATTCAGAAGAATTATTAAATATTGCTGTCACAGCGACAGAAGATAAAAAAGCAGAAGATATTGTTTCTCTTAATATGCAAGGTATTAGTGATATGACTGATTATTTTGTAGTGTGTCACGGTAACAATGAACGTCAAGTTCAATCAATTGCTAGAGCAGTAAAAGAAAAAGTGCATGAAAATAATATTGAAGTAAAGCGTATGGAAGGTTATCAAAGTGCAAGATGGGTCTTAATTGATTTAGCAGACGTAGTAGTTCATATTTTCCATAAAGATGAACGCAATTACTATAATATAGAGAAACTTTATCAAGATGCTCCAATAGAATCATATAATCAGGTAGCATATTAAAATGGTGCAATACACTGAAATGAGTAAAGTTTATGATCAGCTTACTCAAGATCAACCTTATGAAGAATGGTTTAATATTGTAAAATATTATACAAGAACAATGTCTTCTAATGATTCAATGAATATTCTTGATATTGGTTGTGGCACCGGAAGTTTAACGCAATTACTTCCTTCTATTGGCACGGTTACCGGCATGGATTTAAGTACAGACATGTTATCTATTGCTGCAAATAAATCTAATCAAGTTACTTGGTTAGAAGGTGACATGACCGATTTTTCATTAAATACAACATATGATGTTGTAACAATATTTTGTGATTCCCTGAATTATTTACCTGATATTGATGATATCGTAAATACGTTTAATTGTGTATTTAATCATTTATCTGATTTAGGAATGTTTATATTCGATATTCATACGATATATAAAATGAACACAGCATTTAATAATCAATGTTATATTGATGATAATGATGATATATTTTTAGCGTGGGAAGCTATAAAGGGTGAAGAACCTTATAGTGTTTATCATGATATGAGTTTCTTTTTAAAACAGCATAATGGTAATTATCACCGTTTTAATGAATCACATTATCAAAGAACATTTGAAAAGGATTTCTATATTCGATTGTTAAAACAAACTGGATTTAATCGTATTGAAACTTTTGTAGACTTTGACATCAATAATCATAATGAAAAAGGTGACAGATTGTTTTTTGTTGCTTATAAATAAAATAAAGTAAACTCATCTTCTTATACGTTTGTACATATAAGGAGATGAGTTTTTGTTTAAGTATAGAAATGAAATAATTCAATTGTTAACTAAGTGGAAGACTCATATCATCATTTTAATTACAGTAGTGTTACTTTTTATAGTGATTCTCATGCTTATGAAAAATAATGAGCCTTCAGAATATATGACAACATCTAATGCTAACAATAGCCAATTTAATAATAATGAAAAATATAATAAAAATAAAAATGATAATAATTTATCCACTTCTTCTAAAGAAAATTCAACTATTTATGTAGATGTCAAAGGAGCGGTTAAATTACCAGATGTTTATAAAATGAAAAAGAACGATAGAGTTAAAGATGTACTAAAAAAAGCTAAAGTTTCTGAAAATGCTGATATTACAAAAATCAATTTATCTGAAAAACTTACTGATCAAAAAATGATTTATATACCTAATAAAAATGAAACGAAACTAAATGCTACACTCACTAATCAAAGTAATTTAGATACTTCTGAAAGTATTAAAGTCAATCTTAACACAGCAAATGAAAGAGAATTGCTTAATGTTCCAGGTATAGGTCCAACTAAAGTGAAAGAGATTATTAAATACAGAGAGGAAAAGGGACAATTTAATAAGGTTGAAGACTTAAAACAAGTAAGAGGAATTGGAGGGAAAACTTTCGAGAAACTTAAAGATTACTTTACTACATAAATTAAATTGGAAGAATTTTTAATATAAATTATAATAGATATATATTTTTTTAAGGAGTTGAACTTTATGGATAGAATAAAATGGGACGAATATTTTATGGCACAAAGCCATTTGCTTGCATTACGTTCTACATGTCAAAGACTATCAGTAGGCGCAACAATTGTAAAGGACAATAGAATAATTGCAGGAGGTTATAATGGCTCAGTAGCAGGAGAAGTTCACTGTATTGATGTAGGATGTTTAATAGAAGATGGTCATTGTATTAGAACCATTCACGCAGAAATGAATGCATTATTACAATGCGCAAAACAAGGTGTATCATCAGATAATGCAACGATATATGTCACACATTTTCCTTGTTTAAACTGTACTAAGTCTATTATTCAAGCAGGTATTAAGAAAATATACTATGCAAAAGATTATCATAATCATAAATATGCTATTAAATTATTAAATCAAGCAGGTATTGAGTATGAAAAAATACCATTTTCTGCTAATAAAATAGCTGAATTTTTAACTAAAGAATGTTAGTTGTTTTATATGCACTTTCTTTTTTAAGTGGTATATTATGGGTTCATCTTAAATTATTTTCAATTTTAATATTTGCTATTATATTAATTATTGTGTATCGAAAGAGTATTCCTTTATACCACTATTTATTAATTTTATCCTTTTTCTTTCTAGCTTTATTTCAAGTACACCATACTTTGAAAACAAATCATTTTATACTCCAAAATTTAAAAGTCCACAGTAATATAAATTCAAAAGTAACGTTTCAAAATGATATAAAACAATTCAATCAAATTATTAAAGGACAATTTCAATATAAACATAATAATTATCACTTTACTTTTAAAAGTCCACAATTGAAAGCTAAAGATTTAAAAAATCGAGAATGTAAAATTAATGGAAATATCACAAATAGTATTCATAATGAAGTCTATGTTTATATCGATCAAATAGATAATAAACATTGTACTAAAGTTAATCATATAAGTTTTATAGATAAACACCTAAATTATATTCAAAACAAGTTATACCATTCTTCGTTAAAATATCCAGAGAGAGTCTTAGCTTTAATTACTGGAGATACTAGTGCAATTGATACAGATTACTTAGATAAAGTTAAAGCGATAGGTATTTATCATTTACTTGCTGTCAGTGGATCACACGTTGCTACCATTATTTTTATCATTCAATATAGTTTGGTCAGGTTTAATATTCCAAAATTATTCATACGAATTTTTATTATTATGATACTAATACTATTTATTTTTTATACAAATTTTGCACCGAGTGCTATAAGAGCAGTTTTAACCGCTATTACTTTTTTTATTATCCCTAAGACTTTTAAAATTTCGTCTATAAGTGTATTATCGTTAGTCTTTTTATTTATGACAATTTGGAATATGAATTTTGCTTATGACATTGGATTTCAATTTTCTTTCATCATTTCTTTTTTTATACTATTTTCTAAGCCATTATTTAATAATCAATCAATTTTAAAGAATTATATTTATATAACAATTATCGCTCAATTTTCATCCATGATTATTAGTATTTACCATTTTAATCAGTTTCAATGGATTGGTTTTATTTCTAATGTAATATTTGTCCCATTATATTCTTTCATTATTTTTCCACTTTCTATTGTTCTATTTACTTTCTATCATTTCTTTAGTGACTTGCGATGTATAAATATGGTTGCAAATCAATTATTTGAACTGCACGATAAAATAATGCAACCGTTCATTTTATTTAGAAATTACCAAATAAATATTGCTGATCAATCAAATTTAAGTCTACTCTACTGTTTCATTTTATTAACTCTACTAACTATATTTATATGTTATAAAAATTATAGAGCATTCTTAATTATAATTATCTTATTTATAATATTTATAAGATTAACTAATCAACCATTAGCGACGACGTTTACTGCTTTAAATGTTGGTCAAGGTGATAGTTTTCTTTTTCAAACAAAAAATAATGAAACTGTGATGGTAGATACTGGTGGTAAAGTAGTTCAAACGAAGATTAAAGATAATCATAATATTGCGAAATATCATATTATTCCTACTTTAAAATCTAGAGGAATATCAAAAATTGATCACTTAATTCTTACTCATCCACATAATGATCATATAGGCGAATTTCCTTATTTAGCACAAAATATAAGAATTAAAAATTTATATTTATATATAAAAAGTTATTCAGTAGATCAAATTAAAACTATACATACATTTTGTAGTATATATCATATAAAAGTTATTGATGTTTTAGAGACTAATAATATTCAGTTGAAAGAAGCTAAAATATCATTTTTAAATGCTTTTATTGATTCCAATGAAGACAAAAATGCACAAAGTATAATTTCATTAATAGAGTACAAAAATTACAAATTATTATTGATGGGCGACGCAATTGAAGAAAATGAAAATTTATTATTAAAGAAATATCATTTACCGTTAATTGATGTTCTAAAAGTTGGACACCATGGCAGTAAAACAAGTAGTTCAAAACATTTTTTAGAAATCATACAACCTAAAATTAGTATGATTTCAAGTGGAAAAAATAATACTTTTCATTTGCCTAATAACGAAACGATAGATAAATTAGAGAAAATTAATTCTCATATCTACAATACTCAAACTGATGGAGAAATTACTTTAAATCTCGATAATCAACTTATATCATCCTTTAATAGAAGTTAATGATAGAGAATAATAATTACACAATGCTATAATAACTTAATGGTATAATTTTGAAAGGGTGCAAGTTTACATGGCTAATAATATAATGGCTATATACGGAGAAGTGCCAGAACTAGTGGAGAAAAAAAGTAATGAAATCGTAGAAAGTTACTTAAATGAAAAAAAAGACGATTTTAACTATGTTAAATATAATCTTTATGATACAAGTTTTAATCAGATTATAGAAGAAGCATTAACAATGCCTTTTATTTCAGAGAAAAAAGCTATTGTTGTTAAAAATGCTTTTATTTTTACAGGTGAGAAAGTTTCAAAAGATATCCAACCGAACAACGAACAAGTAAATGAATTTTTAGAAAAATATGATGGAGAAAACTTTATCATTTTTGAAGTGTATCAAAATAAATTAGATGAAAGAAAGAAAATTACTAAGACTTTAAAAAAGACAAGCAAGCTAGCTAAAGTTGAACAGATGTCTGAACAAGAGATTAAAAATTGGATAAAAAATAAACTTCATGAAAATTTTAAAGATATTAAACAGGATGCATTAGATTTATTTATAGAATTAACTGGTATTAACTTTAATATAGTTTCGCAAGAATTAGAAAAAATTATTTTATTCTTAGGAGAGCGAACAACTATAAATAAAAAAGATGTTGAAGAGATTATTAATAGAAG
This sequence comes from Staphylococcus sp. HMSC14C01, assembly GCF_001808085.1. Lineage (NCBI taxonomy): Bacteria > Bacillati > Bacillota > Bacilli > Caryophanales > Staphylococcaceae > Staphylococcus > Staphylococcus sp. HMSC14C01. Next base: position 108,912 of record NZ_KV792040.1, read on the forward strand.
TTTAGAACAAAATGTTTTTCTTTTAACTGAATATATACAAAAAGGGGAAAAATATAAAGCCATTCAACTTATTAAAGATTTAATAGTAATGAAAGAAGAACCTATTAAACTATTAGCATTAATAACAAGTAATTATCGATTATATTATCAATGTAAAATTTTAAGTCGAAAAGGATATAGCGGACAACAAATTGCTAAAACAATTAATGTGCACCCATACCGAGTTAAATTGGCTTTAAATCAAGTAAAACATTATCAATTAACTCATTTGCTAAATATTATTGATCAATGTGCAGAAACTGATTATAAGTTAAAATCCTCATATATGGATAAACAACTGATTTTAGAATTATTTATTCTTTCTTTATAAATAAAAAAAGTTCAAGCTAATCGCTTGAACTTTTTAAATGATTATTTGCTTGAAAACATTAATTGAGATTTAATGCGGTCAGCTTTATTTGAATGAATTAAGTTACTGTGTGCAGCTTTATCAACTGATTTAATTGCGAAGTTAACTAATTCAGCTTTATTATCAGCATTATTTTCAATTGCTGATTTAGCATTTTTCACTGCAGTACGCATAGCGTTTTTTTGTGAAATATTACGTGCTTCAGCAGTTTCAGTTGTTCTTACACGTTTAATAGCAGATTTAATATTTGGCATTACTGTCACCTCCTAAAAGTGATCTAAGCATATCAAATTTTATTTTGATTACAACAAGAAATATTTTATCAAAACATGAATATTTGTGCAATCATTTATTAACATTAAACCTATTTATTTACAAAAAGAACGATATTAACTATTGGAAACCTTTATACAACACTTTATAATTGTTATGTAGTTTAAGAAAAATCTTAAAATTAAAAGTAAATAAAGAATCTTCACATGATGATTCTTTTCTCTTAAATTTGCAAATAATGATTAAAAACGATATTATGTCAAAGATGTATACATATACGGGTAAATTTACGAAAGCGAGAATGATAAGTTATGGATATGCAAGAACGCTATAACCGAAGAGATAATATAAGAAACTTTTCTATAATTGCTCATATTGATCATGGTAAATCAACGTTAGCAGATAGAATTTTAGAAAATACTAAATCTGTAGAAACTAGAGAAATGCAAAATCAATTGCTTGATTCAATGGATCTTGAAAGAGAGCGCGGTATTACAATTAAATTAAATGCTGTTAGATTAAAATATGAATCTAAAGATGGACAGACTTATACGTTTCATTTAATCGATACTCCAGGTCACGTCGATTTCTCATATGAAGTTTCTCGTTCATTAGCTGCATGTGAAGGCGCTATTTTAGTAGTTGACGCTGCACAAGGCATCGAGGCTCAAACTCTTGCTAATGTTTACTTAGCACTAGATAATGATTTAGAACTCTTACCGGTAGTAAATAAAATAGATCTACCCGCTGCTGAACCAGAAAGAGTAAAACAAGAATTAGAAGATGTTATTGGCTTAGATAAAGATGAAGTTGTGTTAGCAAGTGCCAAATCAAATATTGGTATCGATGAAATCTTAGAAAAAATTGTTGAAGTTGTTCCTCCACCAGAAGGAGATCCTAGTGCACCGCTTAAAGCTCTTATTTTTGATTCAGAGTACGATCCTTATCGAGGCGTTATTTCTTCTATTCGAGTAATGGAAGGTGTTGTAAAAGCTGGAGATCGTATCAAAATGATGGCAACAGGAAAAGAGTTTGAAGTTACTGAGGTTGGGATTAATACTCCTAAACAACTACCAATTGAAGAACTTACAGTAGGCGATGTTGGATATATTATTGCAAGTATTAAAAATGTCGACGATTCACGTGTTGGGGATACTATCACTCATGTAGATAGACCAGCAGATGCTCCGTTAAAAGGGTATAAAAAGATGAATCCAATGGTTTATTGTGGATTGTTCCCAATTGATAATAAAGATTATAACGATTTAAGAGAAGCTCTTGAAAAACTTCAATTAAATGATGCATCATTAGAATTTGAACCAGAATCATCACAAGCACTGGGATTTGGATTTAGAACAGGATTCTTAGGTATGCTACATATGGAAATTATTCAAGAGAGAATTGAACGAGAATTTGGAATAGAATTAATTGCGACTGCACCTTCAGTTATATATAAATGTGAAATGAATGATGGTTCAGAAGTTACAGTTGATAATCCATCTCAAATGCCTGAACGTGATAGAATTAAAGCGATTTATGAACCATATGTAAAAGCGACAATGATGGTGCCAAATGACTATGTTGGAGCAGTTATGGAACTGTGTCAACGTAAACGTGGCCAATTTATAAATATGGATTACTTAGATGATATCCGTGTGAATATCGTTTATGAAATTCCATTATCAGAAGTTGTATTTGATTTCTTTGACCAATTAAAATCTAATACGAAAGGCTATGCTTCATTTGATTATGAATTTATTGAAAATAAAGAAAGTAATTTAGTTAAAATGGATATTTTATTAAATGGTGACAAAGTAGATGCACTTAGTTTTATCGTTCACAGAGATTTTGCATATGAACGAGGTAAAGCTCTTGTTGAAAAATTAAAAACACTTATTCCTAGACAACAATTCGAAGTTCCAGTTCAAGCTGCAATAGGTCAAAAAATTGTGGCCCGAACTAATATTAAATCTATGGGTAAAAACGTGTTATCTAAGTGTTATGGTGGAGATATCAGCCGTAAACGTAAATTACTTGAAAAACAAAAAGCTGGTAAAGCAAAAATGAAAGCTGTTGGTAACGTAGACATACCACAAGATGCTTTCTTAGCTGTTCTTAAAATGGATGATGAATAGGTTATTAATGCGAGGCTGGAACCCAGAATCATGTGTTCCAACCTCGTTTGTGTTTTAAAAACTTAAAAATGAGGGTGTAACGATGTCAATAAAAAGTGCATATATTCATATACCTTTTTGCGTTAGGATTTGTACATATTGTGATTTTAATAAGTACTTTATTAACAAACAACCAGTAGATGAGTATATTTCTGCATTAATTAAAGAAATGAAAACAAGTGAAATTAGAAATCTTGAAACAATGTACGTTGGAGGAGGTACGCCTACAGCTTTAAATCTCAAGCAACTTGAAAGACTTTTAAAAGCAATACAGTCAACTTTTTCAATTAAAGGTGAATATACATTTGAAGCAAATCCCGATGAATTAACCTTAGATAAAGTGAAATTACTACACTCATATGGTGTAAATAGAATTTCTATGGGCGTACAAACATTTAAACCAGAATTACTAAAAATTCTAGGTAGAACACATAAAACTCAAGATATATATAATGCTGTAGAGTATGCTAAAAAAGCAAATATTGAATCGATTAGTTTAGACCTAATGTATCATTTACCAACTCAAACATTAGAAGATTTTTCAGATAGTCTTAATAGAGCAATACAAATGGATATAGATCATATTTCAAGTTATGGATTAATTTTAGAACCTAAAACTCAATTTTATAATATGTATCGAAAAGGCAAATTAAAATTGCCAAACGAAGATATAGGAGCTGAAATGTACCAATATTTAATGAATGTTTTAGGAGAAACCTCATTTAAACAATATGAAATCTCAAATTTCGCTAAGTCTCATCATGAATCAAGGCATAATAAGACTTACTGGCTAAATGAAGAATATTATGGTTTTGGAGCAGGCGCAAGTGGATATGTAAATGGGGAACGCTATTCGAATCTCAATCCTGTTAATCATTACATCAATGCTATTAATAATCATCAACGTCCTATTTTAACTTCCAATTTTCCTACTCATTCAGAAAGAATGGAAGAAGAAATGTTTTTAGGATTAAGAATGAATAAAGGTGTCGATAAAGTTAAATTTCTTTCAAAATTTGGTACCTCAATGGATAAAGTATTTGGTGAGACAATAAATAATCTGAAAAAGAAAAATTTACTTTATGAAAGAGATAACCATATTTCATTGACCAATAAGGGAAAAATCATTGGAAATGAAGTTTTTGAAGCATTTCTATTAAATTAATAAATTTTTTTGAAAAATAAGAGCTTTAACGTTGACTTACTTTGACCAATTTGTTAAATTATAATTAGCACTTGAGACAAAGGAGTGCTAATGAGGTGAAGACATGATTACAAATAGGCAATTAAGCATTTTAAATGCAATTGTTGAAGATTATGTTGATTTAGGACAACCGATAGGTTCTAAAACCTTAATTGATAGACATAACTTAAATGTAAGCCCAGCTACTATTAGAAATGAAATGAAGTATTTGGAAGAGTTGAATTTTTTAGAAAAAATACATTCATCTTCAGGGCGTGCACCTTCTGAACAAGGTTTTAGATTATACGTCAATCAATTGTTAAAACAAACATCTCATCAAAAACAAAATAAAGTTCAACGTTTAAATCAACTTTTGATTGAGAATCATTATGATATTTCTTCAGCCCTTAGTTATTTTGCTGATGAATTATCAATAAAATCTCAATATGCAACGTTGGTTGTTCGACCTAATCACAAAACAGATATTATAAATAATGTTCATTTGATTCGTGCAAATTCGTCTATAATTATAATGGTCATCATCTATAATTCTGGACATGTAGAACATTTACATTTAAGTGAATCAATGGAGTTTGACGATGAAAGGTTAACAAGGATTTCAAATTTTCTGACTGATAATTATTATAAAAGTCAATTTGATTTTAATAAGAAATTAAAACAATTTACAAATTCTATGGCGGAACAATCCTTTATAAATGAATTAACTATCATGCTAACTTCTCATCTCCATAAACAAAGTAATAGCATTTTTATGGGTGGAAAGGTTAAACTTATTGATGCACTGAACGAAACCAATGTTTCTTCTATTCAGCCAATTTTACAATATCTAGAATCAGAAAAAATTATCGAGTTACTAGAAGATATTTCCACTTCTGAAATTAATGTTAAAATTGGCCACGAAATAGATGAAGGGTTAAGTGATATTTCAATTATAACGAGCCAGTACCATTTTGATGATGCACTAAAAGGACAAATTGCGGTTATCGGACCAACTGCGATGCATTATCAAAATGTGATTCAATTACTTAATCAAATATGGTGAATCTAATTGTAATTATATTGGAGGGCATAAAATGACAGAAAAAGACGAATCAGTGAAAAATAACACTGAACATACTGAAGAAAATGAAAACGTTAAAAACGAAGCGTCGTCTTCAAATGATGTAGAAAATAATCCTTCTGAAGAAGAATTAAATAATGAATCTACATCTGAACATGATAATGATGATAAAAATGATCAATCTAAAGACGAAGAAATTCAACAATTACAATTAAAAGCAAATGAAAATGAAGAAAAATATTTAAGATTATATGCTGAATTCGAAAATTATAAGCGTCGAATTCGAAATGAAAATGAAACAAATAAAAAATATCAAGCTCAACCCGTGCTTACTGATATTTTACCTACTATCGATAACATTGAACGTGCACTTCAAATTGAGGGTAATGACGAATCATTTAAATCTCTCAAAAAAGGCGTTCAAATGATTCATGAAAGCTTATTAAGAGCATTAAAAGACAATGGCTTAGAAGAAATTGAGTCTGAAGGTCAAGAATTCGATCCAAACTTCCATCAAGCTGTTGTTCAAGATGACAATCCTGATTTCAATTCTGGTGAAATCACTCAAGAATTACAAAAAGGGTATAAATTAAAAGATAGAGTTTTAAGACCATCTATGGTCAAAGTTAATCAATAAGATTTAAATTTGAAAAATTTTTAAAATTGGAGGAATTTTATTATGAGTAAAGTAATAGGTATTGACTTAGGTACTACAAATTCTTGCGTATCTGTATTAGAAGGAGACGAACCTAAAGTAATTCAAAATCCTGAAGGTGCTAGAACAACTCCATCAGTTGTGGCATTTAAAAATGGAGAAACTCAAGTAGGTGAAGTTGCTAAACGTCAAGCAATTACAAACCCAAATACTGTACAATCAATTAAACGTCATATGGGTACAGATTATAAAGTAGATATTGACGGCAAATCATATACACCACAAGAACTTTCAGCAATGATTTTACAAAATTTAAAAAACACTGCTGAAAGTTATTTAGGAGATAAAGTGGATAAAGCAGTAATTACTGTGCCTGCTTATTTCAATGATGCTGAACGTCAAGCTACTAAAGATGCTGGTAAAATTGCTGGTTTAGAAGTAGAACGTATTATTAACGAACCAACAGCTGCAGCATTAGCTTATGGTTTAGATAAAACTGAACAAGATCAAAAAGTTTTAGTATTTGACTTAGGTGGCGGTACTTTCGACGTTTCTATTCTTGAATTAGGCGATGGCGTATTCGAAGTATTATCAACTGCAGGGGATAACAAACTTGGAGGGGACGACTTTGACCAAGTAATCATCGACTATTTAGTATCAGAATTCAAAAAAGAAAATGGTGTTGACTTATCACAAGATAAAATGGCGTTACAACGTCTTAAAGACGCTGCAGAAAAAGCTAAAAAAGATTTATCTGGTGTATCTCAAACACAAATCTCATTACCATTCATTTCAGCTGGAGAAAATGGTCCATTACACTTAGAAATCAACTTAACTCGTTCTAAATTTGAAGAATTAGCTGATTCATTAATCAGAAGAACAATGGAACCAACTCGTCAAGCACTTAAAGATGCTGGCTTATCTACTTCTGAAATTGATGAAGTTATCCTAGTTGGTGGTTCAACTCGTATTCCTGCAGTACAAGAAGCAGTTAAAAAAGAAATTGGTAAAGAACCTCATAAAGGTGTAAACCCAGATGAAGTTGTTGCAATGGGTGCTGCTATCCAAGGTGGCGTAATTACTGGTGATGTTAAAGACGTTGTATTATTAGACGTAACTCCATTATCATTAGGTATCGAAATTATGGGTGGTCGTATGAATACGTTAATTGAACGTAATACAACAATTCCAACATCAAAATCTCAAGTATATTCAACAGCAGCTGACAATCAACCAGCAGTAGACATTCACGTATTACAAGGTGAACGTCCAATGGCTTCAGATAATAAAACATTAGGTAGATTCCAATTAACTGATATTCCACCAGCTCCACGTGGTGTACCTCAAATTGAAGTAACATTTGATATTGATAAAAACGGTATCGTAAACGTTACTGCAAAAGACTTAGGTACAAATAAAGAACAAAATATCACTATTCAATCAAGTTCTGCATTATCTGATGAAGAAATTGATCGTATGGTTAAAGATGCTGAAGAAAATGCTGAAGCAGATAAACAACGTCGTGAAGAAGTAGACTTAAGAAACGAAGCAGACAGCTTAGTATTCCAAGTTGAAAAAACAATTAAAGACTTAGGTGAAAATATCAGTGAAGAAGACAAATCAAATGCTGAAAGCAAAAAAGATGCGCTTAAATCAGCATTAGAAGGTCAAGATTTAGATGATATTAAAGCTAAAAAAGAAGAATTAGAACAAGTAATTCAAGAATTATCTGCTAAAGTATATCAACAAGCTCAACAAGCTCAACAACAAGCACAAGGTAGTTCACAACAATCAAATGATAGCAATGTTGAAGACGCTGAGTTCAAAGAAGTTAAAGACGACGAAGATAAAAAATAAAGCTAATCGTTTATAACGTTTACTATGTAAACATTTATAAATGTAAGCCAAAAAGTCAAAGTCAATTGAACATTGGCTTTGACTTTTTCTTTTATAGTTAAGATACTTGAGTATGTGTTTAAATTATAAAATTTAGAAAGGGAGAGATACTTGTGGCTAAAAGAGATTATTATGAAGTTCTTGGCGTAAGTAAAGATGCTTCAAAAGATGAAATAAAAAAAGCATATCGTAAATTATCAAAAAAATATCATCCGGACATCAATAAAGAAGAAGGCGCCGATGAAAAGTTTAAAGAAATTTCTGAAGCATACGAAGTTCTAAGTGATGACAATAAACGTGCAAATTATGATCAATTTGGACATAGCGGTGCCCAAGGTGGATTTGGTAGTCAAGGATTTGGTGGACAAGACTTCAGTGGCTTCGGTGGAGGCTTTGAAGATATATTTAGCTCATTCTTTGGTGGTTCACGTCAAAGAGATCCAAATGCACCTAGAAAAGGTGACGACTTACAATACACTATGACTTTAGAATTCGATGAAGCTGTTTTTGGTACTAAAAAAGAAATTTCTATTCGAAAAGATGTTACCTGTCATACATGTCATGGTGATGGTGCTAAACCAGGCACAAGTAAAAAAACATGTAGCTATTGTCATGGTTCAGGACATGTATCTGTTGAACAAAATACAATTTTAGGACGCGTAAGAACTGAGCAAACTTGTCCTAAGTGTGAGGGTAGTGGTCAAGAATTTGAAGAACCATGTCCAACTTGTCATGGTAAAGGGACTGAAAATAAAACAGTAAAATTAGAAGTAACTGTACCTGAAGGTGTAGACAATGAACAACAAATCCGTCTTGCTGGTGAAGGTGCACCTGGTGAAAATGGCGGTCCTCATGGTGATCTTTATGTAGTATTCCGTGTTAAACCTTCTGATAAATTTAGAAGAGATGGCGATGATTTATTCTATGAACTTAACATTAGCTTCCCACAAGCATCACTTGGCGATGAAATCAAAGTACCAACTCTAAACAGTAATGTTATGCTTACAATTCCTGCTGGTACTCAAACTGGTAAACAATTCCGTCTTAAAGAGAAAGGCGTTAAAAATGTTCATGGATATGGACATGGTGATTTATTTGTTAATATAAAAGTTGTCACACCAAATAAACTAACTGATAGACAAAAAGAATTAATGAGAGAATTTGCGGAAATCAGTGGTGAAAATCCGGAAGAACAACCTTCTAATTTTAAAGACAAAGCTCGTAAATTCTTTAGAGGTGAATAATCATGAACTGGACAGAATTTGCAGTCACTGTAAATCATGAAGTTGAACCTTTAGTCACTAACATATTAGAAAACTATGGTTCAAATGGAGTAGTTATAGAAGATTCATATGATTTAATTAATCAACCTACTGATAAATTTGGTGAAATCTACGAATTAAAAAAAGAAGATTATCCTGAACAAGGTGTGAGATTAAAAGCATACTTTAACGAATTGAAATATAACACTCAATTTAAAAATAAATTAAAAAATGAAATATTAAATTTGGACCTTATAGATGATTCAGTAGTTGAGTTTTCAGCAAAGACTATTGCTGAAGTAGATTGGGCTAATGAATGGAAAAACTATTTTCATCCTTTTAGAGCTTCTGAGAGATTTACGATTGTTCCAAGTTGGGAAGATTATTCAAAAGAATCAGAAGATGAATTGTGTATAGAATTAGATCCCGGAATGGCTTTTGGTACTGGAGATCATCCAACAACAAGTATGTGTCTAAAAGCGATTGAAACTTATGTAACACCAGATTCTTCAGTTATTGATGTAGGTACAGGTTCTGGTATATTAAGTATCGCTAGTCACTTATTAGGTGTTAAAAGAATTAAAGCCTTAGATATAGACGAAATGGCTGTTGGTGTGGCTAAGGAGAATTTTAGAAAAAATCATTGCGAAAATGCTATTGAAGCAATTCCCGGTAATTTATTAAAAGAAGAAAATGAAAAATTTGATGTAGTTATCGCAAATATTTTAGCTCATATTATTGATGAAATGATTGAAGATGCTTATAATACACTAAATGAAGATGGTTATTTTATAACTTCAGGTATTATAGAAGAAAAACATGAAGATATACTGTCACATATGAAGCGTGTTGGATTTAATATTGTATCAATCAATCATGACAATGGATGGGTTTGCATTGTTGGTCAGAAAGTGAGTGAATAATTTGCAACGATACTTTATCAATCAAAACGCTGATTCTCATCAGCGTTTTTTTATTACCAATGAAGAAGATATACATCATATCAAAAATGTAATGAGAAATACGATTGGTAACAAAATTATAATTAATTTTAATGATAAAAAAGTATTTATTACTGAAATTACACATATAAGTTCTAATCAAATTGAAGTTTTACCAATAAACCAATTAGATATTGACACTGAATTACCAGTTGATGTAACGATTTGTAGTGGTTTAATAAAAGCTGATAAATATGAATGGTTGCTTCAAAAAAGTACAGAATTGGGTGCCAATCATTTTATTTCAGTGGGTATGGATCGATCTGTAGTTAAATTACAAGAGAACAAGGTACAAAAGAAAATAGATAGATGGCAAAAGATTGTAAAAGAAGCTGCTGAACAAAGTTATAGACTTGTTATTCCAGATGTTAAATTTCAGTCGAATTTAAAAGTAATTTATGATACCATAAATAATTATGACTATGTGTTAATAGCATATGAAGACGAAGCCAAGCATGGTGAAAAAAGTCGATTTAAAAATATTTTAAACAACTTTCAAACGAATGATCGTGTGTTAATCATATTTGGACCTGAAGGTGGTTTTTCCGATAAGGAAATTGATCTCTTTAGGGAGGTAAGCTTAAACATTGGTTTAGGCCCTAGAATATTAAGAGCAGAAACTGCGCCACTATATGCACTTAGTGCTATAAGTTTTGAGAAAGAATTGATGGGGTGAATTAAATGGCAACAGTAGCGTTTCATACTTTAGGTTGTAAAGTAAACCATTATGAAACTGAAGCAATATGGCAATTATTTAAAGATGCTAATTATGAAAGAGTAGATTTTGAAACTAATGCAGATGTATATGTCATTAATACTTGCACCGTGACTAATACAGGTGATAAAAAAAGTAGACAAGTCATTAGAAGAGCAATACGTCGTAATCCTGATGCAGTAGTATGTGTTACAGGTTGTTATGCACAAACATCTTCTGCTGAAATTATGGAGATTCCAGGCGTAGATGTCGTTGTTGGTACTCAAGACAGACATAAATTACTTAGTTATATTGATCAATTTAGAGAAGAACGTCAACCAATTAATGGTGTTGGAAATATTATGAAAAATCGTACATATGAAGAATTAGATGTACCTTATTTTACGGATAGAACTCGTGCATCTCTAAAAATCCAAGAAGGTTGTAATAACTTTTGTACGTTTTGTATTATTCCATGGGCACGTGGTTTAATGCGCTCTAGAGATCCTGAAAAAGTAGTTGAACAAGCAACACAATTAGTTCAATCTGGATATAAAGAAATTGTATTAACTGGTATTCATACCGGTGGATACGGTCAAGATTTAAAAAATTATAATTTAGCTCAATTACTCAGAGATCTTGAGGAAATTGATGGTTTAGAAAGAATTAGAATTTCTTCAATTGAAGCCAGTCAACTTACTGATGAAGTCATTGATGTTCTAAAAAATTCTAATAAAGTGGTTAGACATTTACATGTACCATTACAATCAGGTTCAGATACAGTATTAAAACGTATGCGCCGTAAATATACTATGGAACATTTTTCTGAAAGACTAACAAAGTTACATGATGCATTACCTGATTTAGCGGTTACAAGTGATGTTATAGTAGGTTTCCCAGGAGAAACTGCAGAAGAATTCCAAGAAACATATGATTTTATAGTTAAACATAAATTCTCAGAGTTACATGTTTTCCCGTATTCACAACGTATTGGTACACCTGCTGCACGTATGGATGATCAAATTGATGAGTCAATTAAAAATGAACGTGTACATAAACTTATTGCTTTAAGTGACCAACTTGCTAAAGAATACGCATCAAAATTTGAAAATGAAGTTTTAGAAGTGATTCCAGAAGAAGTAGGAGAAACAAAAGATACATTAGTAGGTTACGCAGATAATTATATGAAAGTTGAATTTGAGGGTAGTGAGGATTTAATCGGTGAGATTGTTAAAGTTAAAATTAATAAAGCTGATTATCCAATTAACATTGGTAGTGCAGTTAGAATCGTTAATCATGCTACTAATAAAACTGAAGAAGGCGTATTATTATAAATTTTTGAAATTATAAAGATTTATAATTGACCATAATTATTTCATATATTATACTAAATAAAGCATAGTTAATTATTTCTATGCAATTATTGACTTTAAGTTTCGTTGATATTTGGAGGGAGGGAAATACAGATGTCTAAAACAGTAGTACGTAAAAACGAATCACTAGAAGATGCATTACGTAGATTTAAACGTTCAGTATCTAAAAGTGGTACTATCCAAGAAGTACGTAAACGTGAATTTTACGAAAAACCAAGTGTAAGACGTAAGAAAAAATCAGAAGCTGCACGTAAACGTAAATTCAAATAATTAATAGCTCTGTTGACTCCCTCAACATGAATGTTAATTATATATATATTCTCTCAATTAGTTAAACTAATTGAGAGTTTTTTTATACAATTGTAATACTATAATATAGTATTTATTTCATGTATAATTTAATTGAGAGCGAGGTGAGATAATGATAAGTATAAATTTGATACATATCGAGAATACTTTTGCTTCATTGAATCATTCATGGTTGGGTGATATGTCAAATATCATTGTTAATCCTATTGTTTTATTAATTCTTACATGTATTATCTTTTTAGGTTTTTTATATCAACTTTATTCTAAAAGGATAAATATTTTAGGTATTTTAGCTTCTCTAGCGTTACTTATTCTATTTCTAGGGTTTTTAATTAATGGCGATGTCAATTTGATTTCAATTTTATTGTTTTTCATAGGTATCATCTTAGTAATAATAGAACTATTCATTGTTGGAGCAGTAATTGGAATTATAGGAATAGTGCTTATTATTGTTAGTATGATTATGTTAGGAGATAATATTTTAGTTATGCTCTTTAATGTTATTGTCGCTTTAATACTTTCTATTATAGAATGGGTGATTTTGGTGAAAGTGTTTAATCGTAAAATACCATTTTTTGATAAAGTGATATTGAATGATTCAACGAGTACAGAAGCTGGTTATAGATCTCATGATGATCGTTCTTACTTAGTGGGAAAAACTGCGTATACTACTACTGATTTAAGACCTGCTGGAATCATAACTTTAGATGACAAAAGAATTGATGCTGTTTCTGACGGTACATTTATCTTGAGAAATAAAAAAGTAAAAATTTTAGAGGTAGAAGGTAGTAGAGTAGTTGTAAGAGAAATAAAAATATAAAAGGAGTAAAGTCAATGTTAAATATTGGAATTATAATTATTGCGATTATTATAATAGTTGCTTTATTATTATTATTTTCATTTGTACCAGTCGGATTATGGATTTCCGCTATTGCTGCAGGTGTAAAAGTTAGTATTGCTACACTTGTAGGAATGCGACTTCGTAGAGTATCTCCTCGTAAAGTGATAGGTCCTCTTATTAAAGCTCATAAAGCAGGACTAAATTTAACAACAAATCAATTGGAATCTCATTATCTAGCTGGTGGTAATGTAGATAGAGTAGTGGATGCCAACATAGCAGCTCAACGTGCAGATATCAATTTACCTTTTGAAAGAGGTGCCGCAATAGACTTAGCAGGACGCGATGTCTTAGAAGCTGTTCAAATGTCTGTTAATCCCAAAGTAATCGAAACTCCCTTTATTGCCGGTGTTGCGATGAACGGTATCGAAGTTAAAGCTAAAGCTAGAATTACAGTAAGAGCTAATATTTCTAGACTTGTAGGTGGTTCTGGAGAAGAAACAATTATTGCACGAGTTGGTGAAGGTATTGTTTCCACAATTGGTTCTAGTGAACATCATACACAAGTACTAGAAAATCCTGATAATATTTCTAAAACAGTATTAAGTAAAGGATTGGATTCAGGAACAGCATTCGAAATTTTATCAATTGATATTGCAGATGTAGATATCGGTAAAAATATCGGCGCTGATTTACAAACGGAACAAGCACTCGCAGATAAAAATATTGCTCAAGCTAAAGCTGAGGAACGACGTGCTATGGCTGTTGCCTCTGAACAAGAAATGAAAGCACGTGTTCAAGAAATGCGTGCTAAGGTAGTAGAAGCTGAATCAGAAGTACCACTAGCGATGGCTGAAGCTTTACGTAAAGGTAATATTGGAGTAAAAGATTACTATAATTTAAAAAATGTAGAAGCAGATACAGGTATGAGAAACGCTATTAATAAACGTACCGAACAAAATGACGATGAATCACCAAATTAAATAGAGGGGTGATTAAATGAATATTGGAATTCTTATATTCGTTATTTCTGTGATTGTTACTGGTATTAGTGCAATGAGAGATAAAAGTCATGAACAACGAAAAAATCAAACGCCTCCACACAAAAATACACAAAGACCTACGCAAAACACACCAAGAAAAAAAGGTATTTTTGAACAGATAGAAGAAGCTTTTAATGAGATGGCATCAGAATTTGATGAAGAAGAACAAAATAAAAAAACATCATCACCAAAACCATCTTCTAAAAAAGAAACGGTTCACAGTGATAAAAATCTTAAAAAAGAAGTTAAGACTGAACATCCTCGTGGAGAATTAAAACGGTTTGAAACTAAACAATCTCATACCGAAAAAGTGCCTTCTAAAGATAGTGATTCAACTTCACGAGAGAGATCTCAAAGTGAAAAAGATATTAAAAAACAGTTAGAAGACTCGCTATCAAAAGAATTATTTAATGTGAGATCTGAAATTGACAAAGAAAAAGAAAAACAACTTTCTTTAATTGAAAAGAAAGCTAAAGAAATTATTAATGATAAGTACTTATCTGAAAAAACGAAACGTTATAAACTGAATCAATTACTCAATAGTAAATCTATTGAAAAAAATATGACACATCAAACGTTTCAATTTGACAATGACCCGATAGTTGATGGGATTATTTGGCAAGAAATACTAAATAAACCTAAAAAATTATAAGGGTTATAAATAAAAGAATAAGACAACATTTATTGTTTCATTCTGACCTTTACAAGAGACTTTCTACGTGGAAGTCTCTTTATTTATGCTCCTAATATGTTAAGATGCGCCTAAAACACATATTGTTCTTGGTACTTTTTATTATGTTATATTATCTTAGGTTAATTATTCATTCAAAACATTTAAATTTGTATACTTTATCATTGTTTAGTAAAATTTATATGAAAGATTAATTATTAATGAATATGTTTTATGTGAAAAGGAGCGCTTTTATGCCAGGAATAATTCAAATAGATAACATCAACCATTCTCAAGCTTTAATTGGTAATAATGATGAACATTTAAAATCGATTGAAGAAGCATTTGATGTTATCATACATGCTCGTGGGCAAGAAATTGCAGTAAAAGGTCAAGTATTAGAGCATGTTGAAAAAGCAGAATTAGTTCTTAAAAATTTATTAAAGGTAATTGAGTTAGGACATTCAATTACATTAAAAGATGTTGAGGCTGCCATAAAGATGGCTAAAAATGACACTATTCAATATCTATTGGATTTATATGATGAAGAGATTACTAAAGATGCCTTTGGTAAAACAATTCGTGCAAAAACAATGGGGCAACGTCTTTATATTAATGCTATGAAACGTAATGATTTAGTGTTTGGTATAGGTCCTGCTGGAACAGGTAAAACTTTCCTTGCAGTTGTTTATGCTGCAAAACAATTAAGAAAAGGAACAGTAAAAAGAATTGTTTTAACAAGACCAGCTGTAGAAGCTGGTGAATCATTAGGTTTCTTACCAGGAGACTTAAAAGAAAAAGTTGATCCATATTTAAGACCTCTTTATGATGGTTTAAATACTGTCCTAGGTAGAGAACAAACAGCACGTTTTATTGAACGAGGTACAATTGAAATTGCTCCCTTAGCGTATATGAGGGGTAGAACTCTAGATGATGCATTTGTCATTTTAGATGAAGCTCAAAATACAACACATGCACAAATGAAAATGTTTTTAACTCGTCTAGGATTTGGTTCAAAAATGGTTGTAACTGGAGACCAAACTCAAATTGACTTACCAAAAGGTGTTAAAAGTGGATTAAAAGAAGCTATTAAGAACCTTCGTGGTGTTAAAGGAATAAATATAATGGAACTAGATCAAAGTGATGTAGTACGACACCCATTAGTAAGTAAAATTATCGAACGTTATGAAGGAGACAATTAAATGTTTACGATTGATTTCAATGATCATACAAACTTAGTTAAAGATGAATGGTATCATCAAATCGAAGACTTAATTAACTTTGCTAAAGAAAAAGAAAACATTCATGAAGATGCTGAATTGTCAGTTACTTTTGTAGATAAAGATGAAATTCAAGAAATAAATAAAAATTATCGAGATAAAGATAGAGTGACTGATGTTATTTCTTTTGCACTTGAAGAAGATGAACCAGATATTATTGGTTTAGATATTCCTAGAGTGTTAGGAGATATTATTATTTGTACTGATGTAGCTAAGGAACAAGCTGAATCTTATAATCATTCATTTGAAAGAGAACTTGGTTTTTTAGCTTTACATGGTTTTTTACACTTATTAGGATATGATCATATGAATGAAGAAGATGAAAAAGAAATGTTTGGACGCCAAAAAGAAATTTTAAACGCATATGGATTGACTAGAGATTAAATTTTTAAAACGATTTAAATACACTTTTGATGGTTTAAAAACACTTCTTCAAAAAGATCACAATTATCTAATACACTTAATATTCGCATTCATAGCTATCATTTTAGGAATTATCGTAAGACTTTCAACTGTAGAATGGTTGTTTATTTTGTTAAGCATCACTTTGGTACTTACGCTTGAGGCTGTGAATACAGCTATAGAATGCGTCGTAGATTTAGTTACTTCTGACTATCACGAATTAGCTAAACAAGCTAAAGATATTGCCGCCTTTAGTGTTATGGTTGTTTCAATCTTTGCACTAATTATGGGTTTAATGATTTTTATACCTCACATCTTTTTTTAAAGGGGACAATAAAATGAGTTATCAATCACATTATTTTCAAGAAGTTAGAAAAGCTCAACAACGTGCTTATGTACCGTATAGTCATTTTAAAGTAGGTGCATATTTAAAAACAAAAGACGGTCGCCATTTTTATGGAGCAAATGTTGAAAATGCAGCTTATCCAGCAACGATTTGTGCAGAACGATCTAGTTTAGTAGCTGCAATTTCAGAAGGCTATCGACCAGGAGATTTTGAATCAATAACAGTTACCGTTGACGCTGAACATCCGTCATCACCTTGTGGAACATGTCGTCAAGTATTAAAAGAACTCTGTGATGACGACATGCCTGTGTATATGACAAATCATAAAGGTGAGATGATTAAGTCAACTGTAGCAGAACTATTACCTCACGGCTTTTCGGGAAAGGATTTAGAATAAATGACAGAACACAAATCAGGATTTGTATCTATTATAGGGAGACCGAATGTGGGAAAATCCACGTTTATGAATAGAGTCATTGGACATAAAATTGCAATTATGTCAGATAAAGCTCAAACAACAAGAAATAAAATTCAGGGAGTAATGACAAGAGAAGATGCTCAAATCATTTTCTTAGATACACCAGGTATTCATAAACCTAAGCATAAATTAGGAGATTATATGATGCGTGTAGCTAAAAATACACTATCAGAAATTGATGCTATTATGTTTATGGTAAATGTAAATGAAGATATTGGTCGTGGTGACGAATATATAATGGAAATGCTAAAAAATGTTAAAACACCAGTATTTCTAGTGTTAAATAAAATTGATTTAGTTCATCCAGATGCACTTATGCCTAAGATTGAAAAATATAAAACCTATATGGATTTTACTGAAATTGTGCCAATTTCGGCACTTGAAGGATTGAATGTGGATCACTTTATCGATGTACTTAAAGATTATTTACCTGAAGGTCCAAAATATTACCCTGATGATCAAATATCGGATCATCCAGAACAATTTGTAGTAGGCGAAATTATTAGAGAAAAAATCTTACATCTAACAAGTGAAGAAATCCCCCATGCAATAGGGGTAAATGTAGATAGAATGATTAAGGAAAGTGAAGAAAGAGTAAGAATTGAAGCAACTATTTTTGTTGAACGTGATTCTCAAAAAGGAATTGTTATAGGTAAGGGTGGGAAAAAACTTAAAGAAGTCGGTAAAAGAGCTCGACGTGATATTGAAATGCTTCTCGGATCAAAAGTTTACCTCGAATTATGGGTAAAAGTTCAGAAAGATTGGAGAAATAAAGTAAACTTTATTCGTCAAATGGGATATGTTGAAGATCAAGATTAACGTTTAAATTAATAGGAAAGCCGGTGAGATGCATTGTTAGAAAAACAAAAAGGAATTATCATAAAATCAGTAGATTATGGTGAATCCGATAAAATTATTACAATATTAAACGAGCATGGTGCTAAAATTCCTATTATGGTAAGACGTGCTAAGAAATCTAAAACCGGCTTGCAAGCTCATACACAACTCTTTGTGTATGGCTTATTTATTTATAATAAATGGAAAGGTATGGGAACGCTCAGTTCTATTGATGTCATAAACCAATATTATCAATTACGATTAGATATTTTTGATAGTAGTTATGCGACTTTATGCGTCGAAGCAATAGATCGATCATTAGAACCAAATGAAGTTTCTTTATATCATTATAAGTTATTAGAATTTGTACTCAATAAAATTTCAGAAGGTAATTCTGCTCAATTAATGTCGATTATCGTATTATTGAAATGTATGAATAAATTTGGTTTTGGCGCATTTTTCGATTATTGTGCAATTACTGGTGATACTGATCAATCTAAGCTTATTGCTTACAGTTTTAAATATGATGGGACCATCTCAGAAACTGTATTAAATAATGATCCTTATGCCTTAAAGCTATCCAATAAAACATTTTATTTATTGGATATTTTACAAAAGTTGCCAATTGATAAAATGAATCATTTTAATATTAACCAAGCTTTATTAGATGAAATGTCAGAATTAATGATAATGCTGTATAGAGAATATGCTGGCATGTACTTTAAAGGTCAAAAATTAATTAATCAACTTAAGCGATTAGAATAATATAAAATGTTTAAATTAATTAAAAGAAGAGGCTGGGACATAATTCCTAACAAAATAG